>CAZOHB010000103.1:0-8827 GCA_964579345.1 uncultured Parasporobacterium sp.
TGCTGCACCGATCGTTTATTTTAACGGAAAAGAAGAAGGCATCGAACTTGAGGCAGCGTTCCAGTTTACAAATGATTTCCAGGAAAACATCCTCGGCTTCTGCAACAATATTTATACACAGGAAGGCGGAACGCATATAACGGGATTCAAAGCCCGCTTTACCCAGCTGATCAACTCCTATGCGAGAGAGCTTGGTATCCTGAAAGATAAGGATGAGAATTTTACAGGCGCGGACGCCAGAAACGGCATGACGGCGATCGTCGCGATCAAGCATCCGGATCCCCGTTTTGAAGGACAGACGAAGACAAAGCTGGACAACCCGGACGCGCAGAAAGTAACCAGCGATATTACCGGCGAACAGTTAGAGCGCTATTTTGATAAAAACATTGAAAACCTGAAGGCAACGATCGCATGCGCGGAAAAGAGCGCAAAGATCCGCAAAGCCGAAGAAAAGACCAAGACAAACATGCTTTCCAAAACGAAGTTTGTTATGGAAGGCAACGGAAAACTGGCAAACTGCGAAAGCCGTAAACCGGAAGAATGTGAAGTGTTTATTGTCGAGGGAGATTCCGCAGGCGGAAGCGCAAAGACCGCGCGTAACCGCAGAACCCAGGCGATCCTTCCAATCCGTGGAAAGATCCTGAACGTGGAGAAAGCTTCCATCGATAAAGTGCTCGCGAATGCGGAGATCAAGACCATGATCCAGGCATTTGGCTGTGGCTTTTCGGAAGGATACGGAAACGATTTCGATATTTCCAAACTCCGTTATAACAAGATCATTATCATGACCGATGCCGATGTTGACGGATCCCATATCGCAACGCTGCTTCTGACGTTCTTCTACCGCTTTATGCCGGAGCTGATCCAGGCAGGCCATGTCTATCTTGCAACGCCGCCGCTGTATAAAGCGATCCCGAAAAAGGGAGAAGAAGAATATCTATATGACGATGCGGCTCTGGAAAAATACCGTGCAACGCATAAAGGCGATTTTACTCTCCAGCGATATAAAGGTCTTGGAGAGATGGATGCGGAGCAGCTTTGGGAGACAACACTGGATCCGGAAAACCGCGTATTAAAGAAAGTGGAGATCGACGACGCCCGCATGGCATCCGAAGTGACAGAGATGCTGATGGGATCTGACGTCGCCCCGCGAAAGAAATTCATCCACGACAACGCCGTGATGGCGGAACTGGACGTGTAACACTGATGCTTCGGTGAGCCGTTGCGAGCAGTTTGCAAGTCAGCTGTGATTAGCAAGGTTTTTCGCTGGATTTCCCGGGAGATGTAACATAAAGAAAGAGTGAGAAATATATGCCAGAAAAAATAATAAACAGTGAATATTCCGACGTCATGCAGAAATCGTATATCGATTATGCCATGAGCGTCATCTGCGCCAGAGCAGTCCCGGATGTCCGGGACGGCTTAAAGCCGGTTCAGCGCCGCGTCCTTTACGCGATGAGCCAGCTCGGCCTTAGAAGTGACAGACCGCACAGAAAATCCGCCCGTATCGTCGGAGATGCGATGGGTAAATATCACCCGCACGGCGATTCTTCGATCTATGAGACTCTGGTCGTTATGGAGCAGGAGTTTAAAAAGGGAATGCCGCTGGTAGACGGACATGGAAACTTCGGCTCGATCGAAGGAGACGGTGCGGCTGCAATGCGTTATACCGAAGCGAGACTTCAGAAATTTACACAGGATGTCTACCTGGCAGATCTGGATAAAGACGTCGTGGATTTCGTACCGAACTTTGATGAGACGGAGCGCGAGCCGGCGGTTCTTCCGGTTCGTGTGCCAAATGTGCTGATCAATGGAGCGGAAGGCATTGCGGTCGGTATGACAACGAGCATCCCGACGCACAACCTGAACGAAGTGATCGATGCCATGATCGCTATGATGAAGAAAAGTTCGATCACGACCGAAGAGCTGATGGAGTATATGCCGGGTCCGGATTTTCCGACCGGAGGTATCGTGACCAATAAATCGGACTTAAAAGAAATCTATGAAAACGGAGTCGGCAAGATCAAGCTGCGCGGCAAGGTCGTTCTTGAGCAGGGAAAAAGAAAATCAGACCGTGATAAACTCGTGATCACGGAGATCCCGTATACCATGATCGGCGCAAACATCGGCAAGTTTATTCTGGATGTCTGCGATCTCGTGGAAAGCAAGAAGACAACGGATATCGTCGATGTCTCGAACGAGTCTTCCAAAGAAGGAACCAGGATCGTTCTGGAACTGAAGAAGGGTGCGGATCCGGTCAAGATCGAAAACATGCTTTATAAAAAGACAAAGCTGGAGGACACCTTCGGCGTCAATATGCTGACGATCGTAGACGGCCGTCCGGAAGTACTTGGACTGAAAGGCATCCTTGGACATTGCATCGATTTCCAGTATGAGATCAATACGCGTAAGTACAATACGCTTCTTGCAAAAGATAAAGAACAGAAAGAGATCAAGGAAGGTCTGATCAGAGCCTGCGATATCATCGACCTGATCATCGAAGTGATCCGCGGATCGAGAAGTATCTCACAGGCAAAAGCCTGCCTGACCCGCGGCGAAACAAAAGATATCAAATTCAAGAGCAAAGAGTCTGAAAAGCAGGCTTCGAAACTCGACTTTACGGAGCGTCAGGCACAGGCGATCCTTGACCTGCGTCTTGCAAAACTCATCGGTCTTGAAATCGAACAGCTGAATGAAGATTACAACAAGCTGATCAAAGAGATCGCCGAATTCGAAAAGATTCTTGGTGAAAAGAGCGCAATGAAAAAAGTCATCATCAAGGAACTTGAGCAGATCAAGAAAGAATACGGCTATGAAAGAAAGACAGAGATCCTCGATGCAGAGGCAGCTGTTTATGAAGAAGAAAAGGTCAAAGAACAGGAAGTCGTCTTCCTGATGGACCGTTTCGGATATTCGAAGCTGATCGAGCCGGCTGCTTATGAGCGCAACGTGGACACGATCGATAAAGAATATAAATATGTTCTGCGCTGCATGAACACCGACCGTATCTGTATCTTTACGCAGACCGGTATGGTGCATCAGCTGAAAGTGCTGAAGGTTCCGATGAAGAAGCCGAAAGATAAAGGCATCCCGATCGACAACCTCTGCAATTATTCCAGCGCGAAAGAGGATATCCTGCAGATCTGCCCGCTCGGACAGCTGAAGATGCATATGATGCTCTTTACGACGAAGAAGGGTATGATGAAGTTTGTAGATGCCTCGGAGTTCGATATGTCCCGTCTTTCCGCGTCGGCAACCAAGCTTGCAGACGGTGATGAAGTCGTCAGCATCGACCTCTTTGACGCAACCCGTCAGAAAGTGTATGACGGAGAAGAAGAGGAAGAGGAGAGCGGCGGAGTTGCGATCACCGGCGGATTCGATGACGGCATCAGCGACTATATCGATCCGGAAGATGATCAGCTGACCTTCGAGTTTATTGATATCAATGACGGAAGCAGCAGCATCGTCGGACTGGATGAAGATGAGGATGCAGCCCCTGCGGCAAAAGCAGAAAAGGCGGAAGCAAAAGATAAATTCGTAACGACGAAGATGGTCGTCCTTCAGACAAAAGAAGGAGTCTTCCTGCGGTTTAAGCTCAGTGAAGTTCCGGAAAAGAAGAAGGGCGCGGTCGGTGTCCGCGGCATCAAGCTGACGGACGGCGATGAGATTGATAAGGTCTATATTGTCGGATTTGGCGATAAGACTTCAATCAAATACCACAATAAAGATGTGGAACTGATGAAACTGAAGCTGGCGAAGCGAGACACCAAGGGAACAAAACTCAGACTTTAATTCGCTAAAGCGCAGATTTTTGTTGATTATTATCAAAATTTGGCTTATAGTTTAGTCTATTATTAATAAATAGGTAACTATTTAAACGGGAAAACAAAAGAAAGAGGGAACATTATGGAAAAGAAATTAAGAGTCGGCATCCTTGGTGCAACCGGCATGGTAGGACAGCGTTTCGTAACGCTTCTGGAAGGACATCCGTGGTTTGAGGTCGTTCTGCTTGCAGCTTCTGAAAGAAGCGCAGGAAAGACGTATGAAGAGGCTGTTGGAAAACGCTGGAAAATGGCCGTTCCGATGCCGGAGCGTTTAAAGAACACTGTTGTCAGAAACATCAACGATATTGAAGAAAATGCAAAAGAAGTGGATTTCTGCTTTAGTGCAGTTGATATGACAAAAGAAGAGATCCGTGCATTTGAAGATGCTTATGCAAAGACGGAAACCCCGGTTGTTTCCAACAACTCTGCGCATCGCTGGACACCGGATGTTCCGATGGTAATTCCGGAGATCAACGACGCACATCTTGAAGTCATTCAGTATCAGAAAAAACGTCTGGGAACCACACGTGGTTTTGTAGCAGTAAAACCGAACTGCTCGATCCAGAGCTATACACCGGCTTTAGAAGCGCTGAAAGAATTCGGCCCGAAAGAAGTTGCTGTCTGCACCTATCAGGCAATTTCCGGAGCAGGAAAAACCTTTGCTGACTGGCCGGAGATGGTAGAAAACGTCATCCCGTATATCGGCGGAGAAGAAGAGAAGAGCGAGCTTGAGCCGCTTCGTGTCTGGGGAACCGTCGATCCGGAAAAGGGAGAAATCGTTCCTGCAAAAGCTCCGCTGATCACCGCGCAGTGTCTGCGTGTTGCCGTTCAGGACGGACATACCGCAGCTGTTTTCGTAAACTTCGAAAAGAAGCCGACGAAAGAAGAAATCCTGGAAAGATGGGCAGCTTTTAAAGGTGCTCCGCAGGAACTGGAACTTCCGAGTGCTCCGAAGCAGTTTATTCAGTATTTTGAAGACGATACCCGTCCGCAGCCGAAAATCGACAGAGACTACGAGAAAGGCATGGGCGTAAGCCTTGGCCGTCTTCGTGAAGATACGCTCTTTGATTACAAATTTGTCGGACTTTCCCACAACACGATCCGCGGCGCTGCCGGCGGTGCGATCCTGCTTGCGGAACTTCTGACAGCTAAAAAATATATTGAAGCAAAATAAAAAAACATCTGAGGTGACACATGAAAATCCGAACACGATATGCACCGAGCCCTACGGGAAGGATGCATGTAGGAAACTTAAGAACAGCATTATATGAGTATCTGATCGCCCGCCATGAAGACGGCGAGTTCATCCTGCGTATTGAAGATACCGATCAGGAACGTTTCTTTGAGGGCGCTCTTGAGATTATCTACAATACAATGGAAGAAGCCGGTCTGGATTATGATGAAGGTCCGGACAAACCGGGTGACTGCGGTCCGTATGTACAGTCCGAGCGCGTCGCATGTGGTATTTACATGGACTACGCAAAACAGCTGGTGGAAAAGGGAGAGGCTTATTACTGCTTCTGTACGAAAGAACGTCTGGAAACGCTGAAGCAGACCGTGGCAGGCAAAGAGATCATGCTTTATGACAAGCATTGTCTGCATCTTCCAAAGGAAGAAGTTGAGGCGAAGCTTGCAGCAGGAGAACCGTTTGTTATCCGCCAGAATATCCCGAATGAGGGAACCACTTCCTTCTTTGACGACATTTACGGAGAGATTACGGTAGAGAATGCAGAACTCGATGATATGGTGCTGATCAAATCCGACGGCTATCCGACTTACAACTTCGCAAACGTTGTCGATGACCACCTTATGGGGATCACGCATGTCGTACGAGGAAACGAGTACCTTTCTTCCACACCGAAGTATATCCGTCTGTATGATGCCTTCGGCTGGGAGCCTCCGGTATTTGTGCACCTTCCGCTGATCACAGATGAAGAGCACCATAAACTCAGCAAACGTTCCGGTCACTCTTCCTTCGAAGACCTGCTGGAGCTTGGTTTCCTGCCGGAAGCGATCATCAACTATGTCGCTCTTCTCGGATGGAGTCCGGAAGGAACAGAGGAGATCTTCTCCTTACAGGATCTGATCAAAGCTTTCGATTATAAGCGCGTGAATAAATCTCCGGCTGTGTTCGATATGGTGAAGCTGCGCTGGATGAACGGCGAATACATCAAGAACATGGATTACGAAGCATACAAGAAGTATGCACTTCCGTTTGTAGATCAGGCGGTAAAGAAAGATGTGGATAAAGATAAAATCCTTGAACTGATGAAGACGAGGATCGAGGTCTTCCCGGATATTCCGGAAAAAATTGATTTCTTCGATGAACTGCCGGAATATGATGTGGCTATGTATACCCACAAAAAAATGAAAACCAATTCCGAGATTTCTCTGGAAGTTTTAAAGGAAACTCTGCCGCTCCTCGAAGCGCAGGAAGATTATTCTCTGGATGCCCTTCATGACATGATCATGAAATATATCGGAGAAAAAGGTGTAAAGAACGGAGTTGTTCTCTGGCCACTGCGTACTGCAGTTTCCGGAAAGCAGTCCACGCCGGGCGGCGCTTTTGAGATCATGGAGATCATCGGAAAAGAGGAGACGCTTTCCAGAATCCGCAAGGGAATCGAAAAGCTCGAAGCGGCAGTCGGCTGAAGCAGTGTTTCGTTTATTTACGGGGGTTAAAAGATGATGGACAGCAGATCAGACAGAGGTTTGATTCATATCTATACCGGAGAAGGAAAAGGCAAGACAACGGCCGGTCTCGGTCTCTGCCTTCGTGCGGCAGGCTGCGGACTGAAAGTTTTGATCGCCCGTTTCCTGAAAGATAACCAGTCGGCCGAGCTCGATGCGATCAAATTGCTTCCGAACGTGGATCTAATCTCGAATGATCAGTCTTTTGGTTTTTCCAGGGTATGGAAGAATGATCCGGAAAAACGTTCGCGGGCGGAAGAATATTACAGTGACATGTTTGATCGCGCGATCAATGAGGCTGTGAACGGCTATTATGATGTTTTGCTGCTCGATGAGATCCTTGCTTCTGTACGGCTTGAAGTAGTTGATCCGGAGAAGCTGATCGATTTTCTGAAGAACAAACCGGATAATCTGGAAGTGATCATGACCGGAAGAGATCCGCTTCCGGAGCTGATCGAACTGGCCGATTATGTGTCAGAGATTAAAAAGATCAAACATCCCTTTGATCAGGGAATCATCGCCCGAAAGGGAATTGAATATTAAAAAATAATGAATATTTAACGCAGAAAGCAGTCCAGAAATCTTGAAGGGGCTGCTTTTTTGCTGCGGATTTTTTCGCAGAAGCAGATCGTAAGGCTGTCTGCAGCCCTTGTCATAGCGACATAAAAGATCCGGCGTTCTTCGCAAAGTGCTTCCCGTGTCTTCGTTTTATTGGAAGGAATCATGCCTTCGTTCGTGTCCGGCAGATAGACATGGTCAAATTCCAGTCCTTTTGCAGCATGCATGGTGAGGAGCTGAACGCTGCTTCCATCAGTCGGGATGCCGGCCTTTTTCAGAGCAGAACAGATATGCGGCATTTCCCTGTGTGTACGCATAAGGATCGCAAGCTCAGAGGGCCTGGCTCCTCCCCGGATACGGGAGCGGATATCTTCCGCGATCCATGTGTATTCGCTCTGTTGGTCTCGGAATTTTCGAATGGAAAAGAGGCCGGCGCTTTTTTCAATCCGCCCGGATTTGAGCTTTTTCTTAAATCGATCCCGGTTTCCCTGAATTACCTTTTGGGATGCCTCGAGGATTGCAGGAAGGCAGCGGTAATTGACCTGCAGTGTGATCTGTTTCGCATTGGGGTAATCCCGAACAAAACGACGCATGATCTTCGGGTTTGCGCCGCGAAACGCATAGATACTCTGGTCATCATCTCCGACAACAAACAGATTGTTATCCGGCAGAGCAAGCATCCGGACGATCTGATACTGGACCGGATTGATGTCCTGAAATTCGTCGACCAGGATATAGGAAAAGCGTCTCTGCCAGTATTCCAGGAGATCAGGTCTTTCTGTCAGAAGATGCAGACAGAGGGAGAGCATATCGTCGAAATCAACCAGACGTTCTTCTTTTAAAGAACGGGTGTAAGAGGAATAAATCTTTCGAAAGTCCTGCGGGCTGACGACGGAAGATATGAAATTTTCAATATAGGCGTCACCGCTTTTTACTTTGCTGATCTCTCCTTCGAGGCGATCGAGCATTTCCGGATCTTCGATCATCTGCTGGATGAGGATCTGATTATCGTGGCCACCTTCGGCGCAAGCATCCGACGATTTTTTTGTCTTTGGAAGGGTAGATTGGATTGCCTTTATTAAAAGCGATTTCTTTTTCTGTTCCGTAATAATGTTGTCAGAAGAAAGCTGATAAGCCTCCCGCAGGATCCAAAAGAAGATGCTGTGGAAGGTTCCGAAACAGGGCGAACCCGCCCCTTTCTGCATGCTTAAAAACCGCGCTTTCATTTCATCCGCGGCTTTTCGGGAAAAGGTTACCACAAGGATCTTTCCTGCAGGAACATTCCCGGACTCGATCAGATTTTGAATGCGGCTGACGATAACGGCTGTCTTTCCGGAGCCCGGACCGGCAATGACAAGCGCAGGACCCTTTGTATGTTGGACTGCCGTCCGCTGCTGTGCATTTAGCTTCCTCATAGACCGCTATTTTAGCTCTGAAAAAGGAAGAGGGCAAGCAAGGAAGCGGTATACCAACTGATTTGTTTGCCTGAATGAGGTGAGAAAAGACAAGGGAAGGAAGCTGCCTGAATGGTGAGATGCTTGATTTTCATTGCTTACGCATATTACAATGAATTCGTTATAAGCTCCGAATGAGCAAGGGTTAAAATTTGACGAAAAGAGACGAGGTTTCAGATGGCAAATTTTATTGATTATTTAAACTGGAGAGGGGATATCACATTCGACCAGTCTGCCTTTAATGTGGTGGATGCGATGATCCTTTGCGAGCTTTCTTATTACAACTTTGAAGGTCTTGTC
>CAZOHB010000104.1:0-8813 GCA_964579345.1 uncultured Parasporobacterium sp.
CGTATCTTCTTTGCACCTGAGCAGCGCATTTCGCTCTGCATGATATTCTCCATAGCGCTCGTGATAGCCCTCGCTGATCACCCTTCCGTCTTTGACAACAACGCAGCCGACGATCGGATTCGGAGAGGTGTATCCCCGCCCCTGTTTCGCCAGCTCGATCGCCAGTTTCATATACTGTTCGTGGATCGTCAGATTTTCATTCATGCTCTTTCTCCTGCTTCGCAGATTTCGCTAGCTCGCTTCGCAGATTGCTCCATTCATTTCGCTCAAAAAAAAGATCCCTGAATTCCTTCAGAGATCTCTCAAATACATTTCCCATATTGCATATTATAAAAATAATATGGCAGAAACTTCTTCCATCCAGACTTTACTGTCGGCCTCGGAATTTCACCGAATCTGCATTCTGAAACTCAGAACGCTCGCGGGCTATACCGCCGGTAGGGAATTGCACCCGACCCTGAAGTATCATATTTTATTTTAAAGCAGTATAGCACTAAAGCGCCTATCCTGCAATACATAATACGGTTTTATGTGGATAACTTTTTACGAACTGGACTTCAATACAGAGATTACAAATGAAGCAGAATGGAAGTCAGTTCTTCGACCGATTCCGCTATCTTCACGGGACCTGCCTGTCGGATGCTTTCGGCATCTCCATATCCGTATGTCACCGCAATACACGGGATTCCAACTTCTTCCGCGCCTTTGACATCGTGCTCCGTATCGCCTACCATGATCAGCCGTTCCGTTTCCGGATCCGCCTTCAGGCGTACGATCGTCTCCCGGATCACAGACGCTTTATCTTTTCTGCCGCCGTCTAGTGTGCTTCCGACAACAATATCAAAAAAGGCGTCGATGTGAAAATATTCCAGAACCTGATTGACAAACTTCTCCGGCTTGGAAGACGAGACCGCAAGAACAAGTCCTTTTTCTTTCAAAGCCTTCAGCATTTCCAAAACGCCCGGATACAATGCATTTTCAAAAATACCTTTCACTGCAAACCGTTCCCGGTACACCGCAACTGCCTTTTCCGCATCTTCCGCAGAAAGCCCATAGTATTTCTGAAAAGAATCTGTCAGCGGCGGACCAACAAAACGGCGCAGTTTCTGCGTATCCGTTTCTTCGATGGAAAAGCTGCGCAGCGCATGCTGAACAGATTTGATAATGCCTTCTCCGGATTCCGTCAGGGTTCCGTCCAGATCAAAAAGAATCATCGTTCTCATAGGGATATTTCCTTCGTGCAGTTCAGATCCCGCGCCGGCATGGCCGGGCTAAAAGAGATTTCTGCCTTTTATTTCCATGTTGTGCGGTTAATAAACAGCGGGCGGGATTTCGAATACATGATCTTCTGTCCGGTATAGATTCCGTAATATCCGGAAAGCCGGTAGCTGACTGCAGCCGCGATAATGTACAGCGGCAGTCCTTTCAGACCGAACAGTTCCAGGCAAAGACAGATCGAAGCGATCGGACAGTTCGTTACGCCACAGAAGACACCACAGATACCCAGTACGGCCCCCACCGGCGCCGAAAGGCCCAAAAGCGGAGCGAAGACACAGCCAAAGGTCGCTCCGACAAAGATCGTCGGAATGATCTCGCCGCCTTTATAGCAGGCGCCAAGAGTCAGGGCTGTCATGATCATTTTCAAAAGAAAGGCATACCAGTGCGCCTGCCCGCTCACAGCGTTCATAATGACCGGAACTCCGGCTCCGTTATAATCCGCGCTTCCAATACACACCGTAAGCAGTACGATCAGGAAGCCTCCCACTACTGCTCTCAGATACGCGTTCGGCACTGCCTTCTGATAAATATGTTCGGTTTTGTGAAGAATAATACAGAACAGAATGCTGACGACTGCGCACGCGATTGCCAGGCCTACTGTCTGCAGACCATTCAGCCAGCCAAAAGACGGGAAGTCGATCTGCGGATACGCTTCCGGAACATATCCGATCCATTTTGCGATAAGCCCTGCAGTCAATGATGAAACAACGCAGGGAACAAACGCGGAATAATGCAGGATTCCGATACTGACCACTTCCATGGCAAAAACGGCCGCCGTAAACGGAGTTCCGAACATTGCAGAAAACGCGGCACTCATACCGCAGAGAGTCATGACGGTAATCTCCCGTTTATCCAGCCGGAGCGTTTTGCCAAACCACATACCGATGCTTCCGCCAATCTGTAAGGCAGCACCTTCTCTGCCGGCCGAACCGCCAAAGAAATGCGTGATTGCCGTACCCACAGTGATCAGCGGTGTCATCTTAAGCGGAAGCTGTTCATCGGAGGAGATCGACTCGAGAACACGATTCGTTCCCTTTGGTGAATAAGATCCTAACAAATGATAGAAACCGACAATCGCAAGACCGCCGATCGGAAGCAGAAGGATCAGCCAGCTGTGAGCTGTCCGGAAACCGGTGATCCAGTTGATCAAAAGCGCAAAACCGGTTGCGTACGCTCCAATCCCGAGGCCTAAAACAACTGCAAAAAGAAGATTACGGAAAAATGCATAAACATCGTAACTGACAGCTTTCAGCTTTTCTTTGCTGAATTCCACGTCCTGGTCTTTTTCCGTAACCCTGAATTTTTCTTTTTCTTCAATTGAATTTTCTTCTACATAACGCTTCATAATGAAGGTATTATAGCACATCCTGTACTATGTTACGTTTTTTTTGAAGCATCGAGTTCCTTATCGGTCCGAATGACTTTCATCCACTTTCCGCTCTTCAGCCGGTAGAAGCACAGAATGGTCTTTAACAGATGGTCGATCTTCAGGAAGAAATAGATCCAGAAAGCAGGCAGATGCCAGACCAGACCTGCCAGCGCGCCAAGCGGAACGGAAGCCACCCAGAGAAACAGGACGTCTCCGATCATAAGGAATTTTGTATCACCGCCTGCCCGAAGAACACCTTTTGTCAGAACCGAACCCACGCACATAAAGATCGTTGTGATCCAGATCGCATTCAGCAATTCATTTGCGATCTCTTTTGCCTCGGCCGATACCTGATAATAATCGATGACCGGCCCGCGCAGGATATTGATCAGCAATGCAGCAAAGCCGCCGAACAGCAGGCCCATAAATGCAAAGGTATACCCTTGTTTCTGGGCTTTGTCATACTCTCCCCTTCCCATAGTATGTCCGGTAATGATCCCGCTGGCATTGCTGACGCCCTGTGAAAAGATCGTGCTGCACTGCGTGATAACGGAAGTTACCGAGTTTGCCGTAACAAATGCGGTTCCGATATTTCCCATGATGATCGCGATCATATTATTTCCAAGCGCAAGCAGGGCGTCGCTGATCACGACCGGGATACTGATCCGGAAATATTCTTTTACAAGCCCTTTTACAGGCATCAGAACATCTTTGATGCGATAGCGGATCGCTTTATCCACAGCAATGAAGAAGCCGAAAATAAAGATCAGTTCAAAGACACGGGCGATCAGGGTTCCGAGAGCAGCACCTTCAATCTCCATGCGCGGCGCTCCAAGGTGACCGAAAATGAAGACCCAGTTAAAAAACACATTGATAAAGAACGCTATGATCGAGGAGATCAGCGGGATATGTACTTTATTCACCGTACGCAGAACGATCGTGCATGGAACCGTCAGACTGGTCGTAAAAAAGGTCGGGATCATCCATGTGAGATATTTTGCGCCATAAGCAATGACTTCCGGATCCGGTGTATAGATCCGCAGGATCTGTTTCGGGAACAGAAGCGATGCTAGAATAAAGGCAGCTGCAAATCCGAGCGCAAACCGCAGCATGATCGTGATCGTTTTTTTCAGGGAAGACATTTCCCGCATGCCGAAATAGCGGGAGGTCAGAACAGAAGCGCCCATACCGATACCGGTGGCAATGATGATAAACAGCATGACAAACTGACCTGCCTGAGCCGAAGCGGAGAGCTGTGCATCGCCCATACTGCTCAGCATGATCGTATCCATCAGGTTTACGCCGACCGTGATCAGACCCTGGAGCGAAACAGGGATCGCGATCTTAAACATCTGTTTATATAATTCACCGGTTCCGAGATATTCTTTCAGTTTTCCCATGATGTCCCTCTCACAAGCTGCCTCTGATACATTTTTATTCTATAACAAAAATCATAAAAAAGGGGATCCGTCCAGGACGTTTCCCCTTTTTTCTCAATGCTGATTTTAAATGAGCTGATTCAATTAGAATTTGCCGACTCTCGTAAGCTTCTTCGGCAGCTTCGGCATTTTGCCTTCGACAACAACGATAGCTTCTTCGTCGCATGCCTCAACGCACTTGCCGCAGCTCTCGCACATATCCTGATCGATCATGTGGATAAAGCCTTTCTTGCCTTCGATTGCCATCTCATCACACTCATCCAGACAGTCTGTACAGCCTGTGCACTTATCCGGAAGGATGACATAGGTTGCGCCCTTCTGGAAGCATACATTTGCAGGACATGTCTTTCTCTTGATATGGGCATCAAACTCAGCCGCAAACAATGACAGAGCGGCAATTAGCGGCTGCGGCATTCCCTGTCCATACGGGCAGTAAGCACCGATCTTCACGAGTTCTCCAACATCATGGATCAGAGCCGGATCTCCAGCCTTTGCTTTACCGGAAACCATTTCCTCAACAATCGTCTTGAACTGGAGGGATCCTTCACGGCACATGACGCATTTGCCACAGGAAGCGGTCCATGCTGCGTTCATATGTTTGATCATGAAGTCTACGATGCAGGCACTGTTCGGGATCACGCAGACAGAGTTGAATAACTCGTCAACCGTAACTTCCATCTCAGCGGCTGCTGCCGGAAGTACCATCTGTCCCTTCAGACCGCCAAGCAGAACTGCTTTCGCATCAGAGATGTCGATGGAATCTCCAAGTTTGGAGCCAACCGGAACTTCTTTCACTTCACCATTGATCGTGATGTGTTTAACGGAGAAGTCGTTCTTTCCAAGCCAGTAAGCATTTTCCGGAAGGATCACGGCGATTTCTCTGTCTTCATATACAGCTGCGAAATCGTCCTGGATCATCGGTCTCGGAAGTTTTCCGAGGAACTGCTGCTGGACGGAATACGGATTGTCAGCGGTCGGAGTCTGGATGCCTGTTTTGCATTCCCATCCGAATCCCGGATCTGTCATGCCTTCCGGAAGAAGGACCATGCATCTGTCCGCGCTGTTCATTTCCGCAAATTTTTCCACGCCTGCTTTCATTTCAGCAACGTGTTTTTCAAGGAAGTGCTTTGCATTGTTTGAATAGCAATCATCTTTCACACAACTTAAAACGATCATTTTATTCATTACTGTGCACCTCCTTCTGCAGCGTCTGTGGTATAGTCGTTCCAGAATTTCTGCGGAGCGATCTGAAGTCTCAGGTCACACTGCAGGCATCTGCCGGATTCGCATTTTGCCTGATCGCAGGTAAAGCCTTCGGATACCGGAGCGAAGTCCAGTTTTCTTTCAGCTGCTGCTCTCTCAGCCATTTCATTTCTCGGAATGTCAGCGAAGCCTTCGATCTTACCAATGTACGGATCAGCACTGCGCTCTGCGAGCTGCTCTGTGATCACGCCGTCGCCGCCTAAATATTTGTCCATGATTTCCGCAACGTCGCGTCCGCCTGCGATCGCATCGATCAGGAAACGAGTTCCTGTGATAACGTCACCAGCTGTAAACACGCCATCGATGGAGGTCTTGTATCCGCTCTTCTCTGTAGCCGGATCGATCGGATAGCCGAACTTGTTGATCGCCAGACCAAAGTCTTCGGTAAGGCCGGTCACCTGTCCTGCAGCAAATACGATGGAATCGCAAGGAATCGTGTATGTGCTGTCCGGAACCGGATCCTCAACCAGTGCTCTGGTATCCGGATCAAAGTAGAAGCTGTTGATCTTATGGACCTGAAGTCCTGTGACCTTTCCATTCTCGCCGATGATCGCTTCGTTGGAATGGGAGTCAAACAGGTTTGCGCCTTCCTCTAAAGCAAGGTCGCGCTCTTCCGGAGAAGCCTGAGAAGCATCTTTCTCAAGGCAGACAACATTTACGGTCTTGCCGAGACGGATGCAGGTTCCGGCAACGTCGAATGCAACGTTACCGCCGCCGATGATGTTGACAGTATCGCCAAGATCGATCGGTGTGTTCAGACGGGAAGCCTGAAGGATATCCAGTGCGGAATATACCTGCGGCAGATCTGAACCCGGAAGATACATCAGTTTCTTACCTACACTTGTTCCGATTGCAACTAACACTGCGTCATAATCTTTCTTAAGATCAGCGACGTTGTTCACCGGAGAGTTGCAGATAATCTTAACACCGGAATCTTCGATCACTTTGATCTCGTCCAGAACCGCCTGTGTCGGGATTCTGTATTCCGGCATACCGGAAGTCATATGTCCGCCAGGAATCTGTTTGGATTCGAAAACGGTTACATCATGACCTTTTTTATTAAGATAATAAGCAGCGGTAAGACCGCATCCGCCTGCACCGATCACGGCTACTTTCTTGCCGGTTCTCGGAGCAACTGCAAGGTATTTCTCCTTCCAGCTTTGGGTCTCATCATGTTCTGCTGCATATCTCTTCATGTTTCTGATAGAAACAGGGCTGAGCAAATCTTTATGTTTGCATCCGGTCTCGCAACGGTTGTTGCAGACAAGACCTAATGCATGAGGGAACGGAACCCTCTCACGGATGATTGCAATCGCCTTGTCGCAGTCGCCCTCATTGATCGCACGGAGGTAAGCCGGGATATCAATGTGTGCCGGACATTCTGCCTGGCAAGGAATGAGCGCCTGCTCACGCGGAAGATCCTCACGGAATACGCCAACCTTATCACGGATGGAACCGGTCGGACATACTTCTACGCAGGCACCGCAGAACCTGCAGTCAGCCTTTGCAAGGCTTTCGCCGTCGATAACAACCTGCATTCTGCCGTCTACTTTTGCAAACTTCAGCGCGCCGACTCCACGAAGCTCGCCGCAGGCACGTACACAGCGTCCGCACAGGATGCAGCGGTACATTTCATGCAGCATAAGAGGATTCGTCTCGTTCGCGGTTGCACGGATCTTGATCTCTCTCAGATCACGGCCCGTATCACCAACGTACTGGGAGATGGAAGCCAGCTGGCATTTTCCGTATTTCGGACATCCGGTACACTCACTCGGATGTGTCTTGAACATAAAGTCGCAAGCGAGCTTGCGGATCTTCTCCGCAAGCTCACCTTTCGTATTAATGACCATGCCCTCTTTAACTTTAACGGAGCAAGCGGTTACTACTCCGTCGACGCCTTCCTGTTCTACAACACAAAGGCGGCAGCCGCCGTTCGGATTCAGATTTTCGTGATAGCAAAGATGCGGAATATAGATTCCGTTCTCCAGAGCTGCCTCTAAGATATTTTTGCTCTCATCTGCGATCACCTGACGGCCGTCGATCGTTAATTTAACCTGAGCCATTCTTTTTTACTCCTCACAGTATTCAGCAACACCCTGTCCTGCGAAACGTCCGGTGTTTACACAATATCCCATTGTGTTACCCGGCAGTAAGAACATGTAGCTGTCGCCGTAGATTGTACAAGTATCGGTTCCTGCTGCATAGAATCCAGGAATTACGTTCCAGTCATCATCAAGAACTTCGCAGTTTTCGTTGATCTTGATTCCGCCGAGTGTTCCATATCCTGACGGACGGAAGAGGCCTGCATAGAAAGGTCCTTTCTTGATCGGCTTCATGAACTTCTGCGGTTTGTAGAACTGAGTATCCTGGCTCTCGCACATGTCGTTGTATTCCTCAACGGTCTCAAGGAAGTTGTCTACATCGATGCCGCACTTCTCAGCCAGTTCTTCCAGAGTATCAGCGATAACAACATCCGGGTTTGTCGGGTCGTTAACGATATCCTGGCATGCCTGCTCGAAGTCATCGATATCGGATACGTGGTGTACGAAGTTAACAACGTCAAGGCCTTTCTTCTTGTAGGTCTTGATGATGGAGCTGTCGATGATGGAGAATCCGATTGCGCCCTTCTGGATCTGGATTGCATTTCCTGTGAAGGTCGTGTTCTGCATCTGCTCTTCGTTGATGAAACGTTTACCCTGAACATTTACTAACAGGTTCGGCTGCATGAATACAACCGGTACGGACTGTACGCCCATGTCAGAGCTCGGCAGAATGTAGATCTTCTCTACTGTCATCTCTGTGGTAGCTGCGCCTGCTGCGATAGCCATCTTGATACCTTCGCCCTTAAGGCCCGGGATAACGATGTTGAAAAGGTCTTTTCCAAAGGTGTAGCCCATGCGCTCTTTCATGTATTCCGGTGAATCTCCTGCACCACCTGTTGCAACTACAACAGCCTTGCAGTCAACATGGATCTCTTCGCCGTCTTTATCAACAGCGTTAACGCCGCAGATCTTGCCTTCTGCGTCTCTTAAGATCTCTTTTGCCGGAGTCTCATAGAAGAACTCTGCTCCGTTTTCCTGTGCTCTGTCGAGCATCGCCTTGTTCATGATAGCACCGCCGTTACGGCCGATTCCGCCGTTAACTGCTACGATGTGCCATGTAGCTTCAGACTTCGGGAAATATTTATATGCACCTGCGAATTCAACGCCAAGGTCCTCTAACCACTGGATCGTTCCTGCAGAAGCTTCGAAATATTTCTTAACCATGTTGGCATCTACTCTCCAGTGAGTATACTCCATGAACATTTTGAATGCGCGTTCTACATCGATGTCGACCATCTGATCCTGCTGGTGACGGGTTCCGATTCCAAGAGGTCCCATACCCATGTTAGCAGCACCGCCGGAAACGTTCTGTTTCTCGAATGCGATAACCTTTAAACCAGCCTCAGAAGCTTCTACAGAAGC
>CAZOHB010000105.1:0-8803 GCA_964579345.1 uncultured Parasporobacterium sp.
CCTGCTTCCACACGATATTTCTTATCGCGATTCAGGATCATCTGCGGATGGAATATAAACATAAGGATCATTCCAAGAAGTCCAAGTGCTGCAAGCACGATCCAAACAACGGTATAACCGCCAGTTGCTGCACTGATACCGGCAACGATCAACGGACCAAACGCACAGATCAGGTTTGCAACTGCATTGATCATCGTAAAAGCAGACGGGAAGTCTTCTCTTCTCCAATACTGAGCTGCCGCTGAAACAGTGAAGTTGGAGGATGCGCCCATAAAGATCTGAAGGCAAGCGAAACCAACATAGAACAGCGGAAGGATATGGAATACGCAAAGAATACCGCTGATAACCATCAGGATACAGGAAATGATCAGAGCGATTCTTGTACCGAATTTTGTATCGATCATACCCATGACCCAGCTTCCGACACAACCAACTGCTGCAAAGATCAGCAGTGTGATCGTTCCTAAAGTCGTCGGAGCAACGCCGCCAATTACAAACTGTTCACCATAAGAGCTCAGGATCGGGATAACCTGTGTCATAACGCCGACAGAACCGATCAGCAGGATACCCTGCGGGATTACGATCATCCAAAAGCCCGGCGTACGAAGGATATTCTTGACTGTCCACACCGAGTTTTTCTTTGCTTCCTGCTGTGCAGCAAGCATCTGGTGTGCCATCTCCGGAGTCATGCTCTTATCATTGTCCGGATATGCGCCACACTGTTCCGGATACTCTTTGATAAAGATCACGCAGATCAGGATTCCGACGACATCCATGATAAGCCACGGAAGCCAGCAAAGGAACTGATTGCCTCCGGTAGATCCAAGCATGTTGCCGAAGATCGTAAGGGCAATACCATTAATGACAGGGAAAGCCAGGGTAGCGATACCCATGACAGTTCCCTTTCTTCTCGGGAACCACTGTCCTACGATCGTTGATACAACAAACGTTGCGCCTACAACGCTGGTGAAAACAGCAAGTCCCCAGATGATCAGCCAGAGCGCCTCACTGAAATGAATCGTTGCCATACCAATGGCAAAAATTCCTGCCAGCGAAAGAAGTACGATTGATGTTCCTTTCAGATGCCCGGAATTTGCGATCTTCTGTCCGACAATAAACTGCAAAATGATAGCAGCCAGGCTTGCGATCAGATAAACGGTTGAAACCAGAGTTCCGTTCCATGCGCTGCCATTCAATGTCGGGTACAGATTCTGTCCAATGTTGTTAATTACACAGTACATGGCGAAAGCCAGGAACTGATAAATACAGAGCATCGTACCGCGAAAACCGAGTCCGATAGATTTTCTTTGTGCCATAGTTAAACCTCTCCTTTTTTTAGTATTAATAAACCTCGAATTGTTTACTGTTGTATTCTAATAAAAAAGCGTTTTAGAAACAATCAACTAAAAAAAGTCCTTTTGCAATGTTTTGATTGCAAATAGGACTTTTTGCTACATTTGCATATGTAATTGTTGCGTGAGTTACTGATGAATCTGAATCATACGTTTCGCAAGAACCTCATATTTCGGTTCCTTCCAGACCAGCAGCATATCCGTTCCTTCCGCATTCGGAAGGTTAACCGGAAACGTCTTGATCTCTTCTCTGGCTTCCTCCAGAAGCTCATCAAACAGCAGCGCAACACCGGCCCCGGTCTCGACTGCGATATTGATCGCACGCGGTCCGTTATAATATTTGATCGATTTCGGTGTCTCTCCGAACTGCTCCATATCTTTCCGGAATCGGAGGGAAGCTTCTCCGGAATAGCTTTCCCCGATCATCAGGATCGTTTCATCTTTCAGATCTTTAAAAGAAATCTTTTTCCGTTTTGCAAGCGGATGGCTGATCGACATCGCTGCCACCAGATGAAGGGCATCCCTGCATAAAACAGCACGGTGATATCCGCTCGAAGCGCTGATGTCAGAAGAGATCATGATCAGCATATCGACCTCTCCGTTCTCCAGCATCTGAATCATTTCAACCGGACTGCCAAGACGATATTCCAGATTAAAGCCTTCCGAAGAATCCTGCAGTTTCCGGATGATCGGAACCACGTAGCTTCTTACGAATCGCATATCCTGGATTCCGATCACGAGCGATTTCGCATCTGCTTCCTGCATTTTCTTTGCCTGCTGAAATGCCTGTTCAAAACTCGCTTCCATCTCCGTCCAGGCATCAAACATGACCCTGCCGGCATTCGTCAGAGAGATCCTGCGCTTATTGCTCCGGTCGACCAGCTCAAGCCCCAGTTCCTTTTCCAGCGCTTTCAGCTGGTTGCTCAGGACCTGATGGGAAACGAACAGCTTTTCCGCAGCTTTCGTAAAGCTCTCTTCTTTTGCAACCTGTAAAAAATATTGGATCTGTGTTGTGGTCATGGATTATCCTTTGCTCTGCCCGCTCAGATGGCTCCAAACGTCAGGAAACGGCTCATCAGAAGCCGAAGCCCGATCGACGCTAACAGGAATATACCTAAAATGATATATGCGTTCCTGTCCCGTTTATGGTAGCGCAGAGGGTACATCTTCGTTCTGCCCTCGCCGCCGGAATAGCAGCGGGATTCCATCGCCGTCGCAAGCTCTGACGCCCGACGGAACGCAGAGATAAAGAGCGGAACCATGATCGGGACCATTCCCTTTGCTTTTACGATCAGTCCGCCGGTATCAAAATCAGCACCTCTTGCCAGCTGTGCTTTCATGATCTTATTCACTTCCTCGGAAAGGATCGGAATGAAGCGGAGCGCGATACTCATCATCATTGCGATCTCATGTCCCGGAAAATGGATCTTGTTCAGCGGCTGAAATACTTTCTCCAGCCCCGCGGTTAAGTTCGTCGGCGTCGTTGTATACGTCAGCATGGAAGAGCCGACGATCACACAGACCAGCCGCACTGCAAAGAAAGCCGCACGAAGGATGCCCTGCCGGCTCATATGGAAGATCCACCAGGACCAGATAATATCGCCATCACTGAAAAACAGGTTAAAAAAGACGGCAAATAATACCAGGACCCAAACGAACTTCAGACCTTTAAAGATATGTTTCGCCGGAACTTTCGATAATGCGATCAGGGTGATCAGCGCCGCAATAATGAACAGCATGCCGAAAATATTGTTGATGATAAAAACGGCAGCAATATATACCACAAGACCGCACAGTTTTACACGCGGATCAAGCTTATTAATGATGGATGTGACCGGATAAAACTGTCCGATCGTTATATCTCTGAACATGTTACCTCTATCACTGACTCACAGCACTTCCGCTGATGAATTGTATTTTTTCAAAATTTCTTCGCAGGCTTCCTCAACCGTGATCGCTCCGAAAATCCCGAGACTTTCTGTAAAACGCTGCACCTCAGGAACTCCCAGGCCAATCTTTTCAAGTTCCTCTCTGTGTTCGAAGATCTCATGTGTCGATCCGTCTAAGAGTACTTTGCTTTTATGCATCGCAATGACACGATCCGCATATTGTGCAACTTCTTCCATACTATGAGAAACCAGAATGACCGTCGTCTCTTTTTCCTGCTGGTATCTCTTTAAAAGATTTAAGATTTCCGTTTTACCGGACGGATCAAGTCCTGCTGTTGGTTCATCAAGGATCAGAACTTCAGGCTCCATCGCAAGAACGCCTGCAATCGCAGCTCTTCGTTTTTGTCCGCCGGAAAGATCAAAAGGCGACTTCTGGATCGAAGGCTCCGGCATATTGACTTCCTTCAGTGCCTGTAAGGCCTTCTGCTCTGCTTCTTCCTGGGAAAAGCCCTGATTTTTCGGCCCGTAGCAGACATCTTTCAGAACCGTTTCATCGAACAGCTGGTATTCCGGGTACTGGAAGACCAGACCGACTTTGCATCTCAGATCCCGGATCCGCTTTTTCTGTTCCTTGGTCTCTTTTCCCCCGGTATAGATCACTTCTCCGTCATAGGAGATCGTTCCCTCGGTTGGTTTTAAAAGCCCGTTTAACATCTGGATCAGAGTGGACTTTCCGGATCCCGTACTTCCGATGATGGCCGTCAGCGTGTTGCCGCCAATCTCCAGATTGACATCATTGACCGCTACGACTTTCTCCACGGTATCGAGATTATATATATAACTGACATGGTCTAATTTAATAATCATTTTTTCTCAATCGCCTGCTTTAATTCTGCTTCTGTTGTAATTCCATAAGGAATATCCATCCCTCTGTCGCGCAAAGCCTTTGCCAGCTGACAGATCTGCGGCAGTTTCAGGCGCAGTTTCTCAATCTCTTCTTCCTGTGAAAAGATTTCTCTTGGTGTACCCTGCATTTTCAGCTGTCCCTTATCCAGGACAAAGATATAATCCGCTTCCAATGCTTCTTCCATGTAATGTGTAATGGAGATGATCGTGATGCCCTGCTCCTTGTTCAGTTTCTTGACCGTATCCATAACTTCTTTGCGGCCTCTCGGATCAAGCATCGCGGTAGATTCATCCAGAACGATGCATTTGGGATTCATTGCCAGTACTCCGGCAACCGCAACCCTCTGCTTCTGTCCGCCGGACAGTTTATTCGGGGAAACTTTTGCGTACTCTCTCATGTTGACATCCGTTAACGCCTTAAAAACACCTTTGCGGATATCACGCGTCGACGCACCGATATTCTCCAGACCAAACGCAACTTCTTCATCCACGATCGAACCGATGATCTGGTTGTCCGGATTCTGAAAGACCATTCCAACCGTCCGCCGGATATCCCAGAGCTTTTCTTCATCGCTGGAATCCATACCGTTGATCCAAAGCGTTCCTTCCGTAGGAGTAATCAGCGCATTCAGATGTTTTGCAAACGTGGATTTTCCGGATCCGTTATGTCCGAGAATACAGATAAACTGACCGGGCCGCACTTCAAGCGAGACCTCATTCAAAGCCTTGTCCGGCTCTTTAGGATCCGTGTTTTCCCCAGCCGATTGCGGTTTCAGCTCCTGTTCATCCGTTCCTTCAAAAACCGGGTAGCTGTATGATATTTTGTCCGACTTAATGATATTCATCTGTCTTTTCTATTCTCCCACCGGATGTATAAAGATCAACATAAGTATTGCAACTAACAAAAGACCCAGGATCCTTCCCCATGCGGCTTTTCGTCCTTCCTTTTTCGCTTTATATACCTGAAAAGCCGTAAAGCCTGCAGCAAAGGCCCAAAGGATAAAGCCGGGGATCATCAGATACGGCATGTGCATTGTTTTAGACAACGCCATAAACGGACAGCTTGCAAATGCGGTTGCAATACCGATCAGTTCGTTTCGTGCCTTTCGCTTTGCAAACTCTTTGTCAGCTTTTTCCTTTTCCGTATCCACAACAGATTCCTGTTTTTCGATCACCTGCTGGTTAAACTGTGAAATATTGGATAGATCATCTGCTTCAGAAAGCTGCTCAGCTTCAAATGGGAAAAAGCTTTTACAGAATCTGCAGCGATAGCCATCTTCTTCCTGCAGCAGACTGCTCCCGCAATAAGGACATTTTGAATGGATGCTTTCTGACATGAATTTTCCCCGCCTTTAAGTTTATACAAGTGTTTATTTTATCAGTTTCTATGTGTTTGAGCAAGATATAAAACAGGAGAACCTTTCGGTTCTCCTGCTCTGCATTTTCTGAAAAATTAATGGTTTATTTGTTAGATGCGTAAATTATTTACGTCCAACCAGTGCATCATCCAGCGGTTTGCCAGCTGCTGCTCTGTATTTATCATCATATGCTTTAACACGTGCCGGTTTGAACAGTAAGCAGAAGATGATAGAGATGATAGCTGCGATACCTGTTACCATGAATACGCCTGTAACACCCAGGTTAGAAGCGATCAGAGCTGCAACGATTGTCGGTCCAAATGCGTTGATCAGATTAGCCAGCGGGTTAACTGTAGAGAATACACTCGGGAAGTCCTCAAGTCTCCAGTACTGAACTGCTGCAGAAACTGTGTAGTTTGAAGAAGCACCCATGAACATTGCCAGAAGGATCAGAGCGATGAACATTGCTGTCGGGTTCTTCAGCATTCCGAGGATACCGGAAATAAGCATGCAGATGTGAGAAAGAAGAACTGCGAATCTTGTACCCATCTTGGTATCGATCAGACCGAATACATAAGATCCGATAATACCGAAGCCTGCGATCCAGTACATAACGCCTGAATATCCGCCTGTCCAGTTATAAGCATCTCCCTGTGAGGAGATAATAGCCATAGACTGAGTCATAGCACCAACTGCAAACATAAGCAGTAAGCCCATCGGGATTGTGATGAACCAGAAGTCCGGAGAAGCCAGAGTATGGCCGGTTTTCCAAACGGTGGACTTTCTGTTCTCGATCTCTTCCATCATCATCTTCTGAGCGATTTCCGGTGTCAGGCTCTTATCGTTATCACGATATGCACCACACTGCTCCGGGAACTCTTTGATGGTAGCACAACCAATGATGAAACCAATTACAACAACTGCGAAGTATGGCCATAAGGATTTCAGAGCTGCCATCGGATCTCCACCGAATGCCATCGGAAGGAATTTTCCAGCGAATCCGCCAAGAAGTGCATTACCAATCGGGAAAGCGAAAGTAATGATACCCATTACTGTTCCTTTTCTTCTCGGGAACCATACACCTACGAGAACGGACAGAGCCCATGTTCCATAAAGAGCAGATACTGCAGTAGCAATACCGAAGCAGATCAGCCACAGAATGCTTGCATGCTCTTTTCCTGCCGGAACAACCATCTCTAAGATCATGAATACGATGGTTACAATACCTAAAATGACAGATAACTTCTTCCAGTTTCTAACCTTGCTGGAGAAGATAACCTGTACGATGATACCTACGATAGATGCGCCTGTATAGATCAGGGACAGTGTTGTCGCAGGACCATACTGCGGTGCGTTTGCCATAATGTTCAGCGGGTAGTTACCTGCTACAACATAAGAGAACATACCGGTAGCAACCCAAAGGATGAGCAGCCAGCCACGAGCACCAAAGTTATAACTTTTTTTCTGTTGCATAATAAACCTCTCCTTTTCTAAAAAAATTTTTTCCAGAAAATATTTACATGCAGAATTATAACACATTTCACACTTTAGACACAACTCAATTCATATCACGTTTGTGGTCAATTGCCATTTATTTGTATGAAAAGCAACATTTTAATTGTTTTTGTTTTTCTCGCTGTATCGCTTTTGCAGCGCTTTTTTATACAGAATTTCTATATCGAAAAACATGAAAAAAAGAGGTCGGAATTTCCGACCTCTTAACGGCTTAAACACCTTTTTTACTATACAATGATTAAACAAGCTCAATCAGTACTTCCATCGCTGCATCGCCTTTTCTCTGACCGATCTTCACGATTCTTGTATAACCGCCGTTACGGTTTACATATCTCGGAGCGATCTCGTCAAAAAGCTTAGCAACAAGGTCAACTTCAACAGTACCGCGTTTCTTTCCGGCTGCTTTTTCCGGAACGCTCTTTACAGGGTAAAGAACTTTCAGCATCTGTCTTCTTGCTGCAAGACGGGAAGGAGCATCCTTCTTGATCTTCTTTTCAACTTCATCGAAAACAGTGACTTTCTTTCCGTCAACAACTTCTTTCACACGCTTTCCGTCTTTGTCCTTACGTGCAACTTTTGCCTTAACGGTAACTTCTTCGAAATTATCTTTCTCACGAACAGCAAGCGCGATCAGCGGTTCTGCAACCTTACGGATCTCTTTTGCTTTTGCTTCCGTTGTAACGATCTTTCCGTTATTAAGCAGTGCTGTTACCTGGTTACGGATTAAAGCCTTTCTCTGAGCGGCGTTTCTAGATAATTTTCTATATCCGGCCATAACCTTTGCCTCCTCGTTATTATATCTTTCTTTTTATTTCATGTTCAAACTCGGATCGCTGAGTCTGTAACACGCCTGCTTACGCAGCCGTTAACAGACTCATATGTCCTTTAGTTATTCTTCATTCGAGCTCTTAAGCTCTAATCCTAACTCCTTCAATTTCGCAAATACTTCGTCCAGGGACTTCCGTCCGAGGTTACGTACTTTCATCATTTCTTCCGGAGTTTTGTTAATCAACTCTTCTACCGTATTGATAGACGCTCTCTTCAAGCAGTTGTAGGAACGAACGGAAAGCTCCAACTCGTCGATATTCATTTCCAGAACTTTCTCTTTGTCATCTTCTTCCTTCTCTACCATGACTTCAGCTGTCTTCGCATTTTCAGAAAGGTTGATGAAGAGATTCAGGTGTTCGGAAAGAACTTTTGCTGCAAGAGAGATCGCTTCATCCGGAGCAAGTGCTCCGTTTGTGAACACTTCGATCGTCAGTTTATCATAGTCTGTGATCTGGCCGACACGGGTGTTTTCGATCTGGATGTTTACACGCTCTACCGGTGTGTAAATGGAATCGATCGGAATAACGCCGACAGCAGAATTGTCTACGGTATTCTTTTCCGCGTCTACATAGCCTCTGCCTCTGGTGATCGTAAGCTCCATATAAAGCTTGCTGTCACTGGAGTCCAGTGTTGCGATCACAAGATCCGGATTCATGATCTCAAGATCCTGATCTACATGAATATCGCCTGCCGTTACAACGCCTTCACCGGAGAAATCGATATAAGCGATCTTCGGCTCATTTGTCTGGCTGTTGTTACGGATTGCCAGTTCCTTGATATTCATCACGATCTCTGTGACATCTTCCTTAACGCCCGGGATCGTTGTAAACTCATGCAGCACGCCCGCGATCTTGATCTGGCTGACTGCTGCACCCGGAAGAGAAGAAAGCATGATTCTTCTTAAGGAGTTTCCGAGAGTTGTTCCGTATCCTCTTTCCAGAGGTTCTAACGTGAA
>CAZOHB010000106.1:0-8661 GCA_964579345.1 uncultured Parasporobacterium sp.
AGCCTTTCAGCATTTCAAAATCTTTTTCGTAGCAGTGGAAACTGCTTGCTCTGTGTGTATAGGTTCCCATTTCAACACCGAGCTCATCCGCAAAACGTTTCTGCAGCATGATCAGCGCAAAGGCGTTCATATACGTCGCCTTGCAGGCATCATTGGAACGGAACAGAACCTTGCAATGGAGCTGGTTGTCCCGGATAAAATACTGGATATGCTGCAGGCAGGCCGGGTCATCACTTTCCGCATCGACTTCCCAGTCACGGACCAGGATCACGGCTCTGCGGCTCGAAGGATTTCTTTTCAGTTCGGAGATAATAAACGGAAACTGTTTTTCCATCCGCTGATGGTACGTATAGGCCCAGTTGCCGCGCTCCACTTCGAAATCCAGAATGCCGTCCAGCATTTCCTGTCTGTACTGCTCGAGCTCTTCCGGTCCGCCGATAAACAGTTTGCTGATCATCGGCTCTGCAAAAGGTTCCAAAACACACATCGTCATGGAAACTTCTTTCTGTGTCGTATTCCAGTCATCGCAGGGATAAATGATCCCATTCGACTCCAGTGCCTGAAGTGCTTTGTGGTATGCTTCCGGCAGGCTTTTTGATTCTACCAGATATTCTTTTACCGCATTCATTTGTATTCCTCCTCATGATTGATGTATTCCGCAAGACGGTCCCCTTCATAGCGGCAGGTGATCTCAATCTTCGTTTCTCCATCCAGCATCGGCTTCAGGAAATACGGATCTCCTTCCCAGAGATTCAGGTCCAGGACCTTTTCCTTCGGGATCCATTCCAGTGTTCCCTCGTCACAGACTGAGATCTCGCCTTCCCATTCGGTTCCGGTAAACAGATACATTTCTTCATCTTCAAGTTCATCTGACTGAAAGTGGACGACTCCGCAGGGCTGGTATTTTTTCAGTATCAGTCCGGTCTCTTCCCGGACTTCCCTCAGCATGCAGGTTTCCGCATCTTCACCGGGCTCGAACTTTCCGCCGATCCCGACCCATTTCCCTTCACAGGGATCATGCTCTTTTTTATTGCGGAAAAGCATCAGGTAGCATCCGTCCTTTTCCAGATAGCACAAAGTTGTATTGATCATGTATCGTCCTCTTTAATGTTTTCAATCGAGCAGGGACGAGCCCCTGCTCGATGTACGTACTCGCCCAATGTGTCCGGATAAATCCGGCCTCGCCGGGCTCACTTTGTAAAAAACAGGGAGCGCTCAGCGCGCCCCCTGATCTTTTCACAGGTTTACTGAAGCAGCGCTTCTACTTTACCTTTGTCCATAAATCCAACGCCCTGGTTTGCGACTTTTCCGTCTTTGAAGACAAGCAGCGTCGGAATGCTCATAATGCCGAACTGTGCGGCCAGCTCCTGCTGTTCGTCTACGTTGACTTTTCCGACCTTAATGACGCCTTCTTTTTCTGTGGCGATCTGCTCAATGATCGGTCCCAGCATCTGGCACGGTCCGCACCAGGTCGCCCAGAAATCTACCAGCACCGGTTTATCAGACTGTAAAACTTCCTGTTCAAAATTTTCTTTTGTAATAACGATCTCTGCCATATTTTTTCTCCTTTATTTCCCGGATTATTTTTTATTTTCCCGGCAAAAGAGCTCCTGCTCTTACGCCGTTTTATTGTTTCGTTCCATTTTACCACACTTCTGAGCAAGAAGTGCAAGAAATATTCCAAGTACCACTGACACGACCAGGATCAGAAGCGGATAATAATAACCTGCTGCCTTTCCGAACAGAAAGGAACTTTGCGGAAAACAGAACCGCAGGATCCCGTCATAAAGCGGATGCATAACATAAATAAACAGGGGCGCTCTTCCCGGAACCCATGAATGCTTCTTTTTCTGACTCTTCTCATCTCCGGCGGATGCCTCCGTCACAAGGAGCAAAAGCGCTGCCGTTTCCGGAATCGTTCCCAAAGGAAGGTCCATCGGTCCGAGCAGAAAGCGCTGAAGCAGACTGACTCCCGCACCTGCCAAAACGATGAATCCAAGAAGCACAGGCGTGATCCGTTTCCGGATGTTCTCCTGATATTCATGCAGGAAAATCCCCATCAGGAACATCGGAACCGCAAACAGCCAGGTGTTTCTGTAAAAGATATAGTTCAGGCTGATCCCGAAGGCCGTAAGTCCCGTACTCAGTATGATATGGATCAGGAGCGCAAAGGCTCCGAAAAAATACAGGGGCCGGTAACGCAGTTCCCTTCCCGAACGGCTTCTGCTTACATAAACAAAAAACAAAAGGTAGGTAAAGAACAACGCGGAAAGGAACCACAGATGTCCGCCGAATGGATTGCAGTCCAGAAACAGAAAGCGGGCGATTGCCCCAACCGTCAGACGCTGTGCAAAGAAATCCGCAAGATCCGTGTTGTATCCGTTCCCGAGACTGATCATCCCCCAAATCAGATAAACCGCCGAAGCAGCCGCGAGGATCTTTAGGATCCTCCACATCCGTCGTTTGATCACGAGCGCTTCCTGCCTGAAACAGAAATAGCCGGCGGAAGCAAAAAAGAACGGAACGGCAAATCTTGCAAGGCACTCCATCACCTTTCCGAGATCTCCGGCAAAGCGGATATGAATAAAAATAACAAAACAGGCGCCGATCAATTTCACAATATCCAGCGCCTGATTTCTGGTTTTCATCAATCTACTGATTCTCCTTCTGATGCACCAGCTTTCTGGCTTCCCTCAGACTGAGGTTCTGCTCCTTCGCGATGCGGGCCAGATCATCATATTCTGTTTTGCTTTTTTCGGTTCCGTATCCGTAAGAGGTTTTGACCCGGACGGTTCCGTACGGAGTCTCTGTCTCCTCGATCTTTCTCTCCAGTGTATAGCGCCGCATACGGTTTTCCCGGATTCCGATAGTGGTCGTATGAAGAAAGATCAGCCGGATCATCTCCTCCTTATCCGCTTCCCTGCACATGACATGCAGGAGCGTACCCGGCCGGTTCTTTTTCATGCCGATCGGGATCGTATAGACATCGAGCGCTCCGGCTTCCAGAAGACGGTCTATGGCAAATCCCATCTCCTCTGCCGTCATATCATCCACATTACAGGAAAACTCCAGAACATCCGTAAACCGCTGTTCCTGTTCTCCAAGCATTGCGCGGATACAGTTTGCTGCCGGAAAATCCTTTTTCCCCATACCGTATCCGATTGCGGAAACCTTCATCACCGGCATCTCTTCAAAAGCATCTGCAAAATGTTTCAGAAGGGCTGCTCCTGTCGGCGTACAAAGTTCGCCTTTGATGCTGCCGCCGTAGATTGGAACGTCCTTCAGAATATATGCTGTCGCCGGCGCAGGTACCGGAAGGATGCCGTGTGCGCAGTGCACCTGTCCGAAGCCGACATGAACCGGCGAGGCAACGACCCTGTCCGGTTTGATCCTGTCCATTAAAAGACACACTGCCGTAATGTCCGCAACTGCGTCCATCGTTCCGACTTCATGAAAATGGATCTCTGAGACCGGAACACCATGCGCATGGCTTTCCGCCTCTGCGATCAGGCGGTATACGGCCAGAACATCTTCCCGCACCTTTTCCGGAAGGTCCAGATGGTCTTTGATCAGATGCTCGATCTCCGCCATGCTGCTGTGTGAGTGGGAGTGAGTATGCCCATGATGATGTTCATGCGAATGCTCATGCTCATGTGAATGTTCATGTTCATGCTCATGATGATGATGGTGATCATGCGTCTCGTGAGCTTCATGAGAATGCCCGTGAACATCATGACTTTCTTCTTCTGCTCCATGAACCAGAACCTTGAAATGGGTGCCCCTGATCCCGCATTTTTCCGCGGTCTCTTTTTCAGCAGAAACGCCCGGGATTCCCAGCCGGTTGAATTCTTCTATAAAAGCATCCGGATCCGGGACGAGCTCTAAAAGCGCTGCCGTAAGCATATCGCCTGCTGCTCCCATTTGAAGGTCTAAATAAAGTGTTTTCATCCGATTATCCTTCCTGAATTACCCTTACACCATATGGTTGATCATTCCTGCGAGGTATCCTGCTCCGAAACCGTTGTCAATGTTCACAACGGATACTCCGCTTGCGCAGGAATTCAGCATGGAAAGAAGCGCGGAAAGGCCTCCAAAAGAAGCACCGTATCCGACGCTTGTCGGAACCGCGATCACAGGACAGTCTACAAGTCCGCCAAGGACGCTTGCAAGCGCACCTTCCATTCCTGCTATGGCGATCACAACGCTGGCACCCATGATATCGTCCAGATGCGCAAGCGTTCTGTGAAGGCCGGCAACTCCGATGTCATACAGCCGGATCACTTCATTGCCTAAAACCTCGGCTGTCAGCGCAGCCTCTTCCGCTACCGGGATATCACTGGTGCCGCCGGTCGCGATCAGGATCTTTCCGATCCCGTCCGGTTTCGGCATCTCACCAACGATCCCGCATCTTCCGGCTTTATTATATTTCATCTCATGAACCGTCCGGATCATGTCCGCCGCTTCTTCACTCAGTCTTGTGATCAGGATCGTCTTCTGTCCGTTTTCTTTCATCGAAGAAATAATGCCGATGATCTGCTCCGGCGTCTTTCCGGCTCCGTAGATCACCTCGGCAGCTCCCTGACGGATCTTACGGTGGGTATCGACTTTTGCAAAACCGAGATCGTCAAACGGTTTCTTTTTCAGCTCCAGAAGCGCTTCTTCCACAGACACGGTTCCGGCGCTGACGCCTTCCAGTATTTTTCTTACGTCATTGTTCATATCTAACCTCTAATTAACGAGGCTTTTCCCTGCCGGCGCTATGTCCAGCCGAGCAGTACCCTCGTTGGCGCTACGACGCGCACTCGGGTACTCTCGCGCTGTCAGCGCGCCGGCAGTAAGGAAGGAAAAGCCTTTATTTATCTAGCTTCAAGATCTAAAGCAACTGACTGAAAGTACTTCTTCAGCTCTGACAATATTTTGCCTCTGTACTTCAGAAGCAATTCCGTCTGCGGCTCAGGGATCTGAAGTCTTGCATGCCCGCAATAGGTCCGCACGCGGAAATCCGAAAAACCGAGCGAAAAGAGAAAGCCTTCCGCAGCTTCAATATCCGCAACCTTTTTTTCCGTGATCTCCTCGCCGACAGGAATCCGGGTAGCAAGACATGCGTATGCCGGTTTGTTCCAGGTGAACAGACCCGCTTCCTTTGACAATTCACGGATCCGGGTCTTTGTCAGACCGCACTCTCTTAGCGGAGAACGAACCGCCATTTCCCGGAGCGCTTTCATCCCCGGCCGGTCGTCCGCATCATCTGAGGCATTTGTGCCGTCGAGAAGAACCGCATAACCGTCGTTCGCAGCTGCCTTCCGGATCGTTTCAAAGATTTCCTTCTTGCAGTAATAACACCGGTTGGAAGGATTCTTACGCACTTCTTCCGAACGGAGCACATCCACATTCAGGACCTTCATCTCTGCGCCAAGCTCCCGGCAGAGACGTTTCGCATCTTCCAGTTCAAATTGCGGCTGAAAGCAGGACTTGACATAATAAGCCTGCACCTCTGATGCAAACTGCTTTGCTGCATATAGCAGATAGGCAGAATCCACTCCACCGGAAAAAGCCAATGCAACCCTGGGATTTTCTTCAAAAAATTCTTGCAGCTCCATAACGATTTCATTTGCAAATATTATGCAATCTCTAAAACTTTATAATCCTGATCTTCCACTGCTTTTTTCAGCACGTCATTTTCCACAACCGCATTCAGTTTTACAACGGCGGTTCCTGCCTCATGGCTTACGACCGCTTCGTCCACCTGCTCTAACGCTTCCAGTGCTTTTTTTACTCTTGCTTCACAGTGCATGCACATCATGCCTTCAACTTTTAATGTTTTTTCCATTGTATTGCCTCTTTCTTCGTTTTCTTCTGTATGTTTCTGATCTCCGGAAAGCAGTCTGCTGCCTTCGGGAAGGTTTAACGATTTTTTCTTTTTCCGGTCATGGGAAGGGTCTTTGATCTTTGCCAGATTCAGCCGGAGCGCGTTCATTACCACGCAGAAACTTGAAAGACTCATTGCCGCCGCACCGAGCATCGGATTCATCGTGATTCCAAGACCAACATAAACGCCTGCTGCCGCCGGGATCAAAAGCACATTGTAGATCAATGCCCAGAACAGGTTCTCCACGATATTCCGATAGGTTCTTCTGCTGAGACGGACAGCTGCCGCTACATCGAGCAGGCTGCTCTTCATCAGAACCACATCCGCCGCATCGATCGCTACATCCGTTCCCGCGCCGATCGCGATTCCGATATCTGCCCGCGTCAGAGCCGGCGCATCGTTGATGCCGTCACCGACCATGGCCACTTTTCCAAACTCCTGGAGCTTTCGGATCACGCTTTCTTTTCCATCCGGACGCACGCCCGCGACGACTTCGTTGACACCGGCTGCACGTCCGACAGCCTGTGCGGTACGCTCGTTATCGCCTGTTAGCATTACAACATGAATACCCAGATTTTGCAATTGCTTTATCGCTTCCGCACTGTCGGCTTTCATGGTATCTGCAACTGCGATGATACCCAGGAGTTTTCCGTCTTTTGCAAAGAACAGCGGGGTCTTTCCTTCTTCTGCAAGCTTCGTATAAACGATGTGGATTTCCTGCGGAACTTCCGCCTTTGTACGGATAAAGGATTCATTTCCGCCGTAAAGCTTCGAGCCGGAAAGTTCTGCGGAAAGGCCGTTTCCGGGAAGTGCCTGAAACTGAAGGACCTCTGCCGTTTCCGTGCCTTTACCCTGTGCATAGCGGATCACGGCTTTTGCCAGCGGATGTTCGCTCTTCTGCTCCAGCGCATTCGCCAGATACAGAAGTTCTTCGCTGCTGATGCCGTCTGCCGGGAGAATGTCCGTAACTTCCGGCTGTCCGCTGGTGATCGTTCCGGTCTTATCCAAAGCAACGATCTGTACATTTCCGGCTTCCTGCAGCGCTTCTGCATTTTTGAAGAGGATGCCGTTTCTTGCTCCGAGTCCGTTGCCGACCATGATCGCGACCGGCGTCGCCAGACCCAGCGCACAGGGACAGCTGACGACCAGCACGCAGATTGCCCGTGCAAGGGAAAATCCCGCCCCACGGCCGATCAGCAGCCAGACGATCAGAGTCACGACCGCAATGGCAATCACAGCCGGAACAAAGACACCGGAAATCTTATCCGCAAGCCTTGCAACCGGCGCTTTCGTCGCGGCAGCATCGCTGACCATCTGGATAATCTGGGAAAGAGTCGTATCTTCTCCGACTCTGGTTGCTTCGCATTTTAAGAAGCCGGACTGATTCAGCGTTGCGGAAGAGATCTCATCTCCCGGTTCCTTATCGACCGGGATACTCTCTCCGGTCAGAGCCGCCTCATTGACCGCACTGGATCCTTCTATAACTCTTCCATCCACTGGGATATTCTCGCCCGGGCGGACCACAAAAATATCGCCTTTCAATACATCATCTACAGAAACCGTCACCTCTTCTCCGTTCCGCAGAACATTGGCTGTTTTCGGTGCCAGTTTCATCAGACTCTTCAGCGCGTTCGTTGTTTTCCCTTTGGAGTAAGCCTCGAGCATCTTTCCGACGGTAATCAGTGTCAGGATCATCGCCGCCGACTCAAAATAAAACTCCATCATATATTTCGAGACGGCTTCCGCATCTCCTGCGAGCTGGGCATTCGTCATTGCGAAAAGCATGACAGTCGAATAGCCAAACGCCGCCGAAGATCCGAGAGCGATCAGGGTATCCATATTCGGGGAGCCGTGGAAAAGACTTTTATAACCGCTGATAAAAAATCTTTGATTGATCACCATGACGATGGCTGCAAGCAAAAGCTGAAGGAGCCCCATCGCGATATGATTCCCCTCCATAAATGCGGGAACCGGCCAGCCGAACATCATGTGTCCCATAGAGAAATACATCAATATGATCAGAAAAACGAGAGAGACGATCAGCCGCTTTCGAAGCTTCGGTGTTTCATGATCCTTCAGAGCTTCTTCCTGTTCTGCAAGTCTTGCAAGCGCACTTCCTTTTTTTCCATTATCAAGGCCGGCGCCTTTTAAAGAGGCACCGTACCCGGCATCGGTAACGGCTTTGATAATGTCCGCTGCGGATGCGCTGCCTTCCACACCCATCGAATTCGTCAGAAGGGAAACGCTGCAGCTTTCCACACCCTTTACTTTTGAAACGGCCTTTTCCACTCTGCTCTGGCAGGCCGCACAGGTCATACCCGTAACTGTATATTGTTCCATTTTTTTCCTTCTTTGCTGTACTTTATTTCATCAGTTTCTGAAGTGTCTGTACCAGCTCTTCAAGTTTCTCCTCGTTACCTTCGCGAACATCCTCCGCGACGCAGCTTTTAATATGATTACTGAGAAGAACCTTCGTAAAACTGTTCAGCGCACAGTTTGCCGCAGAGACCTGGTTTAAGATATCGATGCAGTAGGCATCTTTTTCCACCATGCCGCGGATCCCGCGGATCTGCCCTTCGATCCGGCTCAGCCGGTTCAGCAGATCTTTATATTCCTTTTCGGAACGTTCCTTGGTCCTGCAATGCGGACAGGCTTCCTTGTTGGTTTCTTTTGTCTTGTTCTCTTCCATAGCAATCCCCTTTGTTTTATATACCCTATAGGGGTATCTCTTTTTATACGTATAATATACCCCCTGTGGGTATCTGTCAACACAACAGCGAAAACACTTGCAG
>CAZOHB010000107.1:0-8641 GCA_964579345.1 uncultured Parasporobacterium sp.
AATAAGCAAAGAAAACCGTGGGGCACACGGGGATAGCTCGCAGATACTGGCAGGGGTGCCTGCCTTGAACGAGAAGCCCCCACTTCAAGGCGCGAGCCTAAGTGGTGGGAGCATGTCACCTTAATGCTTTTTACATGTTATACAGCAGTGCGTTGCAAATCGCTGCTGCGATGTTGCTTCCGCCTTTTCTTCCGCGGGCTACAATATATGGAATGCCGGTCTGCATGATCAACTCTTTCGATTCTACAACATTGACAAAGCCGACCGGAACACCGATGATTCCGCAAGGACGGAAGCCCTCTTCTTCGATCAACTCTTTCAGACGGATCAGAGCTGTCGGTGCATTTCCGATTGCAAAGATCAGAGGCTTATCCAGTTTTGCGGCCTTGTTCATCGAAGCAACCGCACGGGTATAGCCATTCTCTTTTGCCTCCTGTGCCACATCCTCATCGCTCATAAAGCAGAACACTTCTCCGCCGTATTTCGCAAGCGTCGGCTTGCTGATCCCGGATTTTCCCATCTGCGTATCGGTTACAATGCAGGCGCCGTTCCGGATCGCGTCCTTAAAAACGGACACTGCATTTTCAGAAAAGCAAAGATTTTTATAGTAATCAAAGTCTGCAGAAGTATGGATGCAGCGTTTGATGATCGGCTCCTGCTCCGGATCCATCGGAACGTCACCGAGTTCCTGCGTGATGATTTCAAAACTTCTCTTCTCAATATCCTTCGGAAGCACGTGCTCCAGTTTTCCAATCTCTAAATTTTCCATATCGATCTCACTTTCTATTTTCGTTCAACGGTATTCGATGGAAGGAAGGCAGAGCGCTCTGCCGTCTTTCATATTCCGTAAATTATTTGCTGATTCCCAGAATTCTATAAACTTTCTCCATATCGACAGATTTCCGGATTCCGTCCGCAAGAATATCATACTGTTCCTCTTTATACTCCTGATAGGTGCGGCTCTTTCCCTTCGTATAGGCGATGCCCTTGCGCTCGCAGATCAGCTGAAGCAGGGCGTCGCGGAAATCTTCTTCGTCAAAGATACCGTGCAGATAAGAGCCGGCTGCATTTTCCAGAAAGCATCCGTCCGGAGAACCTTCCAGATCCGTAAAAAGATGGCCTTCCTGCAGCTGCTCCGATTCACCCATGTGGATCTCGTAGCCGGTGATCTTCTTTCCACTCAATGCTGCGTATGCTCCGGTTACATTGCAGATCGTGCCGGTCTTTCTCGTCCGCGTCTTTTCTTCTGCGAAAACGGTCCGGATCGGAAGGAGCTCCATGCCGCGGATCGTGCCGAATCCTTCGACGCCGCTCTCATCCGTAACAGACTCTCCCATCATCTGATAGCCGCCGCAGACACCGAATACGAGTGTTCCATTGGCTGCCAGATGTTTGATCGCAGCCTCCAGTCCGTTTTCCCGAAGCCACCGGAGATCGTCCATCGTGCTCTTGGTTCCCGGAAGGATCACAAGATCCGGATTGCCGAGTTCGTCCGCACGTCCGACGTAACGGACCGATGCCTGGACCTCAAGATCCAACGCCTGGAAATCCGTAAAGTTGGAGATCTTCGGCAGACGGATCACGGCGATATCGATCTCTGCTGCCGCATCTTTTACGGAAAGGACTTCCGCAAGTGAATCTTCATCTTCGATGTTGACTTTCATGTACGGGACGACACCGAGGACCTCTTTTCCGCAAAGTTCTTCGAGCATGGTAAGACCCGGTTTTAAGATCTCCACATCTCCGCGGAACTTATTGATCAGAAGGCCTTTGATCCGTTCCTGCTCTTCCGGTTCGAGGAGCGCGACCGTTCCGTACAGCTGTGCGAAAACACCGCCGCGGTCGATATCTCCTACCAGAAGACAAGGCGCATCGACCATCGCCGCCATGCCCATATTGACAAAATCATTCTGTTTCAGATTGATCTCCGCCGGGCTTCCGGCTCCCTCGATCACGATAATATCATATTGCTCCGCAAGCTCGTTGTATGCGTCCAGGATCACCTGGCGGTACTTTTCCTTTTTCTGATAGTACTCCGTCGCGGTCATATTGCATTCGACTTCTCCGCGGACGATCACCTGCGATCCCATATCGGTCGTCGGTTTCAGGAGAATCGGATTCATCAGCACGCTCGGTTCAATCCCGCAGGCCTCCGCCTGCACGACCTGCGCCCTGCCCATCTCCAGATTTTCTTTTGTGATAAATGAATTCAGCGCCATGTTCTGGGACTTAAACGGGGCGACTTTAAAGCCGTCCTGTTTGAACACGCGGCAAAGCCCCGCGCAGACAAGGCTCTTTCCCGCATTCGACATTGTGCCGACGATCATAAGCGGCTTAGCCATGTTGATACTCCTCCTTGATCTCTTTCCAGATGTTGATAAATGCCCGGTTTTCCTCCGGTGTGCGGATGCCGATCCGGAAAAAACCTTCGCCGAGGCCTGTGTAATTGGAACAGGTCCGGATCAGGACACCTTTTTTCAGGAAGCGTTCCGCAAGATCCTTTTCACTTTCAAAGAATATATAATTTGCAGCGGGATGTCCGATCACATCCACGCCGAGTTTTTCCATTTCACCAAGCAGATATTCCCGTTCGTTCCGGATCAGGACTTTTGTCTCCTGCTCGAATTCCTGCTCGTTCAGTGCCGCCTTCGCTGCTTCCTGCGCCGGGATCGACACATTCCACGGCTGCATGACCTCACGGATCCCGCGAAGAAGCTGCGTGTTCTCCGAAAGCAGGTATCCGAAACGGATGCCCGCCATGCCATAGATCTTCGTGAACGCTTTCAGGATCATAAGATGTGGAAATTCCGAAAGATATTCCCGCATCGAATATTCCTCTTCTTCCTCCATAAAGGGAAGGAAGCATTCATCCAGACAGAGGAAGATTTCGTTCTCTTCGCACTTCCTGCAGATGTTCAAAAGCAGATCCTTCGGCATGATCTGGCCGGTCGGGTTATTCGGATTGCAAAGGAACAACAGCTCAATCTCCGGCGTCAGAGCATCCAGAATATCTTCAGACAGCGTATATGCGTCTTCTCTTTTCAGTTCAAAATAAAGCACGTTCGCACCGTTGATGCGGAGTGCGGTCTCATATTCCATAAAGGTCGGCGCCGTCACCATCGCATCGATCGGGAGCAGATACTGGCAAAGCGCATAGATCAGTTCGGAAGCACCGTTTCCGAGGATGACCTGATCCGCCGATGCCGTCTCACCCAGTTCCCTGTGTGCAAGCGCTTCCCGCAGCTCACGTATCTCACAGTCCGGATAACAGGACGCGTTTTCCAAAGACGCGATCACCGCCTCCCGGCAGGACTGCGGCATTCCATATGGGTTTACATTTACCGAGAAATCATAGTTGACCCGGTTGCGATATATATCACCGCCATGATTGCTTCGCAAATAATACCTCCAAGTATCAGGATCGCGGAAGATGTGTACATCAACCGGACCGATTTTTTTATATCTTCTGCCTCGATAGGCCTGATATCGTCACCAATATACGGCTTTTCATACAGCTGTCCGAAATATGTGGCATTGCCGGCAAGCCGTATCTGAAGTGCACCGGCGCAGGCGGATTCCGTCTGTGCGGAATTCGGACTGGCGTGTTTTTTCCGGTCTCTTAAAAAGATCCGGAACGCGCCTTTGCCGTCAAACCCGCAGACATACGCCGCAAGGACCATGCAGATTCCGGAGACTCTTGCCGGAATAAAATTCAGCACATCATCCAGCTTCGCTGCCGCAGTTCCGAAATACCGGTATTTATCGTTTTTATATCCAACCATGGAATCCATGGTATTGACTGCTTTATAAAAATACATGCCGGGGATCCCGAAGACCAGGAAGAACAGCGCCGGCGCTATGATCCCGTCGGACGTATTTTCCGCCACAGTCTCCACCGTTGCTTTGATGATCCCTTCTTCCGTAAGCTCTTTGGTATCGCGGCCGACGATCATAGAGACCGCATACCGCGCCTCATCCAGGGTTCCCGTTTTCAGCGTCTGATACACACCGTCCGCTGCCTTCGCAAGGGATTTGCCGGCGAGCATCTGCCAGCACATGATGAATGCAAGGATCGCCTGAAGCCACCAGCCCGCAAAGCCGCAGGCCCAGATGATCAGAAAACTGAGGCCTGTCGTGACCACGCAGACAACGATGACCAGGATCACGCCTGCCGCGAATTTCCGTCTCTGATCCGCTTCCCGCTCTTCTCCCATCGGGAGGAGTTTCCGCAGGATCTTTTCCGTAACACTGATCAGTTTTCCGATCCCGACGACCGGATGGACCATGCCAAACGGATCTCCGACGAGGACGTCCAGAATACTAGCCGCGATCAGGATGATCAGACGCAGTCCAATTAAATGTACAATACCGGCGAACAACATCACACATTCCCTCCGGCATACTCCTGCGCTTTTCTTAAAAACCGTAGCAGCATTTCAGGATTATTGTAGAAATAGAAATGCGGGAAACCTGCCGCGAGTGTTTCCGTCTGGATCATGCACTCCCAGCTGCGTTTTCCGACCGGTTTCGAAGCGGTAAAATCGGCTCCGTTTTCCGTGCAGTCCCAGTAATGGAACTCATGGCCGCGGATCGTCTCCCCGCTTTTTGCAAGAAGCCCGTCGTTCTTTGCGGCTGCCTCAATATAACCGAACCGGGCCAGTTTGTTGACCGGAAACGCTTCGCCGGATAAAACACACGTCATCGGATATTTCACACCTTCCGCATCTTCCAGCGTCTGATTCAGATACATGAAGCCTCCGCATTCCGCGATACAAGGCATGCCGCCTTTGACAGCGTTCCGGATGCTCTCCATCATTTCCCGGTTTTCCGAAAGCTCTTTTGCGTAGATCTCCGGATATCCGCCTCCGAATACCAGGGCGGAAACCCCTTCAGGAACCGCTTTGTCAGAGATTGGGGAAAAACGGACGATCTCCGCTCCCATCTGCTCCATCAATTCAAAATTTTCTGTATAGTAGAAGGAAAATGCCGCATCAAACGCGACTCCCACTTTCACTTTTTTCTGTCCCGGTGCATAGGTCAGCGCACCGAACTTCGGCTGTACGCCTTCTACCTGAGGCGCTTCTTTTGAGAGCGCGATCATGCCGTCAATGTCGAGTGTATCTCCCATTGCCGCTGCGAGCGTCTCACTCCAGGTCCGGAACGAACGGATCTCTTCCGGAGCAACAAGCCCTAAGTGTCTTGAAGGCACCTGAAGATCTTTGATCTCCGGAACATACCCGAGCGCTTTCACACCGGTCTCTTTTTCGATCACTTCTTTCAGTCTTTCATAGATCATGCCGTTCGTCCGGTTTAAGATCACACCCTGAATATTGCTGTCCGGGCGAAACTCTTTAAAGCCTTTGACGATGGCGGTAAGAGAAAGGCTGGATCCCTTGCCGTCGATCACGAGGATCGTCGGTGTCTTCGTCACGCGGGAAACATCATAGGCGCTTGCTTCGGGAAGCACTCCCCCGAGCCCGTCATAATATCCCATCACACCTTCGATCACGGTGATATCCGCCTGCTCCGCTTTTTTTCGAAGCAGATACCGCAGCGTATCCGGTTCTATAAAATACGTATCCAGGTTTCCGGACGGGACGCCTAAAACCTGACGGTGAAACATCGGATCAATATAATCCGGTCCGCATTTAAACGCAGCGACATTCAGCCCTCTTTTTTTCAGGAGGGTGATAATGCCGCATGTGATCATGGTTTTTCCGCTGCCGCTTTTCGGCGCGCAAAGTAAGATTCTGTTCATTGTATGTGTCTGGCTCCCGCCATCAGGCACCGTGCCTTTTCAGCGGGATTTTCTTTCTGCAGGTTGCTAAAACGAAATGATATATACCGGATTTTCCGCTGTCATAAGATGGTAGTTTCCGGCTTTTCTTCCCCGGGAGATCTGCATCTGTACGATCTCTCCGCCGAATTCCAAAGCCTGTGCCAGGGATTCCGGGGTAATGACATTCATCACAAATTTCGCGTCCGGATTTTTGCTCCGTACGAGTTCTACGATTTCCCTCAGGTTTCCTTTCGTACCGCCGAGGAACACATGGGTCGGTGCAGGAAGGTCTTCCATACATGCCGGCGCCATCCCCGGAACGATCTCGAGGTTTTCCACACCGAATTTTTCCGCGTTCTGACGGATCAGGTCCACCGCCTCTTCGTTGGTTTCGATCGCATAGACCTTTCCCTCTGTACAGTAGCCTGCCATCTCAATCGATACGGAACCGGTGCCTGCTCCGACATCATACACAACCGAGTCCGTTTTAAGACCCAGTTTTGAGATCGACACGCAGCGGATCTCCTCTTTCGTCATCGGCACTTTGCCGCGGATAAATTCCCCGTCCGGGACACCGAATCCGCCGGTCTTTTTCACCGGCGCATCGTTTTCAAACAGCGCGACGGAAAGAGAGGTGATCTCTTTTTCGATAAAATCAGAAACGGTTCCGCAGACAAACGTCTCATCCGGATAAGAAAATCTGGATCCGACGGTTACCCGCACATCCGAAAGTCCCGCCTTTTGCAGTTTTTCACAAACATCGGAAACATCCGTTTTGCTGCCTAGCAGCGTACAGACTTTTTTCCGCGTGCGGATCATTTCGATCAGATTCACCTGCTGCCCGTGTATGCTGGTAAACGTACAGTCGTCCCAGGACAGACCCAGCCGGTCCATGAAATAGATCGGGGATGCAATGCCCGGAACGTATTTTAATTCGATCTCTTCGCGGTCTCCGAGGACCTGAGTAAGCCCCTTTGCGCCGGAAAAATAGCCGATGTCACCGGACAGCAGAACCGCAATTTTCTGATATTCCGGATGCGCATCAATATACGCAGCGATCTCTTCTTTCAGATACGCTTTCAGAAACGGCTTTTCTCCGGGACAGGCATCGAGCATCCGCTGCGCCCCGATCAGAAGATCACTTTCTTCGATCGTCCGGACTGCCTCCACCGTCATCAGTTCCCGGCTGCCCGGTCCGATTCCGACAAGAGAGACAACGCGCTTTTTCGCATCTGTTTTTCCGTTTCCCGAAAGATGCCATTCTTCTTTCAGTTTTGTGATCATCTCATCCAGAGAAACACAGTCCTGTGCCTGTTCCTGCGGACGGCCGATCACAACGATCTTTACGCCCGCGCGGATCGCTGCATCCCATTTCGCCTGAAATCCGCCGGCATCTCCGGTATTCTTTGTCACCATCCATGCCGCGCCGTATTCTTTCAGCATGGCATAATTGATCTCTTCTCCGAACGGCCCCTGCGCCGCAATGATATGTCTTCCCGGAAATCCGAGATCTTTGCACATCTGAACGACTTCCGCGCTGGAAAGAACCCTTGCGACCAGGCGTTCCTGATAATCCGGAAGCTTCGTAAATGTCTTCAGCTCCTTGCTTCCCGTCGTCAGAAAGACCACACCTTCGGTATCTGCAAGAAAACGAACGGCCTCTTCCGTATCGTTCACGATAAAAACATTCTCGCCGTCTGCATTCAGCTCCGCCTCGTTCCGCTTCACGCGAATATACGGAACCTCTTCTTCCGCACAGGCTTTCCGGATGTTTTCAGACACATTCGTTGCATACGGATGTGTTGCGTCGATCCCGATCTCCGGCCGGACTTCTTTCAGAAGCGCCGCCATCTCTTCCGCATCGAGCCGTCCCGCATGCACATGCAGATTTTCCGCTTCCGGAAGCAGGTCTTTGCCATAGCCGGTCGCGACGCACACATGTACCTGCGCGTCGGTTCCGCTTAAATATTCCGCTAATCGGCGGCCTTCGATCGTGCCGCCCCAAAGTACGATTTTCATATTTTATAGCCCCGCGGCGTAACCATATGGCCGCTTAAATTCTTTGTCTGGGAATTGCCGATAAAAACAGTGGTGAACATATCCACCTGTGTATCACGCAGTTCTTTCAGCGTGAGCACGTTCTTGCTTTCGCCTTCTCTGCCGATATTGCGTACAAAACCGCAGACGGTGTCCGGATCTTTGTGCTCAAGCATCATGTCGCAGACTTTCTGCAGGTAATCCCCGCGTTTTTTGCTGGACGGGTTATACAGAGCGATCACGAAATCCGCTTCTGCTGCCGCGTGGATCCTCTTTTCAATCTTTTCCCACGGCGTCAGAAGGTCGCTCAGGCTGATGATCGCAAGATCATGGGTGATCGGAGCGCCGAGAACGGAAGCTCCGGAAAACGCTGCGGAAACTCCCGGAATAACGATGATCTCGATTTCCGGAAACTCTGCTTCCGCGATCTCATAAATAATTCCTGCCATGCCGTACAGGCCGGAATCACCGCTGCAGACCATGGCAACCTTTCTGCCATTTTCCGCTTCCTGAAGCGCCATCCGGCATCTCTCCGCTTCCCGCTTCATGCCGGTCTGAAGGAATTCCTTCTCCGGAAAATGCGGACGAAGCAGATCATTATATACGGTATATCCGACAATGCAGTCGCACTGTTTCAAAGCCTCGATGGCTTCCATCGTCATTTTTTCATATGCACCGGGACCGATCCCGATCACGTATAACTGTTTCAATGCAGCTACCTCCCTGTTCTGGTTTCTTGATGTTCAGAAGCTGATGGAAAACGGCTTTCTGCCAGCCGCGATCGTGACATGCGGATAGCACGTCTTTTTCACGATCAGCTCCCCG
>CAZOHB010000108.1:0-8591 GCA_964579345.1 uncultured Parasporobacterium sp.
AGTGCTCCATGCTGGTCTCTTTCGACCAGGCTGTTTCCGGCGGCACGGAAGTCGTCCGGCGGGACGATCCCCGCCGGTGTTCGTTTAGGAGTCAGTAAAACTGTTTTCTGAAAAACGAATTATTTCGTCTTTTTGTTCTTTACTGCAGACCATTTGCCGTAAGCTTTACCGCCGCTCAGGTTCTTGAATGCGCGGACTTTTACGAAGTATTTGGTCTTACCTTTCAGTTTCTTGATCGTCTTGGAAACTGTTGTGCCCTTCTTGATCGTGATCGTCTTCACATTCTTCGTGAATTTCTTGTTCGCAGCGATCATGATCTCGTAGCCGTTAGCATCAGCAACTTTCTTCCACTTGATCGCAAGTGCTTTCTTCTTCGCAGTTACTTTCGCGATCTTAACTTTTGCAGGTGCTTTCTGTGCTCTTACGAGAGCAGCTTTCGCATCCTGAAGCTGTTTCTGAAGTTCTGCAATCTTCGCGCTGTCGGTTTCAGCTGCTGCCTTAGCTGCCTCAAGATCAGCCTTCGCACGTGCAAGTGCTGCTGCAGCCTTTGTTTCTTTCGCGATATTCTGTGCTGATTTCAGTTCTGCTTCTGCATTTGCAACTTCTTTTTCTGCTGCCGCAATTGCTTCCGCCTCACCGCTCTTCTTCGCTTCTTCCAGTGCTGCCTTTGCGTCATCAAGAGCTTTTTCTGCTGCCGCAACGTTCTCAGCAGCTGCTTTTGCTTCCGCCTCAGCAACCTCAGCTGCATCTTCTGCGGAGACTGCTTTGATCTTCAGAAGATCTACTTTATAAGCGGTAAGTCCCTTGGATAACTTCAGCTCGCCGTTTTCAACGGTTGCAGAGGTCGTTGCAACAAGAGCATACTTGTTATCATTGTCAATACGGTACTGTTCAACCGTGACATACTGGGAAGTGAACGGTACGTTCTTGATCGTCAGGTTGTATCCATCATTATTCTCATAAGTCATGACACGAGCTTCCGGAAGTGACCATGCTGCTACCTTGTTCGGCGGGATCAGCTTGCCATCGGAAATGATCGGATTGTGGGACTCATCTGTTGCATTGGAGAGCATCTGACTTGCAGGCATCTCATAGTTTGCAACCAGAACGTTGATCTCATCCTTCGAATCATTGATGCCGGCCAGAACTGCCATACCATTCTTATCATTTCCTGTCGTACCAAGGATATTATTTGTCTTCTGGAAATTAGCCAGTGCTTTGTATCCGTAATAGGTGGAAGACATGTTGCCGTTTCTTCCTGCCGGTCTGCCATAGCTGTATGCTCTTTCCATAACTGACTGCTGCATATAGATCAGCGCTGCAGTATGGAAGGTGTTCTGTGCGTTTGCATCCATCGTGAACGGATTTCCGAAGATGTTGGTGCCATATTCGGAAAGGAACAGCGGGATGTCATATCCGTAATCATCCAGGATGTTCTTGTACATATTTGCCCATCTTGCATAATCATACGGATCTGCATTTACGCTCGGATAGTAATGGAAGGACCAGAAATCGAGCGGGCTGCCATTTGCTTTTACATAATCAAGGAATCCGTTTACAAGACCGCGGTCGTCGTTATGTGTCGTAACAGTCGGGCCACCGACCGGAAGGCTCGGATCTGCTCTCTTGGCTGCCTTACCGACAACATCATACATTTCATAGTATGCCTGTGCACCGCTGTTTAAGGTGTTCGGCCAGAAATCAAGCAGATCAGCCTCATTCCAGATTTCAAAATAGGTCAGCGCATTATCAAAACCGTCTGCCCATCCCTGCTGATAGTGCTTAACGATCTGCTCTGCGATGATTCCGAGGTTGTTTACATAAGTTGTCCATTCATCGGTTCCAACTGTCGGGAACGTGTTGTCGATGATGTCATTCTGGCTTGCGCCGAAACGGAACATGATATCCGCTCCAAGGCCAAGTCCTCTTTCGATGACCTTATCGGTCTCTTCGAAATCGTATGCATCTTCGCTGCGAAGATCGATCGCTGCGAGTTTTGTTTCAAGATCTGCAATCTGCTCATCATAGTTGCCGGTCTTATCGGTGACAAGGCCTGCAGCAACGACTTTGTCGAGTTCTGCATTCAGTCTGGATGCCGGATACAGGTTTACGAGGACCGGATCTTCCGGATCCTTGAATTCACCACCCTGAGCCTTCAGCTCTTTCAGCAGCCAGATTGCTTTGATCGTATCAAAGTATCCCGGAACGATATTGTAGATAATACCTCTTCCGTCGCCGCTGGTGCCGTCGATATCGTGTGTTCTCAGGCCATCAACGCCGATTTCCAGATAGAGGTTATTGGTATCGGTTCCCGGATCGCCCGGATCATAGTGCTCACCGAGGATCTTCTTGAATGAGCCGGTCACATCGTCTGCATCAACAACGAGCTCTCTGTAGCCGTCTTCATTTTCTTTATAACCTGCTGCGGTTACATACAGGTTGTACATGTTCTTATCTGCGTCATATTTGGAATATCCGAATACTTCCAGATCAGAAGCTTTCACACAGTTCAGACCGTCAATCGTGTAGATCGTTACATCTTCACCTTTGACCTTACCGGAAAGAGTTCCGGAGATCGTGCCTGCTTCCATGCCCCAGGATTCTGTCGTCGGCATGTAGCTTTCATCAAATTCATAACCGCCAACCCAGTCGATTGCATAAGCATCGCTGACGCTGAAGCCATAACCTTTCAGATCGTCTGCTGCCATGTAGATGGTGCCGTCGATCTGGAATGCACGGATCTCATTACCGTTGATAAATGCTCTGCTGTTCTGAATGATGTCCGCCGTACGTCCCATTGCGCGGTTTGCTCTCGGAGTAATGGAGATCATGTCATATGCATAGATTCCAAGCTCTTTGGAGAGCGTTACGGTTCCGTTTACGATCGGAGCTTTTACAGTATCGATCAGAACATAATCATCATCTACGCTCTTACGATAGATTTCGATATTTACGTTGCTAACACCCTCAAACGGGACATTGTTGATCGTGAGGTTATAACCTGCGTTGTTCTTATAGGTCATAACACGTGCATACGGAAGTGACCATGCTGCAACCTGGTTCGGCGGGATCAGTTTGCCGTCGGAAATGATCGGGTTATGGGACTCATCCGTTGCATTGGAAAGCATCTGGCTTGCAGGCATCTCATAGTTCGCGATCAGGACATTGATCTTGTCTTTTGAATCATTGGTTCCCGCGAGAACTGCCATACCGTTCTTATCATTTCCTGTCGTCTCAAGGATCTGATTGGTATCCTGGAAGTTCGACAGTGCTTTGTATCCGTAATATGTGGAAGACATGCTGCCGTTTCTTCCTACCGGTCTTCCATAGCTGTATGCTCTTTCCATAACTGACTGCTGCATATAGATCAGCGCTGCGGTATGGAAGGTATTCTGAGCATTTGCTGACATTGTAAACGGGTTACCAAAGATGTTGGTTCCATACTCAGAAAGGAACAGCGGAATATCATATCCGTACTCAGACAGAATATTCTCATACATATTTGCCCATCTTGCATAATCATACGGATCTGCATTTACGCTCGGATAATAATGGAAGGACCAGAAATCGAGCGGGCTTCCGTTTGCTTTTACATAATCCAGGAAACCGTTTACGAGTCCGCGATCGTCGTTATGGGTCGTAACTGTCGGACCGCCGACCGGAAGATCCGGATCAACATTTTTTGCTGCTTTTCCGACAACGTCATACATCTCATAGTATGCCTGTGCGCCGCTGTTTAAGGTGTTCGGCCAGAAGTCAAGCAGGTCAGCCTCATTCCAGATTTCAAAATAGGTCAGCGCGTTTTCAAATCCGTCTGCCCATCCCTTCTGATAGTGCTTTACGATCTGCTCAGCGATGATGCCGAGGTTGTTTACATAGGTTGTCCATGCATCGGTTCCAACGGTCGGGAACGTGTTGTCGATGATGTCATTCTGGCTTGCGCCGAAACGGAACATGATATCTGCTCCAAGGCCAAGTCCTCTTTCGATGACCTTATCGGTCTCTGTGAAATCGTATTCTTCTTCGCTGCGAAGATCGATCGCTGCGAGTGCTTCCTCTAGGGATGCGATCTGCTCATCATAGTTGCCGGTCTTATCTGTTACAAGACCTGCTGCAACCACCTTATCCAGTTCTGCGTTCAGTCTGGATGCCGGATACAGGTTTACAAGTACCGGATCTTCCGGATCCTTGAATTCGCCATCCTGAGCCTTCAGTTCTTTCAGCAGCCAGATTGCTTTGATCGTATCAAAGTATCCCGGAACGATATTGTAGATAATACCTCTTCCGTCGCCGCTGGTGCCGTCGATATCGTGTGTTCTCAGTCCATCAACGCCAATCTCAAGATACAGATTGTTGGTATCTGTTCCCGGATCCTGCGGATCATAGTGCTCACCGAGGATCTTCTTGAATGTATCGGTCACTTCGCCTGCATCGACCGTAATATTTCTGAAGCCTTCCTCGTTCTCTGCATAGCCTGCATCTGTTACATAGATATTGTACATATTCTTTTCTGCATCAACCTCTACATAACCGAATTTCCCAAGATCTTCTGCCTTTACACAGATATCTCCGTCAATCGTATACAGTGCAACTTCTTCGCCTTTAACAGTTCCCTTACCTGACTCGGCAACGGTTCCTGTTGCATAGCCGGCATTTTCGGTCGTCGGCATATAGCTTTCATCAAACTCATAGCCGCCTTCCCATGTAATGTTATAGTCTTCGTCTACATCGAAGCCATAACCTGCGAGATCGTCCGCAACAACATAAACGGTGCCGTCAACCTGATAAGCATTGATCTCATCACCGTTGATATAGCACCGGTTGTTCTGAACGATATCTGCATTACGTCCTTCTGCACGAGAGGTCGGTGTATAAGCAGCAGCAGGAACTGCAAATGCAACCGCCATAACGGCGCAAAGAACGATTGCGATAATTCGTTTCTTCAGCATTTCTCTTCTCCTTTCCTAAAAAACATAAAATGCCTTTGTTACATTTCTATTCTACTGAAAGAAGTGTTGCACAACCGTTGAAAAACCGTCACAATATCGTTACATCTATTGACGCCCCCATAATTATCCAATAAATTGAATACAAGATGAAAATACAGAAATTAATCATATTTATCCTTATAATACTTATTTCTGTCGGCGGTATTCTATCCGTCCTGATTTTAGACAGAAAAAAAGCTGCGGAACTTCCCTCACGCTATGATCCGGAGACCGGCATCTACTACATTGAGCAGTCGATACAAGCCTATGTGTATGAAGAGCCGATGGTCTGCGAATGGGAGTATTATCCGGGTGTCTTACTGATGTCCGGTGATGATACAAAGAACCTTGACGGACTGGTTCCTGGCATCGACCATTTCGCGGTCCGGGAAGGACGGGCAGAACGGCCGAATATGGATGCTCCGAATATTGCGAATTCCTCATTGGAGCCGAATCTGAGCGCACAGCGTGTCATGCTGCCTTTGAATGAGTTAGCGGATCACAATCCTGCTGCAGTCTTTCCAAACAAGGCTTCCTTCCGTATCATCATCAGCGGGCTGCGTACGACCAACGATAACCCGATGCTGCTCGGCTTTCCTTCGCTGATCAACGGAAATTATCGGGTATATGTGAACGGAACGCGCAGAGGCGTTTATCTTCCAAACCCGACCGGTTATCCGCTGTTTGCCATATCCTCGGATCCCACTGCAGAGATCATCCTTGAGGTGAGCAATTCTTCCGAAATCGGTTCTTTCAGCCCATTCCTTTATTCCATGCCCAGAGGTATGAATGATCTGGATATTATTAAAACCGCCGTCCTTTTAAGCGGCATCGCGTTGTTTGCTATTTTCCTTGTCCTGTTGATCACCCTTTTCTCGTCCGACAGCCGAAGATTCCGTTTATATGTGCTTTCAGGATTTTTCTTTACGTTATACTTCCTGTTCAGCAATCTTTGGGCAATCGGATTTCTGGATCGTATCACTTATGCGATCCCTCACTTCCTGTTTTCCTTCCTGTCAGAGCTCTTTCTGCTGGGAGGTCTGCTGACGGCCCATATCGTCCTTTACCGCGAGCAAAAACCGTCGCAAAGACAGAAACTGTTCTTTGCTTCTGTACTGCCGCTGATCGTCAGCTTTGTACTGTGTATCGTCGAACGGTTTACGGCATTGCCTGCAGCCATGCATTTGATCATATTCCCGATCACATGCATTTCCATGATCCTTTGGGTCATCTATACGTTTTTGGGAATGGGAAAAACGCCGGTTGAGGTCTTCCTCTTTGAGTGTGGATTACTTGTCATGTTTGCCGGTTCCGTCATCAACCGGATCTATAACTTTGATGGTTTACTGAAATTCAGCATTTATATCTTCCCGTGCTGCATTGCTGTTTATATCCTTTGTATCTTTATTGCCATCCGAATCAGCCAGCATAAAACGCTGGCCCGGACGAGGGAACTTCTGGCATTGGAAAAAGATGCCGTACAGATGCAGACGGCGATGCTCTCCTCTCAGATCAAGCCGCACTTCCTTTATAATACGCTGACTTCGATCCAGGAACTTTGTTATTCCGACCCGGACGGCGCAGCGGATCTGATCGTCCACTTCTCACGTTATCTGAGAAGAAACATCGATTTCATGTCGATTGAGGAACTCGTGCCGTTTTCCGAGGAAATGGACCATATTGAAAACTTCATGATCATTCAGTCCGCCCGTTTCGGAAGCGGTCTCCATTTCCAAAAGGATATTCAGATTATGGATTTCATGGTTCCCCCGCTTTCCGTTGAACCTTTTGTAGAAAATGCGGTAAAATACGGTGTAAGACAGTCTCTCGAAAAAGGGACGGTCATACTGCGGACAAAACTTGTCGGTAAAGAAATCTGTATCGGAATTGAAAATGACGGACCGGGATTTGATCCTGCTTCGATTGAAGAAAACCACAGCATTGCGAATATTAAAAAACGTTTCTCGATTCTTCAAAACGGAACTGTCGATATTCGCTCTGAAGACGGAAAGACCGGTACGCTCATAACGATTCATATTCCTGTTTCCGATGAAGCCAAAGCTGCCATAAATAACACAAACAATGTGGAGGAAATCAATCATGCACTATCTGCTGATCGATGACGAAGAACATGCCGTAAAAATGCTGGAAATGCTTTTAAAGAAATCCTCTTTGATCAACGAAGAGGATTCTATTGTCTGTCTCAACAATCCGGAAACAGCCTGGGAATATCTGAAGACACAATCTGTAGATATCGTATTTATGGATATTGAAATGCCGAAGCTGACAGGACTCGATCTGGCGGACCGGATTTCCGAAGAACTTTCGAACCCTCCGGAGATCATCTTTGTGACAGCCTATCCGCAGTATGCGCTGAAGGCCTGGGAAACCGGCGCGGTCGGCTACATCTTAAAGCCTTACGACCGTGCGCAGATCAATAAAGTTTTAGAGCGCGCCATTGCTCTTTGCGGCATTCCGAAAAGAGAGACAGTGCCGGAAGCGAAAACGATCCGTATCCGATGCTTCCCGACATTCAACCTGACGGTGAATAACTCGACCGTATCGTTTCAAAACAGTAAATCCAAGGAGCTGCTTGCCCTTCTCGTCCACTACGAAGGCATGTGGATCGACCTGGATAAAATTACCTTTGCTTTATTTGAGAACCTCGAAGAACGCTCATCCAAAAATTACATCCGGACGATCACATACCGGCTGCGCCGCACGTTAAGCAACGCAGGCTGCGAAGAGCTCATTGAGTCCCGCTACGGGCAGCTCCGCGTCAACACCAACCTTTTCACCTGTGATTACTATGAATACCTGCAGGGAAACAAATCCCTGTTCCATGGCGAATACATGGGTGAATATCCCTGGGCGGAAACTGCCCTGGCGACGATGACCCACGACATGTAGAATAATATATATTTCTATAATAAGAGTCCCTTATACTACACTCACAAACTGCGATACTCACTAACCTCAGTGCACGTTTGATGGACAACTCCGGTCTGCGGTGCGTAGACCTTAGCGCTCCTCGACCTGCGTATCAAACGCACACTTCACTAAGTGAGTTCGCAATGTTTGTTCGTATAGTATAAGGGACTCTTTTAAAAATTATTATTATATTCTGTGGATAAACAGGCCGCTCTGGAGTTTCGGCTCAAACCAGGTAGACTTCGGAGGCATGACCTTTCCTTCGTTCGTCACGTTGATCAGCTCCTCCATCGACGTCGGGTACAAAGCAAACGCAACCTTCATATCTTCCCGGCACCGTTTTTCCAGCTCGTTCATACCGCGGATTCCGCCGACAAAGTCGATCCGGCTGTCCGTTCTCGGATCCTTGATTCCAAGAATCGGTCCGAGAATGTTGTCCTGTAATAAGGACACATCCAGACATCCTACCGCATCTTCCTTTAAGATCTCCTGTTTTGCCCGCACACGGTACCAGCGGCCTCCTAAATGCATGGCGATCTCGCTTTTATAACGCGGCTGATATACACCATGCCGGCGTTCTCTTGCCGTGAAAAATTTTGTGACCTTTTTTACATGAAATCCGGCATTTTCAATTGCGGCTAAAAACTCTTTCGGTTTTAAACCGTTCAGATC
>CAZOHB010000109.1:0-8566 GCA_964579345.1 uncultured Parasporobacterium sp.
GGACCATCCACGCGTTTGCACAGCTCGTATTCGTCATACTGCTCTCTTCGACTGCCTTCAGGACGAAGGCGGTGGCTGCGGAGGAGGAGCCTGTATTGGCTTCATAATGTTCCTTGATCAGGCGGGTGATATCCCAGAAGACATAGTCCTGACTGATGGTACTGTTGCTCAAGAGCCGTACATCGAGCGCCGTAGAGGAAAACGACGGCTGGTTGTTCCAGGTCAGGTGATTGTTCCAGGTCCAGCTTCCGGTGACCGGATAGGCCGCCACCGGCATCTTTGTCATCTCGCAGTGGCTGTACGTCGTCTGATGATAATAGCAGCCTGCTGATGCTATGATGCTCCCTTCCGGGATCTCCGGAAGCCTTCGGAACTGGACGAACATCCGCATCTTCTTGTTCCCGGAAGAATCATAGCCGATCATGCCCGCACCCCAGCCGGTCGTCGAAGTGTTCGGAGCCCCGCTCATCACGTACTGGTTCTTGACGATCCGGCTCTCGCTTCCCGTGCTCGTGCTTCTCGATTCCAGGGTCGGATCGAGCGTTACCGGGAAGGCGCGCTCTTCTGCGTTCATCCAATCCGCATCGGCGGTGATGGTAAGGAGAAAAGAGCCGGGCTCTTCCAGCTCTTCCAGTTCCGTGACGACGCCATCCGAGACATGTCCCATGCTGTCAAAGAGATACATCGCAGGCATCGTAAACAGGACTTCCTCGCTCTCTTCTTCGATAAAGTGGTAACACTTATCCCCTGCCTCATCTTCTGCTTCTTCGACCGTCATCCCGGAAAGGTCGATTCGGAACCTATATTCATAGGTTTCCTGCTGCTTTCGGATGACTATCTGTTCTTTCAGGTCAGGACCGGTAACCGTATATGCTAGATCGGTTTCAGGCAGGATCTCTTCGTAGCGGATCCCAGCGGATGCTTTCTCTGCTTCCAGAAATTCGGAAAGACTTCCTTTTTCCTTTTTTTCTTTTTCCAGGAGCTCTGCGTTTGCAGAGTTCTTCTCCCCTTCTAACGAAAAACGCAGGGAGGCCTCTCCCCGCGCTGCTTTTACCAGATAATCGTCTTTTCCTTCCGTCTCTGCTGCAAAGGCATAGCGGACAGGGCCTTCCGTTGTTTCATATCGTTCTAAAGGATCTTCTTTATCGCCGGCTGTCTTCACCAGCGTATTATCGATCTCTTTCCAGCTGCCGTCCGCTGCCGGATAGTGGACTGTCGTTTCATAGCTGACCAGGAGGTGGTCGCCATTCGTCATAAGGAATTGCTTGGAGGCTTCTTCTCGAAGCGTCTCGTCCTCACCGGAGATATCGGAAACTTCCAGTGTCATTCCCGGATCGTCGTCTTCATCATCTGTAATTGAAGGCTCGGAAGTAATCTCCTCAGGATCGGATTCTTCTTCCATATCGTAAGAAGAACCAATATCCTCCTGCGAGGAAGGTTCCTGGAGATCCGCATAAGAATTGATTGGCAGCGATGTAAATAATAAGGAAACTGCAAGAATAATTGATATAATTGTCGATAGGATACCAATGGGTTTCATTTTTTCTCCCCCCAAAAAACGCAACAAAACTGTATTAAGCTTTTTTATATCTATTGCAATGGTATAACTCAATTCATGTAGAATTAAACCATATCTCTATTAACATTAACAGCTTGTTAATCATCAAAAACCTTAGATTGATTTAGTATTGTATAAAGTAAAATTCCATGAAGAACCTGTTGTATAATTCTTAATTTTTACACGATAATGCACTCCCATTACACCATAGCCTCCGCCAAAACAGTAATTATTGAAATTCGTATTTTTACTCCAGGATGTTGAAGTAGGATTAAAAGAGCCTTCTTCATTATCAGGAACCGAAGATGAGTTTTGGCCATACCAGACATATTGGGAAGGAACGCCAATATTTGCGTGTTGGATAGAATAGCTACCTGTTACTCTGGTCATTTTATAGCTGTATACTCCTGAGCCTATTGACTTATAGGAATAGTACATTCGCGAATATAGATATACATACTGATGCTGGTCAAAATTACCAACCCCCTGATCTCCGGAAAGGCGAGTATTGCTAAGTGCAGTAACTTTTGTTTGAACATACAAAGGATCTGTATCTCCACTTCCCTCAATCAATTGTTCATCCTGAACAATGTAAGATAATGCAAAGATGCTTTCTACCTGTCCTGTATCTGAAACAGCAGATATTTGCTCTATTTTGCTATCGAAATCTTCATCTTCAGACAGTTCTTGATTGAACAATTCAATATAATGATGTTGAATGTACGTATCATTTTCATTAATGATCTTCTCAACGTAATCTAAAGGATTCCCTTGTTCCTCAGCATAAGTATTCAAGGTAAAAAGGACAGTACTCATTAACACAACCGCTGAGACTATTGCCAGATATTTCTTCGCTTTAATCATTATTATAACCCCCTTCTACTATTTGTTTATAATCTCCAATTCTACATTTTCCGGGCCTGAAAAACGGATGTTCTCTGCTGCAATATAATGGTATAATCCATCAAACCAAAGTTGGCCGTTTTTCATTACAGTTGCACTTTCTTCTACTTTTAAAGATATCGGAAATCTGTATTGTACATGCATCCCCCTTTCATCCTGTTCAAAAACCATTGTGCCAATATATTGTTTCTCCGCACAAATAATCCGCAGATGAGCCGGAAAACAATCTGATTCTGACTGTATCGCAACCACGATTTCAAAAATAGTATCTGTACTTTTCCATTCCACTAACTGCGGAATACCAATGCCCGCAATCGAAAAACCATTGAATTCTGTATCTGATGCCTCGTTTATTTTCACAGCGACAGGTTTTATATCCTCAACGATTCTGATAACTGGCAACACAATAAAAACTTCAGATAACCCTTCATGTGCCTGGATCTTATATTTTATTGTTGAGTCAATGCTATCCATGGATATGTCCATAAGCTCCGAATTACAATCCTTATCCGTGTAAAATTCAGGATGATAAAAACAGGCCCAATGACCGGGATAATTCTCTTCATAGAACTGAAAATCCGCATTTACCGTTACGGTCATATAACTATCGGTGCCTGCATCTTTTTGCGTTACTGATTCAGAGCTTTCTTCCGATTGCTTTGAACAGCCAAAAAGACAGAATGCCAAAAGGACAAAAACAAGGATGATTTGTATCTTCATTAATCCTTTCATCATCATTTTTTATTCACTCCCAAAAATACTCCGACGCCTGAAAGAAAAGGCATGATTGCTAAAAACGCCGCCCTCGCAAAATCAGATGTGTATACTGATAAAAAGATAAACCCCGGAAGAATGTCAGGCTTTATCATTAACAACAATCTTTCAATAACAATAATAAGGGACAGTAATAGGAGTATACATGCAATAACCAGTAAAATGTGACGCACCTTCTGATCAAGATAGATGCCCTGCCATAGAGAAACTACCGCAGGAATAAGAACGCCAATGCTAAAGAAAGCTGCCGGCCTGACTACTGACACATATAAAGATATTTCAAACCCATTCATAAAGTAGGTATGAAAATCTCCAGTCATTTTTTGATAAACAGTGAACTCCAGAATAACTGAACACAAAAGTACCGCGATACATATTAGGACAATAATAAAATGTTTTTTTTGATATTTGACATATGGCTCTTTGGAAGAGCCATAGATAAGTTCAAGAAGATCTTTGTTAAAGACTTCTGCCAATGACTCAAGGCAGGGAATGTCCGGCTGGCTCTTTCCGTTTTCCCAGTTACTAACAGTCTGACGAGTGACATGCATTTTATTTGCAAGATCTTCCTGCGTCATTCCCAAGTCCACTCTGAATCTCTTTAAGTTCTTTGCAATCTGCTGCATGACCAATCTCCTGAGCCTTTACCGATTCGAGTTATCGAGTCTTCTTACTATTCACGCATAGAGTTAGGAACATCTTCACCTAAATTATATTCATAATGTAAATGAATCAACAGAAAAAGTCACGCAAAGATTCTTTGCGTCCGCATTTTTATTCGCTGTGTCTACATAAACAAGACAGGGCTGTCGCATTATCTTATCGCAACAGCCCAGCATCTGTGATTTGAAATCACCCTATTATAAAGTTTTATTCAGATATACGAGAATTTCTTAAACACTCTCCACAAAAAAGTCGATCGTTGCTTCCATCCCGCTTTCGGTATAGATGATGAGGCGGCCGTCTCCGCCCCAGCCTTCCGTCTTTACAAGGCAGCCGCACATGCCGCCTTCGGCGGTGATGACCTGCGGACCTTCGACATGGATGACGCCTTCCGTCGCAAGAACAATCGGAAGCTGTGCATACGGAGCAAGATTTCCGTTTTCATCAACGATCCGGATACGGACAAGGGCCATGTCATAGGTCTCACCATCGATCAGATTCAGTCTCGACGCCGTCGCTTCCAGATGCAGCTGGTTTCCCGGCGTGCAGACGGTGCTTTTTATGATCCGCTCATCTCTGACCGCATCGATCCGCCATCTGGTCGCTTCTCCGCCCCAGTTGCTGACATATTTTCCGTAAAGCTCAACTCCATCCTCATAGGAAAGTTTGTATTTCAGCATCGCATACGCCATTTTCAGTTTATCGAAAAGGGGCATGCCGGCAAGTCCATGCTGTGCTGCCGAAAGCAGACACTTGCGAAGCAGCGCCGCCTTTTTCGGCTCAAAGCCTTCTTCACTTTCGAGAAGATTGCCGATCAGATCATCGATCTCGATCGGACCATGCCGAAGCGCATCCCACTCTCCCGGATAGAAGGTTTTTACGTATTTATCATTTTTATACAGACGGATCTCGTCCGCATTGGTAAACGCATAAACGGCACCCTTATATCCGGCCGGATAATCGCCGATATCAAATGAAGAACCGATGGTAAGGACCGGTGTCGAATCTCCCTGGCTTGCATAGGTTGCCGCCGCGAGTTTCGGATTCCGGAAGGAATCTAATACACCGTGGTAACAGATACGGTCTCCGCTGCCGAAGTCTTTATGCGTCGCATAATCAAACATGCACCACTGGAAACATCCCGCGATATCCCCGTTCGACATTGCCGCGTCCAGAACGCGCGCGTGACGGAGCGCCTGCTCCTGACGGTGCTGCCAGCTGTCGTAAGGTTTCGTCGGATACATGTGTCCGTTGGCCTCACTGATCAGATACGCTTTGTCCGTGTCCGGCGTTACCTTATGTTTCGGACGGCAGCCGACATTCATTCCATTATGCGAGAAATCATTGTACGCATACACATCTTCGAGCAGATGACTTTTTTCCAGATAGCGCACGCCGGAGGTCGGACGGGACGGATCCAGTTCATGCGCCAGTTCGTTCGTTCTGGTATAAAACTCGTCATCGTCCACACTCTCGTTGATACGGACTCCCCAGAGAATAATGCTCGGATGGTTCCGGTACTGCTCGATCATTTCTTTCAGGTTTTCCAGCGCCTGGTCTTTCCAGTCTTCGTCACCGATATGCTGCCAGCCCGGAAACTCCGTAAACACACAAAGGCCTTCCCGGTCACACTCGTCCAGGAAGTAATGGCTCTGGGGATAATGTGAGGTCCGGACAGCATTGACGCAAAGCTCTTCTTTTAAGATACGCGCATCCTCTCTCTGGAGATGCTCCGGAAGTGCATAACCGATATACGGATAGCACTGATGGCGGTTCAGGCCGCGCAGGAACAGCTTCTTTCCGTTCAGATAAAAACCGTCTTCACGGAATTCCGCAACACGCATTCCGAACGTCGTCTCAAGGGTATCGATATAGTCTTCATTTTTGATCGTCGCAACCGCACGATACAGATTCGGATGATCCACAGACCAGAGCTTCGGCTCGGAGATATAAATATCCGTACTGTCCTGACAATCCTTTGCTGTCGCCACAAGGCTGCCGTTCGGACTGTAGATCTCAACATCCGTGATCATCGGCGTTCCCTCGCAGGTGACGTCAACATGGATCGTGTGTTCATCTTTGGTATAAACGAAAATATCTTTGATATAGGTATGCGGGCGGATATCCATCCAGACATCCCGGTACAGACCGCCGTAGCAGAGATAGTCGATCACAAAGCCGAACGGCGGGATCGTCGGATCTTCCCTGCAGTCCAATTTAACGGCCAGCTGATTTTTTCCTGCATGGACCTCATCGGAAATATCGACACGGAAAGAGGTATAGCCGCAATAATGTTTTGCTACAGACTTTTGATTAATAAAAATCTCCGCGATATGGGCTGCTCCGTCAAACTGAAGAAAGATCTTGCTTCCGATCACTTCCTTCGGAATATCCAGAATGCGCCGGTAGCCGCAGACGGTACTATAATTCTCCGGTGACGCGTAATGAAGCGGAACCTCACCGACATTATGCGGAAGCCTTACCGCTTCTCCGTCGATGAAATATTTCATAAAGTCGTCAGACCATTCGTATATAAATTCCCATTTATTGTTAAGACGTATCATATTTTCAGAGTACTCCGTATTTATTTCCATTCGTAAGATAAAAACATTACCTTATATGATAACACATTCTTTCCGATTGGTTATCGCTAAATTGAAAGAAATGAAAAGAATCTGCAGAAAAAGCAAGGGAGCCGTCACCGGCTCCCCTGAAAGTGATTCCTGTTTGTTTATTTCTCGTTCGGCATCTTCCATGCATGATGATCGGTATGAAGAAGCTTATGAGACATATGAGACAGCGGGTGCTCGAAGTAGTTTTCGTACGCTGCGATAACAGACGGATTCTCATGGGAGAAACGAAGGTTGTTTGCTTTATCAAGCGCATACAGGTTCTCACCACGCACGCCTGCAAGCTCTTCGCCGTCTTTGATCGGCTGTCCGCCGCCGCCTGCGCAGCCGCCCGGACATGCCATGATCTCAACGAAGTGATAATCCGCCTCGCCGGCTCTGATCTTCTCACAGATCTTTCTTGCATTTCCAAGACCGCTTGCAACTGCTGCCTTCACCTTGATTCCTGCGATCTCAACTTCCGCCTCTTTGATTCCGTCAAGTCCGCGGACAACCTTGAATGCATCCGGATCCGGATTATGTCCTTCCAGAACAAACGAAGCAGTTCTTAAAGCAGCTTCCATAACACCGCCGGTTGCACCGAAGATGACAGCTGCACCGGTTCCGACACCAAGCGGCATATCGAACTCTTCTTCCTCGAGTTCTGCAGCATCGATCAGGTGGAGTTTCACAAGTCTGTCAAGCTCGCGGGTGGTCAGGGACATATCAACATCCGGGCCTGCTCCGGCATCATTCATAACCGGGATCTCGCACTCTGCTTTCTTTGCGATACACGGCATGATGGATACGCAGAAGATACGGTTCGGATCGACATCAAGCAGTTTTGCATAATAGGACTTTGTAACAGCACCGAACATCTGCTGCGGAGATTTTGCAGTCGAAAGGTTCGGGATCAGTTCCGGATACTGTCCTTTCAGGAAACGTACCCAGCCCGGGCAGCAGGAAGTGAACATCGGCCACTGGTGCTTCTCCGGATTCTTCATGCGCTCAATGAATTCGTTGCCTTCTTCCATGATCGTAAGATCGGCGGAGAAGTTGGTGTCGAATACATAATCAGCGCCCATTGCTCTGACAGCTGCAACCATTCTCTTTTCGGTTGCCTGCTCTCTCGTAAGACCAATGCCTTCACCCCATGCAGCACGTACTGCAGGTGCGATCTGTACGACAACAATCTTATCCGGATCAAATAATGCTTCCTCGAACTTCACGATATCATCTCTTTCATGAAGCGCGCCAACCGGGCAATGTGTGATGCACTGGCCGCATGCTGCGCAGTCGGTCTGCTCGATGGACTTATCATCCGCAACATTGACAGCTGTACGATATCCGGTATTAACAATATCCCAGATACCAAGGGTCTGTACCTTATCGCAGACCTGTACGCAGCGCATGCACTTCACGCACTTGCTGGAGTTACGGATCAGCGGGAACTCTCTGTTCCACGGCTCATGGGTATAGCTTCTCTTGAACGGAAGCGGTCCTCTCGCCAGTTCATTTGCAAGAGACTGTAAGGTACAGTTGCCGTTTCTTGTACATGCAGGACAGTTGGTATTATGTCTTGCAAGGATCAGCTGAATGTTTGTCATCCGGGCTATCTGAACCTTCTTTGTGTTTGTAAACACTTCCATGCCCTCTTCGACTTCTGTATTGCAGGAAGCGACAAGGGTTTCTTTGCCTTTGATCTCGACAAGGCAGATCCGGCATGCGCCGATCTCATTGATATCTTTCAGATAGCAGAGTGTCGGGATCTTGATCTTTGCCTGCTTTGCAGCCTCTAAGATTGAAGTTCCTTTCGGGACGCATATTTCTTTATTATTGATCTTTAAATTTACCATAAGTGTACACGCCCTCCTCTCAGTGATCCACAGCCATGCTTATCGCAACGCAGACATCTGCTGGATTCGCGCAGCGCTTCTTCTTCGCTCATCGGCTCTTCGACGCCGTCGAAGGAAAGCTTTCTCGTGCTGGCTTCAATCTCATGCAGGTTGACACGGCCGCTGGCGATCTTATCATTCAGCAGCGGTTCCGGAATCTCAAT
>CAZOHB010000110.1:0-8546 GCA_964579345.1 uncultured Parasporobacterium sp.
GTCTCCGGGGATTGGCGCACAGGTAATGAACGAAGCGATCCGATTGAGGGATCTGCACGCGGACCTGGTCGGAGAAGATATCCGGATCACGGGATATCCGGTATATGAGGAAAGCTGAGACAGTGGACACTTATCATACAGATCAGTAATAAAAAGTATTTATTTCGAGGATAAAACAGATGTTTACAGGGTTAATTGAAGAAACCGGAACGTTACAGAATATACAGAAAGGGAGCCGCTCCTGTGTGCTGACGATCGGATGCAGGACGGTTCTGGAAAGATCGAAGATCGGAGACAGTATTGCGGTCAACGGTGTCTGCCTGACAGTAACCAATCTTGGAGCAGGCTATTTTACAGCAGATGCAATGCCGGAAACACTGAACCGGAGCTCGCTCGGAGAACTGAAACCGGGAAGCGTTGTGAATCTGGAACGGGCAATGCCTGCGGATGGAAGGTTCGGCGGACATATTGTTTCAGGGCACATCGATGGGACCGGTACGATCACCGGAATTCAGAAAGATGACAACGCAATCTGGTATATGATCGCAGCGGGGCATGAGATTCTGCGTTACGTGGTAGAAAAAGGATCGATCACGATCGACGGAATCAGTCTTACTGTCGCATATGTGGACGAAAGGGTACTGAAGGTTTCCATTATTCCACATACGCAGAAAGTGACTGCGCTGCGGGAAAAGACGATTGGCAGCATCGTGAATCTGGAGTGTGACATTGTCGGAAAATATGTGGAAAAACTGCTGCAGCCTTATTCGAACACAGAGGCAGAGAGGGCAGCGCCAGGCGGATTGACAGAAGATTTTTTAAGGCAGCACGGCTTTTAAACAAAGTATGCCGGGAAATCGGATGAAGACACGCAAGAAATAAAACAGTTAAACACACAAGGATTGTGAAACCAATAAAAAACTTTGACAGGAGGAACATAAAATGGCAAAAGAAATCGGAACCGTGGAAGAAGCGCTTCAGGACCTTCGGGACGGAAAAGTGATCCTCGTGATCGATGATCCGGAAAGAGAAAACGAGGGCGATCTGATCTGCGCTGCGGAATTTGCCACCACAGAGAATGTCAATTTTATGGCGACGGACGCGAAGGGTCTGATCTGCATGCCGATGAGCGGAGAACTTTGCGACAAACTCGGCTTAGAGCAGATGGTCAGCGTGAACACGGATAATCACTGCACTGCGTTTACCGTCTCCATCGACCACGTGGACACAACGACCGGCATCTCAGCGGCGGAACGTTCCTACACTGCGCTGAAAACAATTGAGGAAGACGCGAAGCCTTCGGACTTTCGCCGTCCGGGACACATGTTCCCTCTGCGGGCGAAAGAAGGCGGGGTACTCGTACGTGACGGACATACCGAGGCAACGGTGGATCTGATGCGTCTTGCGGGATTAAAGCCGGCCGGTCTTTGCTGTGAAATCATGCGTGAAGACGGAACCATGATGCGGACGAAAGAACTTCTGCAGTTTGCGGAAGAAAAGGATGTAACGGTTATCACGATCGCGGATCTGATCAAATACCGGCTCCGCAACGAAAGCCTTGTGCGCAGGGAAGCGGATGCAAAGCTTCCGACAAAGTACGGAAACTTTGAGATCTACGGATATGAAAACGTCCTGAACGGAGACCATCATGTAGCTTTGGTCATGGGGGACGTTGCTGACGGAGAGCCAGTCCTTTGCCGCGTACATTCCGAGTGTCTGACCGGAGATGTCTTCGGATCAAGCCGCTGCGACTGCGGAGAACAGCTCCAGCAGGCGATGAAACAGATCGCGGAAGAGGGAAGAGGGCTGATCCTGTATCTGCGGCAGGAGGGCAGAGGTATCGGCCTGATCAATAAACTGAAAGCGTATGAACTGCAGGAGCAGGGTTATGATACGGTCGAGGCGAATATCAAGCTGGGCTTTCCGCCGGATCTCCGGGAATACGGAGTCGGCGCGCAGATCTTAAGAGATATCGGGGTTAAGAAATTAAGGCTTCTTACAAATAACCCGAAAAAGATCACAGGTCTTGCCGGATACGGAATCTCGATCGTCGAACGTGTTCCAATCCAGATCAAACCGCAGAAATATGATTATCGTTACCTGATGACGAAGCAGGAAAAAATGGAGCATATGACGAACTATAAATAGAGTCATAGGCAAAATACTTTGCAGATAAAGCAGTTATCAACAGAAGAAATACATAGAATTTTCGGAGGAAATAATCATGAGAGTATTAGAAGGAAAAGTTGTAGCCGGACAGGTTCGAATCGGAATCGTTGCAGCAAGATTTAATGAGTTCATCGTATCCAAGCTGGTTGGCGGAGCGCAGGATGCACTGATCCGTCATGGAGTAGAGGATGAGAATATTGATGTGGCCTGGGTGCCGGGAGCGTTTGAGATTCCGTTTATTGCACAGAAAATGGCAGAGTCCGGAAAGTATGATGCGATCCTTTGCCTCGGTGCAGTGATCCGCGGAGCAACGAGCCACTATGATCTCGTCTGCAATGAGGCCGCAAAGGGGATCGCGCAGGTTGGCTTAAAGACCGGCATTCCGGCTTTATTTGGCGTTGTAACAACAGATAATATCGAGCAGGCAATCGAAAGAGCAGGAACAAAAGCCGGAAACAAAGGCTATGATGTTGCGTGCTCTGCAATTGAGATGATTAACCTGGTAAATGAGATCAAGGATTGAGAAAGCAAATGGCTTTCTGATAAAAAACGGCTACAGGAAAGTTATGACATTCGGTTCTTAAGCCACTCGATCACGCCGTCTGCTGTTTCAAAGACAGCAGCAGCTTTGGAAAGAATTTCCGCGCGGGGTGTTTTCAGATCCGGGATGCAAATGACAGGTATGCCTCCGTTATATGCGGCAAGGATACCGTTCTCAGAGTCTTCTAACACGATCGTGTCAGAGGGCTCTGTTTTTGCTTTTTTACAGGTGAGCAGAAAAATCTCAGGATCCGGCTTTGTCAGTTTGACTTCATCGCCGCCGATAATAAACGAAAAGTAATCCCTGATTCCGGCAGCAGTCAGGAATTCGTCGACATATTTTGCCTGAGTGGAAGAGGCAACGCAGCAGGGGAGATTTTCTTTCCTGCACCAGGCAAGCAGATTGCGGATTCCGGGTTTGGGTTCAAGCCCGTTCGTTCGGATATAATCCATTTGAAGCTTTCGGGTCTCATTGGTGATCTCAGCGGCAGGGTAATCCGGTCCATAAATATCATCCAGAATTGTCTGAAGGAGCGTTCCGGAAACACCGACCGTCCGTAAATAATCTTCTTCCCGATGTTCATAGCCGTACTTCGGGAGGATCGTTGCGCGAAGATTCATAAACATCCGCTCAGTATCAAAGAGCAGACCATCCATATCGAAAATAATCAGTTTTGGAGTATCCATAGTCTTTTTATGTTTCCTTTTTCAGAGAAAACTCTGATTTGAAATTGCTTTGTCTGAAACCGCGAGAAGGTCAATACAGTCATGAGTATCTCGTATGAACTCATAAGCACCACCTCCTTCTACCGGTTGGAAAGGGGGTGGAGCACGTCCTGCAATGCTACGAAGCTTCGAACTGCGCAATGCTGGTTCTCAGCAAGTGCTTCGCACGTCAGCGGCTCTGATAGTATACATATCATAAAAGGTTCGCTGCAGCAAACATATACATGCAATTCACAGAACTTTCATTAAGTCATACAGAAGAATCAGAAATAGAAGAATATAGAAACGAAATTACGGCAGTCTGTGTCGGACCTCGACGACCTTAAGTCTTTTACAATATTTCGTAATAAAATGGTGTAAACATAGTGAAATTACGAAAATAACATTGAAAAAAGTATGAAACCAGAACCGGGGATTGAAGGCTTGAATAATTGTTATAAAAGGGAGGGGTAAACACTCTGTTTTGTAACAATATTCACAAACCTGCTGCGCAAGGGATGAAAATCATTTCAAAGAATTGACAGATGACTTCTTTTTTCGTAAAAGGGTATTGTTTTAAGGAAATATTTACGAAATCAGTGAAGCAGAAAACATTATATGATTCTTTGAAATCCTTTTTGAATTGAACATGCAGGTGGGTTCGCTCGTGCTTTTGCCGGATCACCCAATTGGTTTTACGAAGTGGTTTTACGAAGTATTTTACTCGAGCCCGAGCCTTGACAAGGCTGCAGTTTACTGTTAAAATGCTCAAGTTACTAGCCGCTTCTCGGATGCCGGAATCTCCGACCGCGTCTTAGAAGCTGGTGTTATTTTAGAAATAAGGAGGAATTATTAATTATGATCACACCGGAAATTAAAGCGGAAATTATCAAGGAGTATGGAAAAACTCCTGCAGACACTGGCTCAGCAGAAGTACAGGTTGCAATCCTGACTTACAGAATCAAGGAGCTTACCGAGCACCTTAAGGTTCATAAGAAAGATCACCACTCCAGAAGAGGTCTTCTGAAGATGGTAGGTCAGAGAAGAGGTCTTCTGGACTATCTGAAGAGCAAAGATATCGAAGCTTATCGTCAGCTGATCGAAAAACTCGGTATCAGAAAATAATCAGAAACTTCACAATAGACCAGGTCGCTTGCGACCGGGTCTATTGTTCTGTCTGAGAAAGATTCTTTTTCAGAAAAAACGCCGGAGCAGCCTGTCTTTTGAAACAGGAATCGGAGAGATTCGGCAGAGAAGTATTGTTTGAAATGGTGCAGAGGAGCATCCCGAAGCTTCTGAAAAGATCGTGAAAAATTCATGGCATTTTCAGATGTTTCGGATTCCTCTGTACACGAAAGTAAGGAGTCGCGCGCGGGTCTGCCCTGCGGGTACACCGCGAGGCACAAGTGCCACACGCACCGCGCACGGAAATGGGTATACCACCCGAGAAGTTTAAAGTCACGCACAATGTGACGTGTACGGAAATGGAGGATTTATGAGCTATAAAACATTTGAAATGGAACTGGCCGGAAGAACACTGAAAGTGGATATCGGCCGTGTAGGCGCACAGGCTAACGGTGCTGCCTTAATGCATTATGGAGATACGGTTGTTCTTTCTACAGCGACTGCATCCGAAAAACCGAGAGACGGGATCGATTTCTTCCCGCTCAGCGTAGATTTTGAAGAGAAACTGTATTCTGTCGGAAAAATCCCGGGAGGATTTACAAGAAGAGAAGGAAGACCTTCTGAAAACGCGATTCTGACGGCACGTGTCATCGACCGTCCGATGCGTCCGCTGTTCCCGAAGGATTACCGCAATGACGTTGTGTTAAACAACCTGGTAATGAGTGTTGATCCGGACTGCCAGCCGGAACTGGTTGCAATGCTTGGAAGCGCACTCGCCACTTGCATCTCTGACATCCCGTTTGATGGCCCGGTCGCTATGACGCAGGTCGGAATGATCGACGGAGAGTTTATCTTCAACCCGACGACCGCGCAGAAACATGTATCCGATCTGGCTCTTACGGTTGCTTCCACACCGGAAAAGGTCATCATGATCGAAGCTGGTGCAAACGAAGTACCGGAAGATAAAATGATCGAAGCAATCTTTGCAGCTGATGAGCTGAACAAAAAAGTGAACGAGTTCTTTGCACAGATCATCGCAGAAGTCGGCAAAGAGAAACATGAATATGAACACCATGAGATTCCGGAAGAAGTAACTAACGCGATCGTTGAACTGGTTCCGCCGGAAGAAATGGAAAAAGCCGTATTTGCAGACGAAAAGCAGATTCGCGATAAGAATATCTCCGAGATCAAAGACATGCTTGCAGAGAAATTTGCAGAAGAGCATGAGGACTGGATCCCGAGCATTGACGAGGCTGTTTACGCATATCAGAAAAAGACAGTCCGTAAAATGATTCTGAAAGATCACAAGAGACCGGACGGCCGTGCGATCGATCAGATCCGTCCGCTCGCAGCAGAGATCGATCTGCTTCCGAGAGCACACGGCAGCGGAATGTTCACCCGTGGACAGACCCAGATCATGACAGCAACGACATTAGGACCGCTTTCCGAAGCACAGAAGATCGACGGTCTGGATCTGGAAGTTACTTCCAAGAGATATATGCACCAGTACAACTTCCCGGCATACTCTGTCGGTGAAGCAAGACCGAACAGAACTCCGGGACGCCGTGAGATCGGACACGGAGCACTGGCAGAGAGAGCACTCCTTCCGGTAATCCCTTCCGAGCAGGAATTCCCGTATGCACTGCGTCTGGTTTCCGAAACCTTTGAATCCAACGGATCCACCAGCCAGGCTTCTGTCTGCGCATCCACGCTGAGCCTTATGGCAGCAGGCGTTCCGATCAAACGTCCGGTTGCAGGTATCTCCTGCGGACTGGTAACGGGCGAGACGGATGATGACTATCTGGTACTGACAGATATCCAGGGTCTTGAGGATTTCTTCGGAGATATGGACTTCAAGGTTGCAGGAACCGATGTCGGTATTACAGCAATCCAGATGGATATCAAGATCCATGGTCTGACAAGAGATATCATCAAAGAAGCGATCGCAAGAACGAAACAGGCAAGAACCTACATCCTGCATGAAGTTATGCTTCCGGTTATCGCCGAGCCGCGTAAAGAAGTCGGCAAATATGCACCGAAGATCATCAGCATGCAGATCGACCCGGATAAGATCGGTGATGTTGTCGGAAAACAGGGTAAGGTCATCAACGAGATCATTGCAAGAACCGGCGTGAAGATCGACATCAACGATGACGGAATGGTTTCCATCTGTGGTGTGGAAAAAGAAAAACTGGAAGAAGCTCGCCAGATCATCGATACGATCGTTTCCGAGTTCGAGACCGGAAGAGTCTATGAAGGCAAGGTCGTTTCCATCAAAGATTTCGGATGCTTCCTCGAGTTTGCTCCGGGTAAAGAAGGTATGGTTCATATCTCTAAAGTTGCTCCGGAACGCATCAAGAGAGTGGAAGATGTTCTGACCCTTGGTGATGTTGTAAAAGCAAAATGCATGGGCCCGGACAAGATGGGACGTGTATCCTTCAGCATCAAGGATGCGAATAAATAATCATAAAAGCCATATGAACTTTAAAGACGCCGGCATTCGATATGCCGGCGTTTAATTCTTTATAGAAGCATTTCCCCTGCCGCCCATAACGCTTGAATAATCTCGCGTTTCCATGTAAAATATATTGATTAATCATTTTGTGTTTTTGAGGTTTATATTTTGGCTCGTAGAAGAGATTACAGATATGAAGATACGCCTCCGGAAAGAGGCGGAAATAAAGAGATCAAGATCATTCTTGCGGCAGCGGTTGCGCTGTTTTTAGAGCTGTCTCTTTTCCATATTTTCGGAAAGGTTGGCGGCTGGATCAGCTATGCAGAGTTTGGCCTGTTCGGGCTTGCAGCTTATGTATTCCCGGTCCTTCTGTTTGTGCTGGTTGCCTTTTTGATGTTCTCGAAAAGAAGGCGCGGCCTGAAGATCGCCTGTGGAGTGATCTTCTTTATCTGTCTGTGCGCGTTTATCCATATGGTCAGTTTTGCAGGCTTTGAGGATTACGCCGTCGTAAAATATTTTACGGACTGTGCGGAAGGCACGGCAGGCGGTGGTATTATCGGCGGCCTGCTGGCTTTGGGTCTTACGAAGGCGGTAAGCCTGGTCGGTGCATATGTCGTTATAATTCTTGCTGCATTGGTCTGCCTTCTCATCGTATGCGAAGTTCCTCTGATCGATGCGTTCCGGAATACGTTTAAAAAGCCGCTCCGTCAGGAGGAAGACTGGGATGATGAACCGGATAAGGTCGTGCGCCCGCGAAGCAGACGGCAGGCAGAGGAGGAAGAAGAGGCATACCGAAGAGCCAGAAGCAGAGCTCAGCAGGAAGCATATGAGGAAGACCGCAGGAGAGCTTCATCCAGAAGAATGGAGGAAGAAGACGAACCTGTTTATGAGACGACGGACGACGAAGGCGTTGTGATCCGGATCGTTGATTCCCGTAAACGCAGAAGAAAGCCGCGGACAGCGCTGCAGCGTTCTTCCAATAAAGCCAGACCGCTCCGGAATGGCGCAAATATCTACTCTTTAAGAACGCAGACAAAAGAAAAAGGACTTGGAAATAACCTGGATATCGTTCCGGGAAGAACGAATATTGATGAGATCCGTGAGATTACAGCTCCGGCTGTGAAAGCGGAAGAAGAGCAGGCAATCCGCAAAGAAACTACGGAGGCCAGACCGCAGTCCGCCGAGATGCAGGCGGAGCAGAAGAAGACGGTTCGCAGAGAAAGAAAGCCTTCAGAGAAGGTTACTTCCGAAACCCGGATCCGGGAAGAGAAGGAAAAGAAAGCGCCGGCAAAGAACTTTGCGGAAGAGCCTGATTCCGGTGCTGCAGTGAAAGGTAAGAAGAACGGACACGATGGATATATTTATCCGCCACTTAGTCTGCTAACGCCCAGAAAAGGAAAAGGCCGTGGGGCCAACGATGCAGAGCTGGCAAGGGTTTCTGAAAAACTCGAATTGATCCTTTCCAATTTCGGTGTTGCGGCTAAAGTCGTCAATGTCCAGTCCGGTCCGTCGGTCACACGTTATGAGCTTCAGCCGGAGATGGGAACCCGTG
>CAZOHB010000111.1:0-8524 GCA_964579345.1 uncultured Parasporobacterium sp.
TCCTCATGTACTGCACTCAGCAGCATACCACAGGAGTCAATTCCCATCATGGCTCTCGGCGGAAGGTTCGTGATCGCGATACAGGTCTTTCCGACCAGCTCTTCCGGCTCGTAGAATGCATGAATTCCGGAGAGGATCGTGCGGTCACTGCCGCTTCCATCATCCAGCGTAAACTGCAGTAATTTCTTGCTTTTCGGCACTGCTACGCACTCTTTGACCTTAACAGCACGGAAGTCGGACTTGCTGAAAGTATCAAAATCGACCATATCTTCAAAGAGCGGTTCCACCTTCACTTTGGAGAAGTCGATTGGCTCGGATTTCATATTGTCAGCTGCATCTTCGAGCGCTTCGCTGAGTTTTGCAACGAGTCCTGCTCCTAAAGTTGCGGCAGCTGCAGCTCCGGATTTGAGCGCGTTTCCAAGGTGCTCTTTTGCCTCTTCGAGGTTCTCGTCTGCAGCCTTTCCTGCGTCAGCAGAAGCAGCCTTTTCAGCGCCGATGGACTTCATTGTCGGGAATAACAGGACGTCTCTGATCGCTGCGCTGTTCGTAAGCAGCATGCAGAGTCTGTCGATTCCGTAACCGATACCACCTGTCGGCGGCATACCGATCTCCAGTGCATTCAGGAAATCTTCGTCGGTTGTGTTTGCTTCTTCATCGCCTGCTGCCAGAGCTTCCTCCTGTGCTTTAAAGCGCTCTCTCTGATCGATCGGATCGTTCAGCTCTGAGTACGCATTTGCCATTTCCCAGCCGTTGATGAACAGCTCGAAACGCTCTACATATTCCGGCTCATCCGGTTTCTTCTTCGTCAGCGGAGAGATCTCGATCGGATGGTCAATCACGAAGGTAGGCTGAAGAAGATGCTCTTCTGCATACTCTTCAAAGATCAGGCTTAAGATATCGCCTGCTTTATGGCGCTCTTCAAATTCCACATGTTTTTCGTTTGCGATCTCTCTTGCTCTTGCAAGTTTTTCATCGCCTTCCAGTGCGTCTACTTCTGACCAGTCAACGTCTGCATATTTCTTAACTGCATCACGCATGCTTAAAACATCGAACGGCTTTCCGAAGTCGAGTTCGACATCACCGTATTTAAACGTCGTGGTTCCTAACACTTCCTGTGCAACGAAGCGGTACATATTTTCGGTCAGCTCCATCATGCCGTGGTAATCGGTATATGCCTGATAAAGCTCCATCAGCGTGAACTCCGGATTGTGACGGGTATCTAATCCCTCGTTACGGAATACACGGCCGATCTCATAGACGCGCTCCATACCGCCGACGATCAGTCTCTTTAAGTAAAGCTCCAGGGAAATACGGAGTTTCAGATCTTCGTTCAGTGCATTGAAGTGGGTCTCAAACGGACGTGCTGCTGCACCGCCGGCATTTGCTACCAGCATCGGTGTTTCCACTTCCATGAATCCCTGTCCGTCTAAATAGCGGCGGATCGCTGCAAGGATTTTGGAACGTTTTACAAATGTATCTTTGACTTCCGGATTCATGATGAGGTCGACATATCTCTGACGATATCTCATATCCGTGTTTGTGATTCCGTGATATTTTTCCGGAAGGATCTGAAGGCTCTTGGAAAGGAGCGTCATCTCTTCTGCGTGGATGGAGATCTCACCGGTCATGGTACGGAACATATAGCCCTTTACGCCGTAGATATCACCGATATCGGATTTCTTAAATCCTGCATACGGCTCTTCTCCGATCGAGTCTTTCGCAACATAGATCTGGATCGTTCCTTTCAGATCCTGAATGTTGCAGAAGGAAGCCTTGCCCATGACACGCTTAAACATCATACGGCCTGCGATGGAAACGTGGATCGGATCCGCGTCCATGATCGCTCTGCGCTCATTGTAGTCCGCCTTCTTTGCTTCTTTTGCTTCCTGCTCTTCCATACCTTCGGTATTGACAGGCGTTCTTCCTGCAAGCAGTTTTGCTTCATGCTCTTCATAAAGCGCTTTCGCTTCATCGGTATGGTGGGTCTGATCATACTTGGTGATCTTAAACGGATCTGCATTTGCTTCCTGCAGTGCGGCAAGTTTTTCTCTTCTTACCTTAAGAAGCTGATTTACATCCTGCTGCTGATTCTGGTTATTGTTCTTTTCTGCCATACTGAACCTCATCTCTGACTTTGACTGATTTTTGATTACTTTCTTTGCCTGCAATAGCGGCGGTCATTTCTCTATGAATTGAAGCCGGCCGTCTCCGCTTTCCGGAAACGGCCGTTTTTTCAACAGTTTATCGGATCAAACTTCTGCTTTTTCAATGTTTAAAACTTTATAACGCAGCATTCCTGCCGGAACTTCGATCTCAACTACATCACCTACTTCTTTGTTCATCAGCGCTGCGCCGATCGGGGATTCGTAAGAGATCTTTTTCTCTCTGGAATTCACTTCGGTGCTGGAGACGATCTGGTAGGTCATTTCTCTTCTCGTTCCCATATCACGGACCTTTACTCTGCATCCCATATGGATCTTGTCGAAATCGATTTTTTTATGATCGACGATCTCCGCGTTTTTCAGAATGTTCTCAAGCTCCTCGATATGAGCTTCGATATCTCTCTGTTCATCTTTTGCTGCATCATATTCCGCATTCTCGGAGAGGTCTCCCTGCTCTCTTGCTTCTTTAATTTTCTGTGCGATTTCTTTACGTTTATTGACCTTAAGGTCCTCAAGTTCTTCCTGAAGTTTCTCGTAAGCTGCTTTGGTTAAAATTTTCCCTTGCTCTGCCATTATTCTTACTACCTTTCAAAAATCTTTCGTACTTTAAAAGAGCCCTAAGGCTCTTAAAAGGCTTGAAGAATTATAAATGATGCCTGTCACTTTGTCAACGCATCCTTTCTTATAATATTTAGAGAAGAAAAAACGGCATAGCCGCGAGAGCAGCTATGCCGTTTGCAAGTTCTAAGGAATGCCGTAATTATTTCTTAGCCTTAAAGTTTTTCGAAGCGGACCACTTGCCGAATACGGTTACAGCTTTTCCTGTGGTCAGATCTGTTACTTTGCTGAATGTGCGGATACGTACAAAGTACTTCTTATTCGCTTTCAGTTTCTTGATCACTTTCTTCTTCGTTGCAGCTTTCTTGATCGTTACGGTCTTCGTCGTCTTCTTGGTGAACTTCTTGCTGGTTGAGTACTGGATCTGATATCCTGCAACCGCTTTATTTGCCTTCCAGGTAACTTTTACTTTCTTACCCTTCTGTGCTTTCACTTTCAGTTTGTCAACCGTCTGTGCTTTTGCAGCTGCTTTCTGTGCTGCAAACAGCTGTTTCTGGAGCTCGGCGATCTTCGCATTGTCGGTTTCCGCACCAGCCTGTGCCTCTGCGATCTTTGCCTCAAGCAGAGCGGTGTTCGCATCTTCCATCTTTGCGATCAGTGCCGGGTCAACCAGCTCCTGATATTTCTCATCGAGTGCTGCAAGAGCATCTTTTGCTGCCTGGATAGCAGCTTCCGAATCAAGTGTTACATCAGCTGCAGCAGGTACTTCTGCAAGGACTGCCTCAACAGCTGCGATCAGCGCATCTTCTGCTGCATCAAGTTTAGCCGTATCAACCAGTTTCTGCTGGCTCGGTGTAAGCTCCTCAAAAGCATCTCTTGCTTCTACGATCTGTGCCTGATTCTCTGCAGTAACTTCTTCTGCTGCCGGAAGGGCGTCGATCTTTTCAACAACTGCGGTAACTGCTTCCGATTTCACACGCTTGATCTCGACAGTAAAATCTTCTGAATTCTGTTTTACTTCAGTTACCGGATTGCCATCTTCATCCTCTGTCAGCACAACGATCTTGGAAGATGCAAGTTCCACTGCTGCATCCTCGTCGCCGATGAAGGAATATTGTAATTTTGCTACTGTATGTTCTCCGGCCGTAAATGTATTATCTCCATCAAAGAAGCCGAAAAACAGAACGCCATTTTTCACCGTCTGCACATGTTTTGCAGCAGCGATCGCTTCGTCTTCATACGAAAGGGATTCAAATACCAGCTCTTCCGTCGACGGCAGGAAGCCAAATTCCGCGCCTGCAAAATCTTCTTCTGCATTCAGGACAACTTCAAATTCTACCTTGGTCTCATTATCTTGCAGAGTAATGGATTTGATCAGCGAAGAAATGGAGTCTGCAAAAACGGTCATCGACAGAACAACGCAGAGTACAACAACTACAATGCTGCTGCCAAGGATCCCCTTAAAATACTTGGATTTCTTCATAGTATTCTCTATTCTCCTTTTCAATTGTTTGAAATTCGTTTGGGTGTAAAAAAGAGAATTCCTCGTGTAACGGGAATAAGACTTTTCGCTGTCGAATCTGTAAGATTTTATAAATGTACCACTTTAAAAAGTTAAAGTCAATATTGGTGCTTTGTACCTTATTTATACATGTTTTTTCCTTGCCCCATGCGCTTTCAGGCGGTATACTAACGGGGTACATGGGTGACCTGTCGGGTTTGTAAGAGAAACGATACACTTTATTTAGAGAGGTCAACCATATGAAAAAATCTATTTTAACAAGCAAAAAACTGGGAGCTGTCATACTCTCTGTTTTGTTGTGTGTATGCTTTGCCTTTCCAAGCACGGGTATCGCTGCCCCGGATGAAGGCAGCATACTTTCTTCACTGATGAAGAAAAAAGTCACAGCATCATTCAATACTCCAAAAGCAGGAGATAAGGTACATATCGTTGTCGAATTAGATGACAAACCGCTTATCTCTTCTTATTCCGAAAAGGCTTATTCCACCGCATCGGAATATCTGGGATCTGCCGCTGCTAAGAGCAAAGCGCAGACTCTTCTTGCAAAACGCAACAAAGTGAAAAAAGCAATTAACTCCACCAAAATGTATGTCAAATACAAATGGGATTATTCCGTTATGCTGAACGGTTTTTCCGCTGTCGTAAAATACAAAGACGTTGCGAAGATCCGTAAAATGGCAGGCGTTAAAAACGTCATCCTTTCCAGAAAATTCAGCATTCCGGAAATCCAGCCGAACATGATCAACAGCCTTGTAACCGTCGGCGGCGACATCATGCAGGGCAACGGCTACACCGGAAAAGGCCAGGTCGTTGCGATCCTTGATACCGGTCTGGAAACAACGCATGACGCTTTCAAGGGCGATATGACGGATGCAGAACCAAGACTTACAGAAGAGGCAGTTGCAGCTGTTATCGAAAGTGAAGAAGCTCCGATCAACGCAAAAGGTACAGGCGCTGACGTTTACCAGAGCGCAAAGATCCCGTTCACCTATGACTATGCAGATGGGGATACAGAAGTCAGCGGCGGAGATGCACACGGAACCCACGTTGCTGGTACCGTTGCTGCAAACGCAGGTGAGATCAAAGGTGTTGCTCCGGATGCACAGCTCATGATCATGAAAGTCTTCTCCGACACGGATCCGGGCGCTTATGACGAAGATATCCTTGCAGCTCTTGAAGATACGATCGCTCTTGGCGCTGACGTTATCAACATGAGCCTTGGCTCCAACTGCGGATTTACCGAAGCAGATACGGATGAAATGGAAGATGTTTACAATCGTGTCAGCGAGGCAGGCATCGTCCTGATGGCTTCTGCAGGTAACTCCTACAGCTTCGCTTATCAGGGAGGAACCAACGACCTTGAGTGGACTGAGAATCCGGACACCGCTACAGTCGGTGATCCGTCTACCTATCCGGCAGCAACTTCTGTTGCCAGCGTGAACAATACTGCTACAAGAACCGGATTCATTCTTGCAGGTGAAGATCACAAGATTCAGTATAATGATTCTGCTGAAAATGATGAGACGGCATTTACCGAGCTTCCAAAAGGCGACTATGAATTCGTTGACTGCGGTATAGGCAGCGAAGAAGATATTGCGGCAGCTCTGGAGAAAGCAGGACTGAAGCATCTTACCGGAAAGATCGCCCTGATCAAGAGAGGCGAACTGAACTTCAGCGTCAAAGAAGACAATGCAAGAGCAGCCGGTGCGATCGCCATGATCGTTTACAATAGAGAGGCTGGACCCAATACCGGCATGGTTACCGGACATAACATTCCTTCCTGCTTCATTAGTCAGGAAGATGGCGAGTACCTTCTGAGTCTGGAAGAAAAGAAGATTTCTTTCGATCCAGCATCCGTTGGTGTTTTCCACGATGAGTTTGAAAGACTGATGTCTGATTTCTCCTCCTGGGGTGTAACTCCGGATCTGAAACTGAAACCGGAAATCACCGCACCTGGCGGAAACATTTACTCTTCCGTACCGGGAAATACTTATGCAAGCTACAGCGGAACTTCTATGGCAAGCCCGCATATGGCAGGCGCTGCTGCTGTTATGGATCAGTTCGTAGAAGAAAACAAAGAAACCTTTGGTGAACTGACAATCCCGCAGCGTAAATCCCTTGTCAACTCTCTTCTGATGAGTACTGCAAAACCGGTTGCAGACAAGAACGGCAATGATGCATCCCCGAGAAAACAGGGCGCAGGTCTTGTATCCCTCAAAGATGCTTCCGAAACAGCCGCTACCCTTTACAGTGCTGACGGCGGAAAACCGGTCATCAATCTTGGCGAGAGCCAGGACGGAAGCTTTGATCTTTCCTTCCTGATCGACCGTCTGAAAGGAACTGAAGATATTACCTACAACATGAAGGTCACCGCACAGACTCTGGACGTTGACAAAGAATATGCACAGTACGGCGCATACCGGATTCTGGAGACCACGCTGCCTCTGGAAGCGGAAGAGACAGTCGACGAAGCAGGAGAAACAATTACGCAGAAAGTTGCGATCACAGCTGATGAAACCGTAACGCTTGGTACAGAAGATCAGACTGTCACTGCGAACATTGCTCTGACAGACGCCGGAAAAGAAATGCTGGATACCTATTATCCGGCAGGAGCTTTTGTGGAAGGCTTCATCCGCCTGACTCCGGCGGATGAGACTGCAGGACCGGAACTTTCCATCCCGTTCGTCGGCTTCTACGGCGACTGGGCTGCACCTGCAATGTTCGACGAGTCCTTCTACTCAGATCCAACAGGTGATTATGTCTATCGTACACAGAGCTACCTGGCTCAGTATGATCTTGAAACCATGGGCGATAAAATTTTCTACGGACTCGGCCTGAATAACTACAGCCAGGCAATGATCGCTGACTTTGATAAGATCGCAATTACCGGAGAGCCAGAGGGCTGTGCGATCACCGCATTCAGCACACTTCTAAGAAACGCATCAAAGATCACTTATCAGTTGACTGATGCAGAAGGCAATCTTATTTATGACGCAGAAGGTAATCCTCTATATAAAGAGGAAAACAAAAATGCAAGAAAAGCGTTCTACGATGCAAACAGCGGTACCTTATGGCAGGATTATGCTGAGAAAGGCTGGATCATCGAAGAAAGCATTCCGGAAGGTGAATACCTTTATACAGTAACCGGCGTTATTGACGGTGTGGAACAAAGCTGCGTATATCCGATCTCTGTCGACAAGCAGGCTCCGGAAATGATCAGCGCAACCTGCCGAGGCAACTACCTTGTGATCAAGCTGAAAGATAACCATTATATCCAGGCTGCAGGCATCTTTGGTGACTCTGGTGCTATCGGAGGTCTCTATACCCCGAACGAGAAAGAGCGTGGCACAACCTCATCTTATGTTGTTGATCTTCGTGATCTTCAGGATGCAGGACTTGCTGACGGTGACGTTATCGGAGTGGATGTCGTTGACTATGCAGGAAACGAAGCCATTATCGAAGACATCGCGCTTGATTTCAGCGGTGTGACAGAGCGTGGAACAAATCCGGAAGTTGTTGAGGGTAATGAATATTATCGTATCAGCTATGACGAAGATGGTGGTGATGTTTGGAATGCTGCTTTTTCTGATGGATATGATTTATCTACGTATCTCAGTAACTACTACGGATGCCAAACCTCCGAGGACTACCTCGTAGATATTGAAGACTATATTCTTAAAGATGCTTTAGGATTCTAAGAACCTATCATCATACATCAACCTGTATAACACAGCGGGAGGGAATTTCGATTCCCTCCCGCTTTTTCACCCAAGGGACAGTTTTTACCCAGGGGCCGGTTCTTTGTAAATAAATCACCAGTTCTCCAGTGCTTTTTGAAATTCTTCGAAGGTCCGGCAGACGTTGATCTCCCGGCGCATGCGCGCCGCATCGCGGTAGCCGGTTACATAAAAGCCGACATGTTTTCTGAGCTGACGGATCGCGGCGTCTTCTCCCGCGTAATCGATCATGAGCTCAGCATGCCGCAGCACCATCTTCCGCACTTCCTCAAGTGAAGGCTTTTCCGCCTCCCTGCCGGTTTCCAGATACGTTTTGATCTGTGAAAAGATCCACGGATTTCCTCTTGCTCCGCGCGCGATCATGACAGCATCCACGCCGGTCTCTTCGAGCATCCGTTTCGCGTCTGCGCCGCAGTAGATATCGCCGCTTCCGATCACAGGGATCTTTACCGCATCTTTGACTCTGGCAATGATCTCCCAGTCGGCCTTTCCGTGATAAAAATCTTCCCGCGTTCTTCCATGGACCGCAACGGCCGCCGCTCCCG
>CAZOHB010000112.1:0-8514 GCA_964579345.1 uncultured Parasporobacterium sp.
GCTTGAAAAAAGATTATAAAACTATACCATACCTATCAGTACTTAGATAGTTTTTTTTGTGTATACACAAAACTTTTGTTTGAACGTTTTGGTGAGAGGCGGCATTTCCCTCTGGCAAATACCAAATAGTTCTGCATTTCAGAAAAATCCTCTTTTTACGGATACCTAACTATTCCGTTAATTAATGCTTTTTCATAAATGCGGAACTGTTTTAGTCTTAATAGTTCCGCATTTCAAAAGATTTCTCTTTTTACGGATACCTGACTATTCCGTTATTTTATGTTTTTCCATAAATGCGGAACTTTTGCCTAAAAGCCAGTCCCATAATATATTCGATTCTATTTTTAAGATAATCATATAGAAGACAGCCAACAATCTCCGTCCTCACAACAAATCAGGGACCGGTTTCCCGGTCCCTGCATACTTTATTATTCAATTGCTATCCAACTGCATTATCCAATCAGCGCCTCTGATCTGCATTTTCAGCTCCGCGTTTCCTGATCCGCATAATCCAATCAGCTTTTCCAGCTCGATATTGGCCAGGCATCGTGACTTACTTCACAACAATCTTAACGGTTACTTTCTTCGTTCCTTTCTTGAAGTTTCCGTTTCCTGCTGCCGTTACGTTGACAACGATCTTGTAGGTTCCCTTCTTGGTTCCTTTCTTCACCGTGATCTTTCCGGTCGTCTTGTTGATGGTCAGGTTCTTGGAAGAACCTTTTTTAACTTTTGCGTAAGTTACTTTGCCCTGTGCCTTCTTTACTGTGATCGCGCCTTTAACGACCTGGGCTTTTTTCTTGACTTTCGCCTTCTTCACAGTCTTCTTGACCGCTTTCACCGTCATCGTCTGCGCTTTCTTGTTGATCGTGAAGGACTTCGTAATTGTGCCGCCGTATTTTCCTGTTCCGCTGATCATAACTTTTCCTGTTCCGGCATTCTTATTATTTTCATAAGAAACCGAGTAATCAGTTCCCGCGCTCAGCGTCTGTCCGTCCAGCGTAACCACCGGCGCCGGCTTCAGTTCCGAACCGGTATAGGTAACGGCCTTTACGGTAACCTCTGCCGCAGCGATGTCGATCAGCTTCGGAATCCGGATCATATCCGCAGTGACTTCAACAACACCCTCCTTATCACTGAAGAACTTACCGCAGACGGTGCACTCGTAATGCGCGATCCATCCGTCAGAGGTAAGCGTCGGCGCCTTAGCAGGTACTACTGCGATCTTATGCGCTGCAGGAACCGTCACCGTTGTTCTGGAAAGTTCCTCATGGCAAACTGCACAGTAGATGACACTGTCATAACTTCCCGCAGTTTCACAGGTTGCTGCCACTTCGTTTTCTTTCACCGCTGCTGCCGGCGTATGTGCCGTCTTCGCAACAATAAGATCACTTTCCGTTACCTGCTGCTCTGCCGCTTCATCCAGATATAAGTTTTTGCACTCTGTACACTCCCAGTAAGCCTTCTTGCCTTCGCTCTGGCAGGTCGCCGGAACCTCAGCGTGATACGTCAGACTATGTACGTGTCCAATCATCGGGATCACGCGTGTCTCTTCTTCTCCGCATCTGCTGCAGACACGTTTCTCAAGACCGTTTTCCGTCTCTGTCGCCGGAGTCACAACCGTCCACTCACCCCAGCTATGGCCTAAAGCAGCTTCCACTTTCTTCTCTCGCGAAAGCTCTTTCTTGCAGACGCTGCAGTAGGTTACAAGATCGTAGCTGCCTTCTGCCACACAGGTCGCATCTACCTTGTTCTCAACAACCGCTTCTCCTGCCTGATGTCCTTTCGCCGGGATCGTAACCGTTTCCCGCGTCATTTCCTTGCCGCAGATAGTGCAGTAGGTCACATTATCATAATGACCAGCCTCTTCGCAGGTCGCCTCTACTCTGTTTTCAACAACTACTGCGCCGGCCGTATGCTCATGCGGCTTATCTTCCCATACTGCTATAAACTGCATATGTTCGGTCGGAACGATATTCGTGACATCTATAATTTCATCTTTGCCGTACTGTTTCCAGCCTGCAAAGCTCTTGCTTTCATGAACCGGAGTTTCGACATTTCCGATTTTTTCGCCGGTCTTCACTGGAACCGAGAGATATGAACTACCGTCATTGACCTCATCGATCCTGCTCATAAAGACACCGCCGTTTGCAACAAACGTAATGTAAATTCCCTTTGCAAATATTGCGTACAAAACTCCGTTTGCAGACGGTTTATAAGTTTTGTCTACCAGCCCGCTTTCATCCTTTGTCGTCGAAAATCCAAGGAATACATATCCGTTCATACTATACGTATGAAGATTCAGATCGGAAAGCTGCAGACCATTACCCCAGACAAAGGATACACTTGTCTCATCAGAGAAGGAAGTTCCGTTAACACTGCCGTTAATTCTACCCTGGGACGGATCAGGCGTTTCCACTGTGATCGTATATCCGCTCTTATATACCGCATATAAGTCCAGACCCTGAACTACCTCGATTGTCTTTACGATTCCTGCCTCTGTACCATCTGTACTCCATCCGATAAATGCTTTCGCCGGATCATTCGGTTTTACGGATTCATACATATTCACTCCCATGCGGACGAAGTCACCTTTTCCATACTTCGCAACAAAGGTATCCGTATATCCATCCTTCTGATAATCATAGATCAGTCCGTCTCCGGTATGTAACGTTACATCAACCAGCTCCGTCCAGACAACATACAGCTCTGTCCCGTCAGAAAGTTCCGTGTCAAAGCTTATCGCCTCTCCATCTTTTGTATAGGAACGCATATAACGGTCTTCCTTATGGTCATCATCAATCATGGCATGTGTATTGTAGACATGCAGATCCATTACAACCGTACCTGCAGGAACATAAAGTACTTTTGTTTCCGTAGTCTTATTTCCTTCAGAGAAGTATCCACCGTTTGCATGGATCGTAACTTTAAGTCCTGTAGTCCATACCGCATAGATTTCATTCAATCCATCGGTTGGAGTAACGCCAACAATAACATTCGGTTCCGTTGCATCCGGCGTAGTAGCCCAGCCTGCAAGAACCTTCGTTTGATCCGGATGATTTGCTGAATATGCCGGGACAAGATTATTGATCTTGCTTCCCTTTTCATAATTTCTGTACTGAGAAGTACTTGTCGGATCATTATAGAAATAGCCGCCGTTCGCATTAAATTTAATCCGATTGACTTCTCTCCAGTGCGCATAAACCGTCAGATCTTCCGTAAGAACGGTATCCTCGGTAATCTGCGTGCCGCCGGTCGGAGATGTATACCAGCCGTCGAACACAAAGCTGCCTTCACCATCATAATAAGCGCTGTTGGAATCAAAGGGATCTCCTTCCGTATATGTTTCCGTATACGTTGGGAGTTCTCCCCAGATCAGGCCTCCATTTCCATTATATGTCACCTGAATTATCTTACCCCAGACTGCATAAACTTCCGAATACTTACCTGCCGCCTCATATCTTCCAATGACATCAGCTAAGGTCGCATCCGGCGTTACCGCCCAGCCTGCAAAACCTTTCGTCGGATCTGTGTTTCTTACCTCGTCACGACTAAAGTAAGGTACAAAGAAAGCGTTCTCTTCAAATGCAACCGGAACCGACTCCGCATTACCTTTATCCGGGAAGTATCCGCCGTTTGCATTAAAGACGATCTTATGACCTGCTTTCCAGTGTGCGTATACCGTCACATTCTCATTCAGCTGTGTCATTTCTGTATACTCGGTACCGCCTTCCGGTGCGCTGAACCAACCAAGCAGCAGCTGTTCACCATTCGGATCGATACAGGACATTCTCTCAAAAGAACTGCCTTCTCTTCGGCTTGAAGTATAGATTGCATTACCATCGATCAGTCCGCCATTTCCATCATAAGTAACAACGATCAGGTTACCCCATACTGCTTTCAGGGTCAGGTCCTGACCGGCAGTCATATATTCCTCATACCGGTTTCCTGCCTCGTCTTCCCAATGATCGAAGTACTTCGTTCCGCCCGGATAATACAGATTATCATCATCCAGGTATACTCTGGAGCCTTTCACATATTCTCTTGTAACTAAGGATGATTCTCCGTCGAAGCGTCCACCGTTCGCGTCATATGTGATCGTTACTTTTTCTTTCCATACCGGATAGACCGTGATTGGCTCCTCGATTTTGGTGTCATCATCGATATCAGGCTCCTCTGCACCTGTCGTTGTTGCCCATCCTGCAAACATTTTTGTTTCGTCATAGCAGATCGGGGAATCAAAATAATCAAACCCGTCTCCTGCATCAAACAGTCTGGCCTGAATCAACTGTCCATCCGGGAAGATGCCTCCATCAGCCTCATACGTGACAAGGATCTTATTTCCCCATACAGCATACAGCTTCAGCCCTTCTCTTGCCGAAATGGAAGAAGTCGGTACCGTCGCATCCGGATCCTCCGACCAGCCAAGGAATGTCAATCTGCTGCCATTTGCAGTTCTGACTGAATACTCCGATTCATTATAGCGGCTGATTGTTGCATCCTTAACAAATGACAACTCATAAGAAGACTGTTTGTCATTGTTCACATCATCTTCAAACCAGGCGTTACCGTCGGCCCGGTTGATATCAAATGTCACAGAAACTCTGTCTGCCCAGATCGCGTACAGGGTCATATCCTTCGTAACTCGGATATTGTATCCTGCTGTTTCCGCGTCCGGATCTTCCGACCAACCAACAAATTTCTTGTTGTTTTCAGCACGCTGAATCAGATAAGAATATTCCGAGAAGGAAACGATGTCGTTCTCGACATACGTCTCCACCTTCGTCAGACTGTGATTACCTGCATCATCCGCAAACCAGGCCTCTTCCAAAGACTCTGCATTAACATCAAACGTCACGTTAAAGGTTGCCGGCTTTGTAAGAAGCACGGAATAGGAAAAACCATATCGTGACTCATTGTATAATCTTGCTTTGTAATAATAAGTCACGCCTGCTTCCAGTTCATAAGACAGTCTGAAGTTGTTTCCGTAAGAACCGCCGTCATCGTCATATGCGATTCTGGATCCCGTCTTCCCTTCCCGGTACAACTCCACATAGGAATCATAATTTCCTGTGGATTCAATCGTATAAAGCCCGCTCTCTTCCGGCGTAAATTTCAGCCAGACGGCATTGCTTTCTGTCGTCAGCATCGTCTGTTTATTCAGTTCAATCGTGATCTCATCCGGTTCCGGTCCAACAGGCGGAGCAACGCCTTCCTGCCAGACGGCGTACAGATCGGTTATGTCTGCTGTTACGACAATGTTTTCCTCCGGCTCTGTCGCATCTGCCGTCGAAGCCCATCCGAGGAATGTGTAATCACCGGAAACATTAAACTCATGTCCATCATCGGAATTGATAACACTTCCGATATCATAATTATACGAATAAGTACGAATATAGCTTACATTTCCATCCTCATCCTCATCGGTATCATAATAAGCATTATCATTATTTGCATGGAACGTAACCCCGGTTGTCTCTTTCCAGACAGCGTAATATGTTGTATCTTTTTTGACGAGACAGGAAGAAAAATTGCTTCCCGAAGATGCATCCGGATCTTCCGACCATCCAGCAAAGCGGATATTCGCCTCGTTCGTCTCCGGTACATCAATATTGGTGATCCGCGTTCCAACCGCACCGGTTCTCTGCAGGGTTTCTGCCTGATCTTCTTCTCCCAGATAGAAAGCGGCACCCTCCCGGTTCGCTCTAAAGATCACGTTTGCCGTCTTAAGTTGCTGGATCTTAATCGGATAACGGAACCCATAGTTGGTGTGATTTGACAATGCCAGATAGTACGTTTCTCCGGCTGTCAGGTTGCAGATCAGAACCACATTGCTGCAGTCTGAATTAACCTCCGTGACTGTTCCCAGCTGCGCTGTCACATCTTCATGATTGCTGTTGTATAAAATTACATTTGGAACCTGATAATCCACATCCGCAGTTGTAAAGGAATAGGTTCCGGTCTCTGCAGGTGTAAACGTGTAAACGATTTTATTCTTTTCAGAAACTGCCTGGGTCAGAACGCCATGATCGATCCCGATCGGCTCAACGATTTCCCAGTGCGCATACAGCGTAACATCACCACTGATGACTGTATTGCTGTCATATTTTTCTCCGCCATCTTTTTCCGTATACCAGCCTTCAAAGCTTGCAAACGGGTTCGTATGATAAACCTCTGTACCGACAAACTTCGAACCCTCTGCATAGCCGGAAGAATAGGTTGTTACAGGTGTATCGCCGTCCATTCTGAAATAGCCGTCGGTTGCATCATAACTGATCGTATAATATTTCGCCCAGATGCAGTAGAGTTCCATGCCCTCTCGTGCCACGAATGTTTCCTGCGGCTCTTTCGCGTTTGGATCTTCCGAGAACCCCTTGAACTCATAGGTCACATTCTCCATATTATAATTTGGGCTCGTTAAATTCCATGAGTAAAACTCCGATCCTTCCGTATACGTGTAAGTATTCGTATCCGACGGTTCTTCTTCTCCGGTCGATGGATTATAAACGTAGAAATATGCATTTCCGGACTCGTAATCCTCCGGGTTGTTCAGATGGATCGTAACCGTCACATTTTTCTTCCAGACGCCATATAATGCAAGGCCTTCTGTCGCCTTTATTTCATACATATCTGCCGGCTCCGTCGCATCCTCAGTCAATGCCCAGCCGACAAACGCGTAACCACTGGAATCAAGATTCGGTGTGGTATAAGAACTGATCCGCACATTCGCCTCACATTTTTGAGTCCGTGAAGGCACCTGATTTCCGCTCTCCGGATCATAGAAATATGCTCCCTCATGATTTGCATAGAAGGTCACATTTACCATTTCCGGCTTTGTAATCATGACCTTGAAATGGTAATTGCTCCAGCCTTCATCCTCAGTTACCTTAAAATAATAAGTCTGTCCAGCAGTAAGCTCATTCAGCATACTGAAGTTGTTATGCGGTCCCGTATAACTGTCTGAATCCAGATAGTTCAGATTGCTGTCATAAAGACTCGCATACGGAGTGTAGTATTCACCGTCTTCCTCGGAGCCCATAGTATTATCAAACGAATAGAACTTATAGAATCCATTCTCCGCCGGCGTAAAGGAAAACCAGTGTTCATCACCATTATTTCCACTAATCTGCACCGGAGTATCCAGACTCAGTGCCTCTGCTTCCAGGTTTACAACCCAGTTTGCATAAACGGTCATGTTTTCCGTTACAACAAAGGTCTCATCCAGTTTCGTACCCTTACCGTTCTGCTCCGTATACCAGCCCTCGAATTCGTAGAGGTCATTATCGTTACCCGGAACGATCGGATTAAAGGCCGAACCGGAAACAACCTGATACTCATCCGAGCCATCCATGTACCCGCCTTTTTCATAATCAGGAACATAGTTGACGGTCACATAACTTCCCCAGACGTCATAAAGATTCAATCCTTCGGATACCGTTATATTTTGTTCCGGGAGGGAAGCGTTCGGCTGTGTGGACCAACCGATAAACTCTTTCCCATCCTCTGTGTTTTCTTTATAGGCATACTGTAACCCTGGATCGATCGTTGATCCCTCTTCAAGGACACTCGTCATCTCACGGATAATCTCATATTCTTCTGTGTCCGAATTCCAAACCTGATTCAGATATGCTTCGCCCTGTGCATGGAATGTCACAGTCGCCATCTCTGCCGTTTCAAAATGAACCGTAAAGGAATATTCATCAGAACTCCGGTAATCCCAGGCTTTCAGATAATATGGTCTTCCACTCTCCAGTTCTGCCAGAATCTTGATGTTGTCGTTCTCAATACGCTCACTTGAACTAAGGATATTTCCATATTCATCATACAGCTCCAGCGATGGTTCGCATATGGATTCCTCGTAATCATAATCTTCGTTGTACCGGGTGTTTCCTGATGTATAGAGCTTATAGTATCTGTTTTCCGGTACAGTGAATTTATAATACTTACATTCGCTGCCTGTTCCTGATACAGCAAACATTTCCCCGTAAGAAATCTCTGTTATTTCCGGAATGTTCCACTTTGCATAAAGCGTGGTGTCTGTTGCAAAAGAAGATCCCGAGATCTCTTCGTACTGCGTCCCGGACGCATCAAACCATCCCTCAAAAATTGCAAAAGGATTCGTGCTGTATGGAGTATCAAGAGATATGGAATCATCCGGAAAGACATTCAGGCTCTGACTTCCTACCGGCTCTCCTTCGTCGTAAAAATATCCCACTTCCCCTGCATCCAAAGTAATATGGATCGCATCTTTCCAGATTGCATAAACCTCAAGCGGATCCGGCGAGTTTTCATCGACATAATATTCAAATGTGCCGCTGACATCAGAAGGATCGGCATCCTTATCCAAAGACCATTCGACAAATGAGACTTCACTGCTGTCATATTCCGGCAGGTAAAGATAATCTGCCACATTTTCATTCAGCGGCACCTGCTCGCTGTATGAATTCGTTCGCTGACTCTCCCCATCGGTGAACCAGGCTTTATCAGTTTCCCGGTTCGTATACACGATGACTGTTA
>CAZOHB010000113.1:0-8500 GCA_964579345.1 uncultured Parasporobacterium sp.
TTCAATAATTTTATACTATCTTTATCACTGCAATCAGATTGGAACACTTCTATTCTCTGCCATGTTTTTCAGACGGACCTTGCCGTTTGCGATCTCATCCGCGCCGAGTACGACAACAAACGGTGCGTGGATCTTATTCGCATACTTCATCTGCGCTTTGATCGACTTGTCGAGATAATCGGTCTCAACGGAGATTCCCTGCTGACGAAGCGCGTTTACGATCCGGAAGCCTTCCGTCTGTACATCTTTCATCATTGCGACATACAGATCCGGTGGCTGTACACCGCCGATATCGATGCCTTCCAGATCCAGGAAGTATAAGATCCGCTCCAGACCCATACCGAATCCTGCCGAAGGAATGTCGTGCTTTTCATCGATCTCTTTTACAAGTCCGTCATAACGTCCGCCGCCGCAAAGCGTGAAACCATCCTTGTTTACAAACTCGAATACGGTTCGGGTATAGTAATCCAGACCACGGACAATACCGGTATCGATTTCATAAGGAATTCCGACTGCGTCCAGCAGTTTCTGCAGTTCTTCAAAATGCGCCTTGCACTCGTCATCCAGATATTCGATCGTACGCGGAGCGTCCTTTACGATTGCCTGACAACTTTCTTCTTTGCAGTCCAGAACACGGAGTGGATTCCGCTCCATGCGGTCCAGACAGGTCTTGCAAAGACCGTCTTTATGCTCATTCAGATAAGCAAGAAGCGCTTTGTTGTATTCCTTACGGCAGTTTGCGCAGCCGATGGAATTGATATGTACGGAAATCTCTTTTAATCCAAGCTCTTCCGTGATCCGTTTTACAAGACTTATCAGCTCAACTTCAACCATCGGGCTGGAAGATCCGATATATTCCACACCGAACTGATGATGCTGGCGAAGACGTCCGCTCGCCGGTCTCTCATAACGGAACGCCGGTGTAATATAAAACAGTTTGGTCAGACCGCTCTCCGCATACATACTGTGTTCCATATACGCGCGGATCACGCCGGCCGTTCCTTCCGGTTTCAGTGTGATGCTTCGTCCGCCTTTATCTTCAAAGGTGTACATTTCTTTCTGTACAACGTCCGTCGTTTCTCCAACGCCGCGCTGGAAAAGGACCGTGTGTTCAAACATCGGCGTCATGATCTGTTTGATATTAAAAGCTGCGGCCGTTTTCTTGCAGATCGCCTCTACAATTTCTCTCCGCGCCATTTCCTTTCCGTACCAGTCAGCGGTTCCTCTAGGTGCCTGTGTAATCATTGATTCCCTGTTCCTCTCATATTTTTATGTTTATTACTTGATTAATCCTTTAAATAGTACAGCTATGCTGTACGGCGCCAAATTTGCAGCACGAAGTGCTTTCCACTGCAAATTTGTGTGCATTCCCTGTGCAGCAGAGAGCGACCGTTTACGGGCGTTCTCTGTGGCGCATTCCCTGCGACAGATATCGCGGGGATATAGCCTACCGATAACCATGCATCCTGCGTTCACCCGCGATATCTGTCGCCATTTCATGTCCCGGATAAACGACCGTCTCCGGCGGCAGCGTTTCCAGCAAGGTGCGCAGCGAAGCCATCAGATCCTGTTCCGAGCCGCCCGGGAAATCCGTTCTTCCCCAGGAGCGGTAAAACATCGTGTCGCCGGAAAGCAGGAAGCCTGCGTCTTCAAAATAATAGCATATTCCTCCCGGCGTATGTCCAGGGGTAAAGATCGTTTTCATTTTCATTCCGCCGACCGTCAGCTCTTCTCCGCCTTTCAGCCGGACGTCCGAATCCTCAAGGTAGATCGAAAAACTGCTCAGATTGAAGCGGCCGTTATTCAGCATCGGCTCGTCCAGTTCATGCATATAAACCGGAACCGGATACTTTTCCCGAAGCTGCGGGATTGCCATCACATGATCCCCATGCGCATGTGTCAGAAAGATCGCGACCGGTTTTACCCCGCGGTCTTCGATACATTTTGCGATGAAATCCGCATTGTCGCCCGGATCGGTGATAATGGCTTCTTTGATCTCATCATCGTAAACCATATAGCAGTTTGTCTCAAGCATTCCCACACGGATACAATCAATTTTAATGCTCATAAATTCTCCTTCTGCCGGATTCACATTGCGGAACCGGCTCCTTTGCATTCGCTCTTTCCCCCGGACGATCCGGTCTTTGTTTCTCGGGCTCTCGTTTCTCATCTCAGCCGGAGTTACGATTGATATCTACAACATCTTCAATCATCTTCAGTTTATCGATGACCTTTGACAGTTCGTCGGTCGATGCGACCTTGAATCCCATGTCGATCGTTGCCATATCCTGTTTGTTTGTACGCACGTTCATATTCAGGACGTTCAGATCTTTTTCCGACATGACCTTCGAAATATCGACAAGCAGTCCTGTACGGTTATGTGCATATACACTGATCTCAACGAGATATCTTTCATCAACAAACGCGGAGGACGGTTTGTCCCATTCGGCGTCGATCAGACGTGCACGCTCGATGCTGTTCAGATTGACAACATTGATGCAGTCGGTCCTGTGTACAGTCACGCCTCTTCCGCGGGTAATAAATCCGACGATCTCATCACCCGGTACCGGCGAACAGCATTTCGCGAAACGCACGGCAACATCGTGAATACCTTTGACAACGATTCCGTTCCGGTTTTTCGCTTCTGATGTTTCTTTTTTTGCAACCGTTGCAGACTCTAAAACATCGTTGTCCGTGATCTTCAGGATCTTATTCTTTTTCTCATACTCAGCAAGCAGCCGGTTAACGACCTGCCCTTCCTTTAAGCCGCCATGGCCGACAGCCGCAAGGACGGAGTCCCAGTCTTTGCAGCTGTAACGGGTCTGTACAGCCTGCTGATATTCCGGAGCGAAGATCTCGGTATTATCGATGCCCTTCGTCCGCATATATTTTTCGATCAGTTCCTTGCCCCTTGTGATATTTTCTTCTTTCAGGGCATTCCGGAACCACTGGTTGATCTTCTGCTTCGCACTCGGACTTTTTACGATGGACAGCCAGTCCATGCTCGGTCCCTTGGAGTTCTGCGATGTGATGATCTCGACACGGTCGCCGTTCTGTATCTTATAATCGATGTTTACGATCTTGTCATTGACACGTGCACCGATCATCCGGTTTCCGACCGCGGAGTGAATGCTGTAGGCGAAATCGATCGGTGTCGATCCGGCAGGCAGATTCTTGACATCACCCTCCGGCGTAAAGCAGAAAACATCGTCCGAGAACAGGTCGAGATCACTTTTCAGGAATTCCATGAATTCCGTATTGCTGCTCATCTCTTTCTGCCAGTCGAGGATCTGTCTCAGCCAGGCAAGCTTTGCTTCTTCGCTCTGCTTGATCGTCTTGTCATTGACGCCCTTGCCCTCTTTATATTTCCAGTGTGCAGCGATACCGTATTCCGCTGTTCTGTGCATTTCAAAGGTCCGGATCTGGACTTCGAACGGAACGCCGGAAGGACTGATCAGCGTTGTATGCAGCGACTGATACATATTCGGCTTCGGCATCGCGATATAGTCTTTGAAACGGCCCGGGATCGGCTTATAGATCTCATGAATAATTCCGAGAGCCGCATAGCAGTCTTTGACGGTATCTACCTTGATACGGACCGCAAACAGATCATAGATCTGATCGAGGGAGCGGTTCTGCTTCACCATTTTTTTGTAGATGCTGAAGTAATGCTTAACACGGCCGTCTACTTCACACTCGATATCCGCATCTCTCATATGTTTGCGGACTTCCTCTACCATCTGGTCGATGAAGTCGTCTTTTACATTCTTACGGGCTTTCACCTCGGCAACCAGATTGTTGAACACATCCGGTTCCGAATATTTTAAAGCAAGATCATCCAGTTCGATCTTAATCTTAGAGATTCCGAGACGCTGTGCGATCGGCGCATAGATATCCATTGTCTCTCTTGCTTTTTCTTTCTGTTTCTCACGCGTCATATACTGAAGCGTACGCATGTTGTGCAGGCGGTCCGCCAGTTTGATGATGATGACACGGATATCCTTGGCCATCGCCAGGAACATCTTTCTCAGGTTCTCCGCCTGAACCTCGATCTTGTCCGAGGTATATTTGATCTGCGTCAGTTTTGTGACGCCGTCTACAAGAAGCGCGACCTCATCCCCGAACTCTTTGCGCACATCCTCCAGGGTCATGCCGGTATCTTCGACAACATCGTGGAGAATGGCAGCGATGACCGTTTCCTTATCCATCTCCAGTTTTGCAAGGATGATCGCAACATTCAGCGGATGAATGATGTACGGCTCGCCGGATTTACGGCGCTGGTCACCGTGGGCTTCCTTTGCAACCAGATAGGCTTTTCTGATCATCGAAAGATCATCCGAAGGATGATACTTATGGATCGCATCGGCAAGTTCTTCAAATAATTCCTCTTCCGTCTCCTGTCTGACGGGCAGGGCGTAATTGGAAAGCGGACTTTCACTTTCCACATTGCCTGTTGGTATTTGGTTGTTATTGGTTGTCAGGGTTTGCTGGTCACTCATGGTTCTTGTTCTTTATTGTTTCCTTTTTTTCTATTTCTTCTTCCGGCTTTTCATCCCGGATCTGTTTCCATCGTTTTCGGATCAGTACATTAGCAAGCACGGCTGCAATGATCAGGAGAAGGATTGCCCCTCCGACAGGGATCCAGAGTTTTCCGCTGCTTTTTTCCGGCGTCCCTTTTCCCGGATCTGCCGGATTCGCTGCAGAAGATTGCGTTTCGATCTGCGGATAGGTTGCAGGCTGCGTTTCCTTATCCGTTATCGAGCTCGTTTCAGTTTCCGGTTCGCCGCTTTCTTCCGTCTGCTTCGGTTCCCGGTTGTTGATATAGGATCCGTCCGGCTGACGATAGTTTTTATCTGCATCTGCAGCTCTTCCGTTTCCGCCGCTTCTGCTTTCCGGACTTTGCTCGATCTTAACGGAACAGCTGGCGCTTCCGGCATCGTATTTTACCTTCCCGTCGGAATAGCTTCCGCTTACAGAGATCGTGGCAGTTCCTGCTGACAAAGCCGTGAACTCTGCAGTCACCGAAACCTGCGATCCGCCATCCGAAGTATCCGTAACATCGGTTTCTCCAAAAAGCAGGTCGTCTCCGCGGACATGGATCTCGTAAGCATAGATCCCGTTTCCGGAAAGTGTTACGGTGACGGTAAAAGATTCGCCCTCTGTAACTGATGTGACATCCGGTTTTACGGAGATTCCGTCTGCAAAAGCAGGAGCAGAAAACGCGAGGCAAATACACAAAGCCGCAAGCAGTCCGGAGATTGTGCAAAAAACTTTTCTCATCATCATTCCGCCCCGGAAGAATTCTCTGTTTCTGAGTCTGAAGATTCTTCTAAAAGTTCTTCTTCAGCAGCTGTCTCTTCTTCGGCTGACGTCTCTTCCGCTTCAGAAGTTTCCGGCTCAGTAAACGTTTCCTTCTCAGCTGCATTCTTCTTTGCCTTCTGTTCTGCGATCAGATCGATCTCTCCGAGAACATCCTGACGGATCATCGCAAGGTCTACGATATCCTCTTCCCCATCCCGGTTTACATCGGCACAGGTAAGGGCATCTCCGGTCAGCACCGTCCGTCCGAGGAGCTGTTTTTTCAAAAGAGCGAGATCGCTCAGATCGACTGCTCCGTCTCCGTTGATATCGCCGTAAAGGATCTCGGCTCCGGCTTTTCTTGTATAGATCGTCGCCGAATCCACTCCGCCGGTCACGGTTTTGAAAAGCGGGCTTCCCTTGAAGATCAGATCCATGTCAAAGACACCCGAAAGCCCCTTGACCGTTCCTTCTGCGGAGTACTGCCACATCACACAGCTGTATCCCGGAGCGCTGACATACCAGTGCGCAAGCCAGATCATACCCTCTGCAGAAATCGCATCATAATCCAGGACGTTGTTGAAATAATCCGGATTTGCATAAACTCCGACATTTGTGTAGCCTTTTTCTTTCATTTTTCTCAGAAAGCGCAGGCAGAAGTTCGTCAGCTGCTTTCCGTGTGTGTAAGGATTAAAGTCATTGTTGTATTTATAGGCGTCCGCATCCTCCATATCGAACCAGATCCCGAGCTGCGGATCGTGTCCTTTGATCATGCGGATGGTATGTTCCACTTCACTGTCTACTTCCCTTTTCGACAGCGCATAAGAATAAATATACACGCCGTAAGGAATGCCGTATTTTTCGCACTGCTGCATGTTATAGGCGGCCATGTCATCGTCCTGATTTTTCAGGTCGTCTCCCCAGCCGATCCGGATGATCGCAAATTCGATGCCTTCCGACTTTGCCTTCGCCCAGTTGATCTTGCCATTATAAGCAGAAACATCGACTCCTACGCTCTTTCCTTCCTCTGCCGTTGCATACGCAAACCTCGCGTTTCCCGCAGGAACGCTGAGCAGAAATACCGCAGAAATTATAAGGGTCAGCAGAAAACCGACTGTCTTTTTTACTCGAATCAACTTCTTACCCTCCGAGCGAATTTGCATTTCTGTGCGAAAACCATTTGACACAGCAAACCACATTGTGATATAAAATAACTCGTGCCTTAGGGGAATCATACAATGGCAGTATGACGGTCTCCAAAACCGTTCATGGGAGTTCGAATCTCTCTTCCCCTGGAAAGAAGACTGTCCATCCGGATGGTCTTCTTTTTTGTGTAAAAATCCGTAAGAAAGGTATTTTTGCCCTATTTCCGGATTTTCAAAACACAACTGATGAATTATACCACTATTCTTTCACTTTGTTAATTGCTTCTTTCACATTCTCTACACCAATCAGCGAGATTCCGCTGACGGATTTCAAGGATGCAAGGGCATTTTTCGGAACCAGGCAGCGCTTAAAACCGAGCTTCTTTGCCTCATTTACCCGCGCTTCCATCTGGTTGACGCTTCTTACTTCTCCGGAAAGACCGACTTCGCCGATCGCGACGGTTCCCGCATCAACAACAAAATCCAGATAAGCCGAAGCAAGCGCGATGATCACGGCAAGATCCAGCGCCGTCTCATTGACACGGATGCCGCCGACAACATTCAGATACGCATCGCATTCCGAAAAGCGAAAACCCAGCCTCCGCTCCAGAACTGCGATCAGAAGATTCATGCGGTTATAGTCAATTCCCGAAGAAGACCGTCTCGGATTTCCAAGACCGCTTTTTGCGACAAGTGACTGAATCTCCAAAAGGATCGGGCGCGTCCCCTCGATCGAACAGGAAACGATCGATCCGGAAGCCTGTGCAGGCCTTCCCGAAAGCATGAACTCTGAAGCATTTTTTACTTCTGCAAGCCCCTCGGAGCGCATCTCAAAAATACCGACTTCGTTGGTGGATCCGAAGCGGTTCTTCACGCTGCGCAGCAGACGATAGGATGCGTGTTTATCGCCTTCAAAATACAGCACGGTATCGACCATATGTTCAAGCACACGCGGTCCTGCCACAACGCCTTCTTTTGTTACATGTCCAACCACAAAAACACTGACGCCGAGCCCCTTTGCGATCTGCATCAGCAGGTTCGTGCATTCTCGTACCTGTCCGACGCTTCCCGCGGCTCCCGGGGTCTGTGCGCTGTACATGGTCTGGATCGAGTCGATGATCGCGACCTCAGGCAGTTCCGAACGGATCGCACCTTCGATCTCTTCAAGATCCGTCTCAGCAAGCAGCGTCATCTGATCCGAAAAGCTTCCGATCCTGTCAGCGCGCAGCTTGATCTGGCTCAGACTTTCCTCGCCCGTAATATAAAGAACCTTCGTTCCGTTATCACTTAAGTTTTTGCAAAGCTGCGTCAGCAAGGTGGATTTTCCGATACCCGGATCTCCACCAACAAGAACGAGGGATCCTTTGATGATCCCTCCTCCTAATACACGGTCGAATTCTTCCATACCGGTTTTTGTACGGACACTCGCAGTAGCTTCGATCTCGTTCATATGCACCGGTTTCACCTGTCCGGAAATCCGGCCGACTCTTGCACGTGCGCCGCCGCCTTTTGCTTCTTTTTGGGCCGGAGCTTCTACGAATGTGTTCCACTCATGACAGGCAGGACACTGTCCCGCCCATTTCGCGCTCTCAAAGCCGCATTCTTTACAGAAAAAAATGGTGTCTTTTGCTTTTGCCATATTGTTGTCCGTTTATTTTATTTATTTACTTGCGCAGCTTTTTCTCTGCTTTTTGGTTTTGTTTCTGTTTTCTTTGTATCGCCTTTCGCCGCCGTTTTCGGCTTGGAAACAGTAAAGGTCAGTTCGCTCTTATCTTTCAGTTTTTTGATATTGACGGTATCCCCTTCCCTGATATTTCCGGAAAGGATCTCTTCCGCGATCTTATCTTCCAGCAGCGACTGCACCTTTCTCTTCAGCGCACGGGCACCGTATTTCGGATCATAGCCCTGATCTACCAGGAACTGCTTCGCGCTGTCTGCTACGCGGATCTTCAGATTCAGCTGTGCCTTTGCGCGGTCCTTGAATTCCTTCAGAAGGATCTCGATGATATCTTTCATGTTTTCCTTCGTCAGTGAAGCGAATACGATCGTCTCATCGA
>CAZOHB010000114.1:0-8466 GCA_964579345.1 uncultured Parasporobacterium sp.
TGCCATCACAGAGTCTGCCCATTATCTGCATTATCTCGGAGTCAATATTGCAGTGGATCTGCGAACAGGAGAGGAATTCCCCTGCCGAAGCGCGATAGCGTTGTATGAATGTTTTGAAGCTGCGATGGAACAGCTTCCGGGCATAACCACCGAGGCATGGGTCAGCCTGGATAATGGCGGGCTGCTTTTGATGTGCGATTCGGAAAAAACGCTGGATCTTTCTTCATTTACACTTCCATCAGAACTGAAGGCGGAAGACGGTCAGCTGATCCTTCGGATACGGATGGGAGGTGAAAGCATATGATGATCCTGTTCGATGTTGTAGGAAAACTTCCGTGGCATCTTATCAGTGTGCTTGCTTTGCTGTTGGTTGTCCTGCAGCTGATCAACCTGATCTTTCAATTCCGGTTTAAGAAGGGATTACGATACATCTTCTTTTCATGTATCCTTTTTCTCTTCTGCCTTTTACTGTTTTTTGTTCTCGTGGACTGCAGCATGCTGCACTATATTGAAGTACACAGGCCGATCGAGTATTTTTATCAGAGATTCTTTTTTATGCTTCCCTGGTTCGTCTATTTCTGTGCGGAAGGGGTTCTGCTTGTGTTGAGTCTTCTGGAATTGTGGAGAAATGTGCGCTATCGAAACAGTCATCCGGGCAGAGAGGCTGTCGTTGAGACAGTCAATCTTCTTCCTGCAGGAATCTGTTTCTGCGAAGCGGAAGGAGAGGTTCGTCTGGTCAACCTGAAAATGAATGAGCTGAGCAGTTCCCTGACCGGGGCACCTCTGACTGACGGAAAAACTTTCTGGGAAGAAATCTGCGAAAAGGGGGACGAACGGGAAGGAAACGTCTTTGTCATCATGAGGGATCAGGAAGTCTGGATGTTTTCCAAAGAATCGTTTTCCGAGGGTTCTGAAGACTTTGTCCAGATCTTAGCTGCCAATATGACGGAACTTTATCATATGAAGGAAGAACTTGCGGAAAAGAACCGTCATCTTCAGGACATATATGCGAAGATGAAACTGGTCAGCGCAGGAGAGAGAAGTCTTCGAATCGCACGGGAAGTGATGAATGCGCGGACAACGGTACATAACCAGATGGGGAATGTCCTTCTGACAGGAAAATACTATCTGGACCATCCGGGAGATGTGGATGAGACGGAACTTTTGCGAATGCTGGAATACAATAACCGGTTCCTTATCGGAGAGGCAGAGCAGTCGGAAAATCTTTCGGATCCGTTTGAACATGCTATCCAGGTTGCAGAGCGGATCGGGGTTCATGTTACGATTGACGGAGAGGTTCCAAAAGCGGGAACGGCCTCTGAGTCAGGCGCTGTGCGGGAGATCCTTAGCCAGGCGATCCTCCAGTGTGCAGCAAATGCGGTCCGGCATGCGGGAGGAGATGAGCTCTCCGTTACGATTTCAGAAGAAAGGGGCAGGCTGAAAGCGGTCTTTACAAATAATGGGGAACCTCCGAAAAAGAGGATCGAAGAAACCGGAGGACTTGCTGCTCTTCGTAAAACCGTGGAAGATGCGGGCGGCAGCATGCAGATAGAAAGCAGTCCGGTATTTGTCCTCACCCTTCTGCTTCATACCGGCCTATAAAAACAATTGAATATGTTAATACCCAAAGTCGGCACCAAGGATGGCCTCCTTCGGTGCCGTTTCTTTTTTTGAGAGAACATGAAATCCCCCATATGGGGGAGGGACGGATTGTATTTATTTTGATACAATCGTAACAGATAACAGGGGAAAGGGGAAACTGTACTTTTCAACACGGAAAGGATGGTGAGTAAGACTTGAATACACCGGCAAAGGTAGTCATTGTGGACGATGAAATGATCTCCCGGGGCTATATGGAACTCTTTGTAAAACCATCAAAGAATTATGAAGTGGCGGCTTCGCTTCCATTTGCGAAGGATGCCTTGAAATATTGCGAAAGCCATGAGCTTCCCGACATGATCATCATGGATGTGATGATGTCGGACGGGGTCGACGGGCTTACTGCAGCGGAGGAGATCAAACGCAGATTTCCGGAGATCCGGGTGATTGTTGCGACATCCATGGCGGAGGCGGACTGGATCCGTCATGCAAAAGACGCAGGCATCGAAGGCTTCTGGTTCAAATCCTATTCGGAGCTTTCACTACTTGAGGTCATGGACCGGATCATGGCAGGAGAGCGTGTCTATCCGGATCAGGCTCCGGACATCTATCTTGGGAAACTTCCTGCCTCTGAACTGACAGGGCAGCAGAGAAATATCTTAAGACTTCTTACGGAAGGTCTTTCCAATAAGGAAATCGCAGAGAAGCTATTTATAACGTCCAGTACGGTTAAGTCTCATCTGGACGAGATCATGGAGAAAACAGAGATTCATTCCCGGACTGCGCTTGCTGCCAAGGCTTCCCGTCTGGGAATCGTAGTGAGTGACGCAGACCGGACACAGATCGTATCCGGAAGGAAAGAATGAAAAGGAGAAGGAGGGAAAGATCTATGAAACTTGGGAAAAAGTTGTTCAGCATCGTGATCGCGGCATTAATGCTTCTGACAATGATGCCGATGCAGACAACGAAGCCGGTACAGGCTGCGGGCAATCAGTATATTGATCCGTACGTAGATCCAACGGATATCAATATTCCGATCAGTCTGGACGGGACGAGTGAGACCAGGGGTACCGCGATGGCAGCGACCCTGGATTACAGTAGCAGCAACAGTATAACATGGAAGCATCCGGGAAAATACTCAGAGTTTGTAGAGCTGATGGAAAGCACGGATGCAGAAGACCGCTATATCAGCCTTACGAAAGATATCAGTGATACATGGAGACATCAGAAAATGGATACGATCCATATCACATCGTTTAAGGTGCTGGATCTGAATGGTCATTCGCTTAAGTTTCATGTGGATTCGAATGCCCGCCCCTGGTCAAAATGGGGAGTCGAGCAGTCTCCTTATGACCGGGATAGTATCGAACATCATATGAATACCGCATTTGATATTGATGAAGGGGCGACGGTTCATATTCTCGATTCGAGTGCAAGACAATCCGCGAATGGAAAGTCCGGAACGGGAATGATCTATATCGGCGGCTTTATGGTAGATCCATATGAGCATGAGATCAATCATTATGCCAATTTTGATCTCTTTAATGTGTCAAACGGCAACCTGCTGATCTACGGAGGAACATTCCAAGCAGGTCGAAGCAAGGCACAGTTCAAGTCGAACTTCTCCTGGAAGAAACTGCGGGATACGATTGGACAGGCCGTCGAGATCGGTGTTTCAGTTGCTAATTATGCGACCGGCATCGAAGCAGCCTTAGCTGCAGAAGAGGATGTTATTGAGAAGGTCAATAAAATGTCGGACAATACCGATACCTCAAAGTCAAAGCCTGCCAAAAATGAAAAGACGGAGCAGACGACAAAGGATCCGGATAATAAGCCGGCGATGAAGACGGTCGGCGAAAAACAGAATGAGATCGATAATGCGACCGGAACGAAACCTCTGAACAATAGTGAAAACGGAGAGCAGAAGGCGAACGAAAAAGGATCTGCAAAGCAGGACAAAGACAAAGAAACCGGCAAGAATTCCCAGATTGCAGAAGCACATAAAAAGGTCGTTGATTCCGTGCTGAATCAGAACCAGATCACGGATATTGTCGGTAAATGCTTTGATTTTGCAGAAGGTATTTTCGGTATGATCGGCAATGATCAGAAGTCCAGGATCGTCCAGACCCATTTCGGAACCTGTGTACGAGTCGGAAATCAGGGAACCTTTGTTGCATATGGAGGAGAATTCAACGGCTATGGCTCTTCTCCGAATACGCGGAACGCGGTCATCGAAACGACCCGCCAGGGACATGCGTATATCTTTGGAGGAAACTTCTATGGACGTTCCGGAGCGAACATCTTTAACGAAGTCAAAACGATGGGCGTTAAAAAGATGGAGCAGAACTACAAGTCTTCCACTGAAGGACAGACGACCCAGCAGGTTACGATCGAAGCCTGCGAGACCAATAATCTGGAACAGATCATGTATGAGGATGATGCGCATACAATTCCGGTCAATACCTCGAACATCATTGTCCGTGGAGGAACTTTTGAAAACTATTACGAAGCAAAGAACATTGCGATCAAAGGAAATTCCGATGAAAACTTTCAGTCGTTCGCCGGAACGGCAGGAGCTGTCAACCTCGGACTGGAATCCTATAACGAAGATTTCATCCGGGACGGCCGGATCCAGATCAATGACATGTACGGTGACGGAGCTCTGGTCATCATGGACGAGAACAGCGGTACGGACGGAAGCCTTTATCATTACCGTCTGTTCTGCAGCGATATGGAACTTCGTTATAAGACGGGACTTCGGGTATATCCGAATACCGCAAATACGAATTCCACATACAGCTTCTCATTAATGACCCAATATAACGACGGAGATACGGAAAGAATCACGAAGATACTGGATGAAGATACAAAGAATGAGAATGTCCGCGGTGCCTACAGCACAACGGAAAAAGTGTTTTATTATCCACTGAAATCACAGCAGTCGAACGGCTATACGATCCGTCCGTTCTTTAAGAACCTGGATGTCGACGGGAAGAAGATAGGAGAGTCCCCAACCTGGTATTATCCGAATCCGGTAACGACGGAAGGCAAATCAATCGAACCACTGATACTTTCGGACAGCGTTATTTCCGGATCGTTAAACTCCAGTGCGACGAATAACTATCAGGAGATTAATCCGAATATCGTAACAAACAGCTTTAACTCGACGCTGAATACGACAACAACGACTTTCGGCGGAAAAACATATGTTGACAGCCGTACGGTAGGCGATACAAGTTCCAAGAACCTGAACAAAGTGTTTGACAATTATTCAACCTTTGATCAGAAATACCAGTATCTTTCCAACCTGAAATGGCTGGAGTATAAGATTTATCGCGTTGATCCGCTGACCCGGCTGAATATCGGAAAAGACGGAACGATCGGAGATGACCAGCCAATCGCAACGGCGGTATACGGATCACGCGCAGAGACCGGACTTAAGACAGTGATCCGGCTTGAAGAGCTGGAGAAAAAGATTCAGGAACAGGATAAAAACTTCGCGTTCAGACAGGGTGAGATCTACCGCGTGACCTTAAGTGTGGAAGAACGTCTGAACTGTGACTACAACGGTTATAACCTTCACCGGGACAATACCACACGTTCGGATTTTGATGAATACTATTTTTCAAACAGTATCGGAACAGCAAAAGCAACCGGATCCATTCTGTTCATGTGCTACGGCAACAATGAGCGTGTGGTCAAGGAAGGCTACAATTCCGCAACAAATGATTATACGCCGCTGCAGTGGCTGAATACGCCTAAGGCCGGATACCGGGCATACATCGACCTTGTAAACGGCAAGACCGGTAATGTAGACGGCGGTGAGGCGAATACCCGGATCTTTGATATTTATTATCAGTGGTGGACTGTCGATGATAACGGCAATCCGGATCAGCTGATCGCCGGTACGACCAATATCTGGGATATTGCAGCAAAATACAAAGATGAGCGTGCGAAGAACACGATTCCGGATCAGATGAAGAAGATCCTGAATACCGGAAAACAGGATCACAGCTTTAACAACTGGCTGCGCGGAAAAGACGGATTCCAGTATGCAAATACATTTGCTCCGGATGATCCGCTGCTGGAAGCCCTGGATGAGAATGGCAACAAAGTTGTATACGGTGAGGACGGACTGCCATTGATTGAATACACGAATAGTGGACAGATCAAGGCGGGAACGAACCTCTGGCCAAAGGATACGGACGAGTGTTCGAGGCTCCTTCATGCATATGCAAGTGAGTGGTCCAATGTGGATTATCTGAAGGCGTTTAAGAATTACAACCTTTCCAATCAGAATAACAATCAGAACTATGGTCATTATGACTCCTGCTATATTCCGAAAACTCTTGCAGGAAAGAAGATCATGGTCAAAGCCATTGCCGTGAATGTCAACTGGACCAATTATTATGATGCGGTACAGACCTTCTATTCCCACGCAATGACGATTGGACCGCGTACGTATGATGAACAGTTAGAAGGAGAGGTCGGAATCACCTATGGACCGAAGGGAGACTATGCTTCCCTTTATAACGAAGCAACCCTTTCCCTGGAAGGAGTGGCAGGTCTGGAAGATGATGAATATATCAAGAAGGTGACATTTAAGGCCTTCCATGACGGTTTCCATTACACGAAGGTGTATAACCTGAATCAGGGAGATGAGCTGCCGACAGCGAAGTTCCCGAGCGACTTCTTCGATGAGAAATATCTGGAGAAGGGTAAGAAATATGCCGCACTGGATGCACAGGAGTACAACTTCAATGTTTCTTACGACACCAACCTGACCAGAACCTGCAACTTCAAGAGTGAAGATGGTGCAAAACCCGGACGCCTTGAGGTCGAGGCGGATTCTGTAAAGGCAATCAAAGATTCCTATACGTTTGATCTTGCTGATATTAAGAGCGGTAAGTTTAAAGACGGTGAGATCAATCTCTTCTCGGTAAGACCGCTGAACTTCTCGATCGCGCCGGATTATTCCACAGCATCCTCGACAGATGCGGATGTCGCAATTGTCGACAGCAGTGGAAAACTGCAGTTTGGAGGTTATGCCGGAACAACGGTTCTTTCCTTTACCGGACCGGACGGAAACACCTCTGACATTACTGTGACCGTCATTGACTATGTGGATGATATTGAAATCTTCAATATTGATCCGCCGACGATCGGAAAGACCCTGCCGACCGGAGTTGCGATCCCGGACGATGTGGATTATCACATCAAGGAAGTTTACTGGACCGACGGCAGCGGAGAGAGGCTTGCAGCGAATGCAACGGCAAGAAACTACAAAGCCTATACGATCAATGTTGTGATCGAGCGTAATGATGCTTCATTAGTATTCCGTAATGCAGATGCCTACGCATACAGCAATGTGCATCCGTTTACCCTGTACGTCAATACTGTGGACGGCGAGGGAGACACGATCTCCAATAACCTGGCATACGGAAGATTTGATTATATCGAAAATCCTGTTACCGGAGAATATGAGGTCGGAGACACCTGTACCTTCTACTATATGTATACCTCTGCAATTGGTGCTGCGCCGGGTACGATCGACGAAGTCAGCATGGACTTCCCGACCGAGGTTGCGGAAGGCGAAAGCGTTGATGAATGGATGGAGCAGTTCCTTGTAAGAACGAACGGAGATGATTCGGAGTTCCTGTTCCGGAAAGGATTCGTCTTTACACCGTTTGCGGAGCAGACCTTTAAAGCATATGGCTATAACGTATCTTCTCTGGATCCGACGGATACCATGAAGGCATTTGTAAAAGGAACGATTGAAGGACCGAAAGTAGACATCGATCTGGATCCGAATGGCGACAATGTCGGCGTCCAATTCGCAGATGCTGATGATGTCGATCTGTATATCAACGGAGAGACCGGCCAGGATGTCTATAAAATGGTTAGCAAAACGATCGGAACCTTTGTCGCTTTCAATGCTCTGAATGTATTGGACGGAACGGCGATCCCGGTGCTTCCGAAATACCGGGTCAAGGACTTTAACCTTGCGGTGGATGAGGATGTTAAACTGGATGATCTTTTAGAGACCGAGGGCAATATCCGGCTGATCTGTGACATGAGCAGAGCGGAGTTGATCCCGGGATGGGATTGGGATGATCCGTTCTTCGAATACGATGAAGTGAAAAATATTCTGACAGGGGTCAGGATCAGCAATGATGAGCTGACGATTCCGCTTTACATTGCGGTTGACGGAAACGGAGACGGCGTTGTTGATATGCGTGTCAACGAAAACCGCAGCAAGAAGATATACGCAAAAGCAAGCGACTGCCCGCCGGTGGATAACGGACAGAGCGTGAAGGTCAATGTAACAGTTCTGAATCCGGATGGAAGTACTGCTTCCTCCGGAAGGGTCACAGGCTTTAAAGCTTATACCGGAGCACTGACGACGCTGGATATTCCAACGGTTGAAGGAGCATTCATTCAGAAAATTGAGTGCAGGGGCGTGGAAGACTTCAAGTACAGTCTGAGTACCTGGGGTGACCGTGTTCTGGTCGATGCGGAAGATGGAGACAGCATTACAGTATACACGAGTGACGTGAAAGATCTCATTGTGAAAACTTCACCGACAGAGATCTATCCGCAGTTTGAAGGCATCGGCAATCTCTGCGTTTCCCTGGATGGTGACCACTGGACAGAATCTAAGAATGCTCTGACAAACCTGGAGCCGGATACCGAATATCTGCTGTACTACCGACAGGGTGTCAGTGATACATTCTATACGAAAGTCGTAAGAACGAATGAGGAAGGGGATACTTACGGACTGTATCTCGGACGCAACCCGATCACGAAGTCCAATACCGGTATCTTAGAGCGGGATCATTATCATTATGATCCGGAGACCAAGACACT
>CAZOHB010000115.1:0-8446 GCA_964579345.1 uncultured Parasporobacterium sp.
AATCGAAAAAATCAATGCTTTCACGCGCCGAGTGCAAATCGACATCGCGGATGCCCCAGCAGATCACTTCAAACGGATTCTTCGCATTGATCCCCTGCTCTCTTAATCCTTTGCGGAGAAAATCGTTCACTTCAGGGACGCTCATCGAAAGGCCGAACCCCAGAAGGAAAACGACGTTGCGGCGCACCGTCATCTGGGAAAGCCAGTTCTTTGTCAAAGCGCTCAGCTTTGCGGTCGTCGGGTAAAAGGACGCCGGCGTTTTCGTCTCCGCAAAAGCATTCATGACGATCTTCTGGTAGGTCTGCAGTTCCACATGATGGAAGGGCTCCTGAAGCTCCTCTTTCTGGTACAGATATCTCTTCAGATAATCGCAGAACGGAACCACACGCATGTTCTCCATCAATTCAGAAAAGATCACATCCGCGCTGCGCTCCTGAAAATTATCGTCAGCTGTCGCATACAGCAGGGAATTCCAGGCATTATCGGTAAATTCGAGTTCGCTATGTTCTAAATTGTTCATCTGTCGGACTCTCCTTGTACGAATTCAGTTGTTTCGCTTTCTGCTTTGATCACGATTACGGTAATATTATCTTTTCCTCCGTTTCGGAGGGCACGCTCTGTCAGCTTATCGGCCAGATCCTGAATCCCGCTTCCTGTAATGACAGACCACATTTCCTCCAGGCTCACCATATCCGTCAGCCCGTCCGAACAAAGGATAAAAATATCTCCATCGCTGTAGGAAACCGGCGCAATCTGCGGCTCAATGATCATGATCTCTTCCGGGATCCCAAGATTCTGTGAGAGCGGACGCTTTCTTCCAAAAGGAGCCGGAACGAGATGGTCCACCGAGATCTGTTTCAGGCGGTGATGATCAAAATGGAGGACTTTGCTGTCGCCGATATTGCACAGCCAGAGCTTCTGACCGACAAACGCCAGCATCGCTGCTGTCGTTCCCATTGCGAAAATGCCGTGTGTTTCCGCATATCCGCAGATCTTACGGTTCGACCGCAGGCAAAGATCTCTCAGCTCATTTTCCGGCGAAGCGGATATCGCAAGCGATGCTGCTTCCTCTGCAGCAAGAAAAGAAGCGATCTCACCGCACTCTTCTCCCCCCATACCGTCAAAAATGCCGAACAGATGGAAGCCGGAAAGCGGCGCTGTCCCGATCAGGGAAAACCGTTCTTTCAGACTGTCAATTCGACGATATGTTCCATTGCAGACAAGATTATCCTGATTGGTCTTCCGGAGAAGACCGATGTCGCTGTTGCAGGAATAACTGATCGTTCGCTGTTTCGTATCCAAAAAATGCTCCAGACTCTTTGGCAAATACATTCGCTGTTTCTTGTGTCCGCTCTATGATAACACAATTTTCTCCTAAATTATACAAAAGAGCTATCTGACCGACAGCTCTTTTGCTACACAAACTCCCCTCTTGCTCCGCGGAACAAGATGAACGAATGACAGGCGAGCCCGTCCTCTGTTCCAATTCAATTTTACTACCGCAAAAAAGTGATTCTGTAATTTATGTTTTACCCCCTCCGGAAGCCTAAGACCTTATTCCTTCGTTGTATTTCAGCATTTCAGCTGATACAATCAAGTCATGGATATCCAGTATGATAATTGGGAAATAGTCAGAAAGATCGGCGCCGGATCCTCCAGCTCGGTATATGAGATCGAGCGGCATGATCTCGGCGTTTATAAAGCTGCCCTGAAAGTGATCCCGATCCCGCAGCATCCGGAAGAAGTTGATGAGATCCGGAACAGCGGAATGAGCGATGAAGAGATCGTGGGATATTACAAGGACATTGTCGATGAGATCATCCGCGAATTCACCCTGATGTCAAAACTGAAAGGAACGACGAATATTGTGAGTTATGAAGATCACAAAGTCGTACCTCACGAGGAAGGCATCGGTTGGGACATCTATCTGCGGATGGAGCTTTTGATCCCGCTGGATAAATATATTACAGATCACCCGTTAAGCGAACGGGATATCGCCCTGCTCGGGGTCGATATCTGCCGTGCACTGGAACGCTGCGAAAAACTTCATGTCATCCATCGAGACATCAAGCCCGGAAATATTCTTGTTTCCGAACAGGGCGATTTTAAGCTCGGTGATTTCGGAATCGCGCGGACAGCAGAGCGTACCGTCTCCAACATGTCCCGAAAAGGAACGACCAGCTATATGGCGCCGGAGGTTTATAACGGCCTCGAGTACGGACCGACCGTTGATATCTACTCGCTCGGCCTTGTCATGTACCGTCTGCTGAACCATAACCGGATGGTCTTCCTTCCGCCGTATCCGGAACCGATCCGGTTTCAGGATCAGGAACTCGCCCTGTTTAAGCGGATCAACGGAGCTCCGCTCCCTTATCCGAACGACAAGGAATCCGCGCTTGGTGAAGTGATTTTAAAAGCATGTGCCTATGACTCGCAGGACCGCTACCAAAAACCGGTTCAGTTCCGCAAGGCTCTTGAGGAGCTTCTGGAAACGCCGGGAGCGATTGCCGATGATGCAGAACACAGTGATCCTAATCCGGCGGTGCATAAATCTGCTTCTGCAAAAAAGAAACTTCCTGTGAAACTGCTGGCGATCTGCGCGGCAGTGGTTCTTGCGGTTGCCATTTTCCTTGCGATCTGGATTCCGACTCATCGACGTGAAGAAGAGCCGGTCATTCCGACCGATCCTGCACCGGCCTCTTTTACATTGGAAAATTACACAGGCCGCCTGCTTCCTGACGCTGAATCAGAACTGACTGCACACGGTATTACAGTTTCTGTGCAGGAAGAAGACAGCACAGAACCGGAAGGCATGATTCTTGCCCAGTCCATTGCAGAAAATACGGAGATGAAAAAAGGCGAGGAACTCACGCTGACTGTAAGCAAGGGAAATCAGTTCCTGCTCTCCTCTTTTGTAAATCGTGTTCCGAAACGTGTAAAGCAAAAAGTGGAAGAAGCCGGAATCCTCGTAGAATCCCCTTATACGGTATCATATGAAAAAGGGCTGGATCCCGGCAGGATCATCTCGATTGCCCTGATCAATCCGAACGATGCCGATTATGAGCTGAAGCTCGAAGAAGGTGCGGTGATTCCAAAGAATGCGGCGCTGCGTTTCTATGTGCAGGGAGTCCGGATTCCGGAGGATGTTTTCTTAATGACGGAAGCAGACGCTTCAAAAGAACTGACCTCGCTCGGCCTGAAACTGAATAAGACACATACTGCGTACAGCAATGCTGTCTACGGGCAGATTATGAGTATTCGAAATAAAGATGGCGATCGCCTGACTTCGGAGGATATTCTGAAGTACGGTTCTTCTGTGACGCTATATATCAGCGCCGGCCCGCAGCCGACGAATCAGAACAACAATTATACGGAACCGCAGACCGCTGCACCTCCGCCGGCAGACGGTTGAGCAAACTCTCCATACAAAAAACTTGGAGATGTCCTCTGCAGTCAGCTATGTCCCAGCTGCGAGAGCCCTCGCTGGCGCTACGACGCGCACGAGAGCTCATCTCCGCTGGCGCAGACTGCAGAAAGGAAAGGACATCTCCTATTCTGTTTACAGCAGGGATAATCTTTTTATTTTATATAGATGTCATATTGTCATCTAGTCAAAGTCCTGCCGGCGACGGTGATCGTGCCTCCGTTCTTCATGCGGAAGACGACCTTTACGAAATACTTCTTTCCAGCCTGATATTTGTCAGTCTCTTTGGTCCCGCTGCCCGGACGGATACCAAACTTCATTGGCTCCGTATATTTTTTTGATTTCCGAAGGAGCTGATTCTGCTTATCATACAGTTCAACATAATAGCTCTTTACCCATTTCAAGCCGGAGATCTTCGGCAAGATAAAATCATATCCCTGGTACTCTTTCCACTGGAACGAAACCTTCGGCTGAATCGTAAGAGTCACCAGATTAGCCGTCGCGCCTTTAAAATAGCTGTCCTTTTTAACGGTCACTTTTACATAATAAGTGCCGGGATATTTCGGTGCTCCGCCTTTCTTTTTCGCCCCGCTCTTTTGGACCGTCGTCTTCTTCGTGCAGGCTTTATTTCTGTAATAGGTATAGGTGACCTTCCCTGAGCTTCCGGCGATCTTCGCCGTTCCGATTTTCTGAATCTTATTGTTGAAATCTACAACTTTTGACTTCAGCGTGATCTTGGTTGCCATACGGGTAAATGAACCGATCGGAGACTCCTCCGGGGATACGTTGTAATACACTTTGATGCTGTCACCCGGCAGCGGATCCAGATCTTCAAAGATCCCTTTCGCGCTCTTTTTCGTATGGTCGGTAAAAATCGCCAGCTCATGCACTCCTGCAAATGTATCATAATCAATTTCTGTAACCGTATTTGGAATAAAGACCTTTGTCAGATTCGTGCATCCGGAAAATGTATCCGGTTTGATCTCTGTCACCCCGTAAGAGACCCTGTATTCCGTCAGCAGCGGGCAATCCTTAAACGCCCCTTCTCCGATCGATGTAATATACCCATTGTGCGTAACCTGTTTGAGCGACTGGCAATTGCTGAACGCATACATCTCTATTTTTTTGACATTGTTCAGATTCAGGGTCTCAAGGCCGGTACAGTTGGTCAGCACCTGCGCTGCAGCCGTCTTAACCCGTTCAGGGAATGTAAATTCCTTCAGGGAAGAACAGTTTCCAAATGACCACTCCCCTATTTTCTTCACATTTTCAAGATGTTTGATTGTTTTCAAAGATAAGCATCCGGAAAAGCATTCTGCTTCCAGAACCGTCGCCTGATTCAGATCGACACTTTCCAGCTGCTCGCTGCCATTGAAACATCCGAACGGAACCGTATGGATGGCCTCCGGAAAAGTAAATTCCGTAAAGCCGGTATACGCAAGCGCCATATCTCCGATTGCTGTAATATTCTCCAGACCGCTGAGATCCGTTAAGCTGCTGCAGCCCTGAAAGACACTTGGCTTCAGCTCTGTAACACCTTCCGGTAAGATAACATGATTTAAACTCTCACAGCCCACGAAAGCTTCCGAAGCGATCTCCACAAGCTGACTTTCCCCTTCAAAAACAACCTGTCCCAGTTTACTGCATCCAAAAAAAGCTTCGATACCAATTGCTGTAACTGTTTCCGGTATCCTGATCTCTGTCAGTCCTGTACAATGCCCGAATGCGTACTGGGGAATCATTCCCTTCAGTCCTGATAAATCTAATGTCGTAAGGCTTTCGCAGTCCTGGAAAGCACAAACACCGATTGCACGGATGTTCTGTGCATTTTCTACAGTGGTCAGCTTATGGCAGCCTCCAAACGCAGTTTCTCCAACAGAGGAAATATCGCAGCCCGAAGAGATTGTTACCTTTTCCAGCTGATCCAATCCCTCGAACGCATGGTCTCCGATTTTTAAGGTACAGGAAACGTTAAGAACGATTTTCTTTACTTCCGAACAATACTGATACCAGGGTGTTTTGAATCCCCAGCTGTAATCATCGATCGCTGCGCTTTCCAAGTCGCTTTCTATCGTCAGTATCCCCTGCTCCGACAGCGACCAATGAACACCTTCTCCGCAGGTCCCTCCGATCTCACCTTCCTCCGCACCTGCGCGCACCGGCATGGCAAGCAGACAGACCAGAAGTGCTGCCGCAAGAAGAATATATGGAAAAATAGTTTTTTCTATTGATTTCTTCATCTGAAACCTCACAAATATCAAACGCAATTACCATTATTTTCAAACTCAATCACGTGTAAAAATTCCAGGTGTCAAAAATGAACGATTGTGTATATTCGATCTTTCCGATCATTATCCATAACAGTAATATTTTACCATCATTCACCTTATATAAAAAGAATTTTGCTATATTTTCTGAAAGGATACCCAATTGCCTGCGGATAAGGTATAATAAGACCGACTTTAGGAACTTTTAACAATATGAATAAAGGAGAATGTATTATGCCATTAGTAACAACAAAAGAAATGTTTGAAAAAGCGTATGCCGGCGGCTATGCGATCGGTGCATTTAACGTCAACAACATGGAGATCGTACAGGGAATTACGGAAGCTGCAAAAGATCTGAATGCTCCGCTGATCCTGCAGGTTTCCAAGGGAGCCCGCGCATACGCAAACCATACGTATCTGATGAAACTGGTCGAGGCTGCGCTCGAAGAAACCGGTCTTCCGATCTGCCTTCACTTAGACCACGGCGACAGCTTTGAGCTTTGCAAGAGCTGTATCGACGGCGGATTCACTTCAGTCATGATCGACAAATCCGGCCTTCCGCTGGAAGAAAACATTGCGATCACCCGCCAGGTCGTTGAATACGCACATGACCACGGCGTTGTTGTTGAGGCGGAACTTGGAACCCTCGCAGGCATCGAAGATGAAGTCAATGTCAGCGCAGAAGACTCCTCCTATACCCGTCCGGAAGACGTTCAGGAGTTTGTGGAAAAGACAGGCTGTGACTCCCTCGCGATCGCGATCGGAACGAGCCATGGTGCATATAAATTCAAACCGGGTACGAAACCGCAGCTGCGCTTTGATATCCTCGAAGATGTTGCAGCAAGACTGCCGGGATTCCCGATCGTTCTGCATGGCTCTTCTTCCGTTCCACAGGAATTCGTTAAGATCATTAACGAAAACGGCGGAAATATGCCGGGTGCGATCGGCGTTCCGGAAGATCAGCTTCGTCAGGCTGCTTCCATGGCTGTCTGCAAGATCAATATCGACTCCGATCTGCGTCTTGCCATGACAGCAACGATCCGTCAGTATTTCAACGAGCATCCGGATCACTTTGACCCGCGTCAGTATCTGAAACCTGCTCGTCAGGCAATCAAGGAAATGGTTGCACATAAGATCAAAGATGTTTTAGGCTGCGACGGCAAAGCCTGAATCGAAATAATCTGACCTAACACAGTTATTACCGCGGATTCTTCCAAAGCAGGATGTGTCCGCGCAACAGGAAAGGACTACTATGAGTGAAAAATTAATCGGCAGCTGTATTTTCGGACAGTCCGGAGGCCCGACCGCTGTTATCAATGCGAGCGCTTACGGCGTGATCCGCACAGCTCTTGACGCAGAAGAGATCACAAATGTTTATGGCGCAGAAAACGGTATCGTTGGTGTCCTGAATGACCGCCTTTTTGATATGTCCAAGGAAGATGCAGGCGAACTCGAGCTGCTCTGCAATACGCCTTCCTCTGCTCTCGGCTCCTGCCGTTATAAGATCGCAGATCCGGATGAGGATGAGACGGATTACAAAAAGATCCTTGAGATCTTCAAAAAATACAATGTCCGCTATTTCTTCTACAACGGCGGAAATGATTCCATGGACACCTGCAACAAGATCTACCGTTATATGAAAAAGGTCGGCTATGAATGCCGTGTGATCGGTGTTCCGAAGACGATCGACAACGACCTTACGGGAACGGACCACTGCCCGGGATTCGGCAGTGCTGCCCGCTATATCGCGACCAGTTGTATGGAAGTCAGCAAAGACAATAAAGTTTATACGACCGACAATATTACGGTCATGGAGATCATGGGCCGTCATGCCGGCTGGCTGACCGCTGCTTCCTGCCTCGCTTCCTATAAGGGAGAAGGCCCGGATCTGATCTACCTTCCGGAGACAGACTTTGATCTGGATCAGTTTTTTGATGATGTCCAGAAAGTACATGAAGAAAAAGGCGATGTATTTGTTGCTGTTTCCGAAGGCATCCATTACGACAACGGACGTTTCGTTTCGGAAGTGCAGACTTCTACAACGGATGGCTTTGGCCACGCGCAGCTCGGCGGTGTTGCGAATTATCTGGCGGACCTTTTAAAGAACCGTACCGGTATCAAGACCCGTGCGATCGAGCTCAGCCTGCTCCAGCGTTCCGCTGCTCACCAGGCATCCGCAACGGATATCGACGAGGCAATCGCTGCAGGAAAGGCTGCTGTTGAAGCTGCGATCTCCGGCAAGACCGGAAAAATGGTTGCCTTTAAGAGGGACGAGAATTCCAAAGAATACAAATGCGATATTGCGCTCGTTCCGCTGAGCGATGCAGCAAACGCAGAAAAGAAGATCCCGCGCGAATGGATCAATAAGAAAGGCAATTTCGTAAGCAAAGAATTCGTGAAATATGCCCTGCCGCTGATCCAGGGACAGCCGATCCGTTATTATGAGGATTCTCTGCCGCGCTATGCAAAACTGAAAAAAGTGCTGGCGAAATAAAACGCAATCAACTTAAGGCATAGACAATTAAAGAGATTAGCCCGAATGAGGCTAATCTCTTTTCATTAACGACCGTATTGGCATCCCTTACACATCACTTGCTGCAAAGAAAAAGCGCTCCATCTCCTGGCCTATAAATAATAAAACCGACTCCTGCTGATAACAGCCTGAGTCGGTTTTTGTACTCTTTTCTTAATGCCCACTAAATCAGATACAGTCTTCGATCCGCGGTGTATCATCTTCGGAAGAAGTTTCCAGCGC
>CAZOHB010000116.1:0-8437 GCA_964579345.1 uncultured Parasporobacterium sp.
CCAATCTTTTCCATGTCAAAACCGACGCTTGACGGACATTTGAAATTCAGATAGTCGATCTTCGGAGGTCCCATCGGTCCCATCTGACCCATGCGGCGGATCTCCTGTGTCGTATCCCAGTACTTCTCCTGCACCGTACGGAACGGGTCTTTCGTAATGCAGGTCTGCATCGACATTGCCCCAAGATTTTCCTCCGGATTTACGATCGTAAAGCGGAATGGATCCAGGCCTCTCCATGCAAAGTACCAGTCAACCATTTCATAGGTGCCTCCCGGAATAAATGTTGTATCTGAAATATAGCCTGTTCCATCCGGTAATACACAATAACCTGTCTCATCTTCGAAACCCGGCTCTAAGATCTTTGCTCTTTCTGGGAAAGTGAGTTTCCCGATTGGCATCATCGGAGGCCCGAAAATCTTGCCCATTTTCTGAGGAGCGATCGGAGCTAAGTCTCGTTCGTAGTACTTAAAATAACTCTTCTGCTTATCAGCATCAGTTACCTGTACTTTTGGTTTCTGCATCATTTCCATAAAACCACCATCTCCTTTCTCTATACTTTCATAATATTGAAAACCTGCTCTTTCGTGAAATGCGAAAAAACTATGAGGTCATTCAATTTTATTTATAAAAATTATGGCCGATCTCGACGATCGCTTTATTGACTACATCATTTACATGAAGCATCCGGGTATCATTTTCATCCGGAATCAGGATCGTTGCCAGGAAGCAGAATCCGCCGTTCTTTGCTCTTGCGTTTGCGATGGAAGACAGATACTCATAAATATCCTCATCTGTCAGCTTCGGATCCGTGATCTTAACCGGATCCCAGCATCCGCAGAGCATCAGTTTATTGCCATATTTTTCCTGAACAGCATCCAGATTATTGCAGATCTGCGCCGGATTCCAGGATCTGACACCGATATCGTACATATCGTCTATAAAGATCTCGCACTTGCCGCAATTGTGGTAGCAGATCGGGATTCCACGATCTCTCGCAAACTTCGCTTCTCTGTCATACAGCGGAAGCAGGAACTCACGGAACATATCCAGGGAAACAAACGGATTTCCCCAGGCAGCTGTATCATCAACAATATTGAACACGTCCGGTTTATAGTAATCGATCGTGTTCTCAATGATCGTGCAGTAGAAATCAGAAAGATACTCAAATAATTCATGGCATGCTTCCGGCTCATCGAACAATGCACAGAGTCCCTCGGTAAATCCCATAAAAGCCATCAGTGTCTGAAAGTATCCGGACGCTGCCATCATACCAAGCGCCGTCTTGCTGCGGTCCACCTTGCACATTTCCAGATCTTTCTTGCAGGCCATCTCCCAGTCAATATCGTCCAGTGAAGGGGCCTTGATCACATCATGCCATTTTGTAATATCCTCTAAAAGGAAGTCCCACGTTTTCGGCAGAAGACCGCCGGCAGCTTCCTTGCTGGTAATATACTCAACGCCCCAGATGTCCTTTCCGCCGCCTCTCATACGGTGCTCGCTGAGCATTGCCGGAGCGACACCTCCAACGGCAGGAGCAAAACCTTCCATTCCACGAACCGGTCCTAACGTGTAACGCGGAATCCACTCCGGGATTTCCCCTTGAAACATTCGCATAAAGTTTTCTTTTTCTGTTAAAACAGCCATGTTTACCCTTCCTTTCCTACATAAAATGTTTAAGAACTGATTATGGAATCCTCTTTGCAAAAAACCAGAGCACTGCGCCTACGATACTTTCTGCCGCAAGAATATAGATCGTCACTTCATATCCAAGGTACTGGATCAGAAACCCCATCAGGATCGTCATCAGAACCGAACCGATCTGAGTGACAGTATTTTTAACCGAATTTACGATTGGGATATCCGTTGGAACTTCAGCAATATCTGCAGCACTTGCAGCAGTCAGTCCCGCGATCGATCTCGGCATCGTGCCATAGACGATCACATAGATAAAAATCAGATTTGCCGGGAGCACCGCTAAAAGGATCAAAGAGATTGCACAGAATACATAACTGACAATAACGATCTTTCTTTTTGTCCCGAGTTTATCGGCAAACCATCCAAAGAAAATCATCGCCACAATGCCGATCAGGGTCGTGTAGCTGAATACATTTGCAGCGTGTCCGATCTCCATTCCCTTCATTCCCAGGTATTTGATCACATAAGAAGTGAAACCGATTGCGATTGCATTAAAGAAGATAAATGCTATGGAGACCAGCCAGTTCGATGTGTTTTTATAAACCCGCATCGTCTGTTCTCTTGTCGGTTTTGTAGAATCAGCAACACCGTGAACGTGGACCGTTCGCGGCACGATGATCAGCCAGATGACGATCGCCAGAATATACATACCTCCAATAATGGAAAAGACCTGCTGGAATGTCGGTCCGGATTTAACCATCAGTGTGGCTCCCACTTTGGTAATGATCACCTGAGGAAGTACGGTTGCCACAACATTCATACTTGCCCAGAATCCTCTGCGGTTTTCAGGAACCAGCGTCAGGATCAGTGCTCCGGAAGTCAGGGAGACGAATCCGAATCCGCCGCCTTCGAGCATTCTGCCAATTACAAATAACACATAATTATGGCTGAGGATCTGGATCAGCATGCCTAAAGCCGCGATGCTGAACCCTATGGAAAAGCCCCACTTACACGGAACTTTTCTTGCAACATACCCAAGCGGAACGGAAAGCAGGATCATCATCCAGTTCGAGGCTGAATTCATGATTCCGTATGCGCCTTCATTAATATGAAAATAGGACTGGATCGCATCCTGCATCGGGATGAGTTTAAATAGCCCGAAGCCCTGGATCACCATGCAGAAAACGACAGCGAAGATCATCCAGTTGACTCTGGCTTTGCTATATGTGATTTCTTCCGCTCGCTGAACGCTGCTCATCAAAAAAAGCCTCTTTCCAACAAATATAATACTTTTTACAGTTTTATATTATTGAAAAAAGGCCTGATTGGAAAATGCGAATAAACTATGAGGTCATTCAGATCAATTACACGGTCTGCCGCACTTCATCGATTAAAGAATAGAATAACGCAATTGCCGGATTGTAGTTTTCTTTGTTCCAGCAGATAGAGTAATCCAGGTTCCGCATCTCTGCAACTTTGATCACATCGATATGGGAACTGTTCCTTACATACTGATCCAGAGTGATCGCTGTAACACCTTCTCCGGTCTCTGCCCAGAGCATCTTGGTTTCATAATCCGGAGCCATTTTTACTTTTGGCTCAAATCCGGCTGCTCTGCACAGATCGATCACACTCTGATTCACTTCCGGATACTCCTCCGACAGCAGAAAGACCTGATCTTTTAATTCAGACAGAAGATATGCTTTACCCGCTTCAAAGCCTGCCGTTTTCGGTACCACAAAATAAGTCGGAACGGAATAGACTTTTTCAAACAGAATCTCATCTTTTTCCTTTACAACTTCCGCCATCATAAAGCAGACATCGCAGATGCCTTTCAGCAGATTGTTTTCCAACTCCAGGAGGGTACAGGATTTCAGTTCCACATCGACCTGCGGATACTGATTCCGGAATTTTTTAATATGATAAAAAGACAGGCTGTCCAGAACGATGCCGTTCAGAACGCCGATGACAAGCTTTCCTTCCTCTCCTCTGCTGATCTGTCGCGATTTTTCGAGAAGATCCTTATATTGTTTTTCGATGTCAAATAAGCCGTTATATAAAGATGCTCCTGCCGGAGTCAGACGGATTCCGTTCTGTTTGCTTCTCCAGAAGAGTTTAAATCCGAGTTCTTCTTCCAGCATCGCAATATTCCTGCTGAAAGACGGCTGTGAAATATGAATGTTCTGTGCTGCCGTTGTGAAGTTTAATGTTTCTGTTGCTGCCCGAAAGCATTGAATCAATACATCATTCATAAAATACCCCTGAAAATAATTCAACTTCAATTATCCGCAAACGTATCTATGCAGATATTGTAACACATTCCGAAGTGTTTGGAATGTATTCTTTTTAATAATTGGAAAAACTATACTATCCCATAAAAATCCCAGCTGAAAACCTCTGTGATCAGCCGGGATCTGTTTCATTACGTCAAATCAAAATTCAGATTGCAAGAGTCCGCTGAAGAACATGTTCATAAAAACACGGATTCTGGTTTAAATGTCTGCCGATGTAAATACTGTCCGGATACTCGTCCAGAATCCGGTCGGCCTCCGCGATCAGGACCTCATCAGGGACATCCTCCGGAAATTCTTTCGGGCAGACACCGATATGGATATAGTCCCCGTATTCCTTTGCGATCTTCAGTTTATCGTTCATCGGCTGGCCACACCACATATCCGCGCCGAACTCGATCATTGCCGGGACCAGCTCCTCAATCTTTCCACAGCTGTGAAGTTCAAAGACCATGTTGTGCTTATGTGCAGACTCCACGACTCGCTTCATATATGGAACCAGCATCTCACGGACGGTTTCCAGCGAAAACAGAGGTGCTCTCTGGCTTCCCCAGTCGTCATGGAAATAAACCAGATCGGTATGATAGTATTTCTCAAAATATCCGAAAAGCTCATCATAATAATCTGCCAGCCGGTCAAACAGCCTGTGCACTGCAATCTGCTCATCCGGATCGATCATCGCAACAAGCGCATCCTCCATATCAACCATCGAGATCAGGCGCTCAAAGAACGAGGTAAAGACCATCTGCATCAGGACTTTATCCGTATTGAAGAATTCCTTATTTCGTGCAGCACTGCCTTCCCAGTCCAGTTTGGAAAGATCCGGCCATTCGATATACTTTTCCCATTCACAGATATCCGGCACCTTCGGATTCCCCGGCCGGACCATAGAGCCGCCGACCTGAGGAACGAATTCCCATTCGATGCCGAACATATCCTTTCCTCCGAACTGTCCCGTATAAGGAACATCTTCCATAACAAATCCGCGGCAGACATTTTCTTTAAATATCTCCGGGCTGAACATTTTATTGTCCTTATATTGAGGCATCCATGCCGGATGCCCTTTGATATAACGTCTGATATTTTCTTTTGGAGTAATCGGTAAGGCTGCACCCATAATAACCCTTCTTTCTGAACAGGATCAGGCGATTTTACCGGATTCAGACAGACTGTATCCGAGCAGTGCCCTCAGTTTCGGGATCGTCTCCTCCATATGCCGGAAGGTTCCGTCCGGATCTTTATAAGCCGGTCTTTCCCGATACATTTCCTGGAAGCTCTCCATCGCGGTCAGAATCGTTTTTGCATCTTCTCTGCTCAGCCACCAGACCTTGACATACATGGAGATCCTCCAAAACTGACGGATCCTGTCATCATACCCGGTTCCATTAATTGCCATGTCACAGTAAAATTTTGCCACTTCTGATATTGTTTTCCGGTCTTTCCACGGAAGTTTGATCAGCATAAAAAATCCCCTCCCTGATAAACCATTTTCCTACAATTAGTTTAATCATTCCGGGAAGGGATATGAAATTTAAAAATTGGATGAGGTGATTAAAGATTTGAAAAAGATATTATTCCAGCGCAAACGTCAGCACGCTCAAAAGCATTAAAGGCGCCGTTTCCGTCCGCAGGATCCGGTTTCCGAGAGAAATCGGAACAGCCCCCGCTTCCATCGCGAAAGAGACTTCCTCCTGTTCAAACCCGCCTTCCGGGCCGACAAAGATGCCGACGTGCATACCGGGAAGGATCCGTGCCAGAGTCTCCTTGGTCGCTGCCATATCTTTATAATTTTCATAAGGGATCAGAACGAGGTCCAGATCTTTCGCTGCATCCAGCGCTTCCTGAAACTTCATGACCGGTTTCACTTCCGGGATCAGCCCCCTGTGGCTCTGCTTGGCAGCGCTTTCTGCAATTTTCTGCCAGCGCTCCTGTTTTGCCTTTTGTTTTTTTGCATCATATTTTACAACGCAGCGCGCCGTCTCAACCGGGATGACCTCATAGACACCCAGTTCTACGGATTTTTGAATGATATGTTCGAATTTATCTGCTTTCGGAAGACCCTGGAACAGATAAAACCTGGCTTTGGCTTCTGAGCGGCTCGTCTCCTGATCCAGGATTTCCAGACGAACCGCGCCGGCAGCATCGTCAAACGACTCGATCCTGCAGTGATAATCGTTTCCTTCGCCGTCACTCAGCAAAAGCTCATCACCGGTTTTCATACGAAGGACATTGCGGATATGGTTGACATCTCCGCCTTCAATCAAAGCCTGCCTCTGCTCCATTCTGATATTTTCAGGTCTGCCAAAAAAATGATTCATAAGTTTATTTCCGTTTTGCGATCATTCCGACCCAGTCGCCGTCCTTACAGACTTCGATCAGCTCCAGATTATCGTTTGCTTCTACCGCTTCCCGGATCAGACTTTCTTTCTCATTCAGGATTCCGGACATGATCAGGATGCCTCCCTCTTTCAAATACTGATCCAGCGTCGGCAGCATAACAGCGATCACATCCGCGAGGATGTTGACTGTAACAACATCGTATGGTCCTGCGCAGGAAAGGATCTCCTTCTGCAGAGATTCATTATCCACAACATTGCCCGTAAAGAAGCAGGTCTTTTCCGAAGGCACTTCATTGATCGTGAAATTTTCTTCCGCGACAGCAACGGCCTGCTCATCTATATCCACCGAAACGATTTTTTCAGCGCCAAGTTTTTCCGCGGCGATCCCTAAAATTCCGCTTCCGCAGCCGAGATCCAGCACGGAGTCTCCTGCTTTCTGATAGTTCTGAAGCGCACGCAGACAAAGTCTGGTGGTTTCATGGGTTCCGGTTCCGAAGGCCATACCCGGGTCGATCCGGATAATAATATCCGGTGCCGCCACTTCATGCTCTGAAGAAAAACTGCTGTTCTCTTCCTCTTTTTCCTCGCCCGCATGAACAAAGGTTGCAATCTCCTCTACCGGCGTAACCGAAGACGTGTCTTCCGGAATCTCCTCCCAGGTCGGCGCGATCAGGATCCGGTCGACGGAGAACGGTTTGAAAAACTCTTTCCAGTTATTTTCCCAGTCATCGGAATTCAGATCCTCGCAGATCAGCTCCGCAGGCTCAATTCCGAAAAGCTCGACTGCTTCGTCCAGTTCCTTCACCAGAGCTTCCAGTTTCCGGTCCATATCCGTGCGGTCTTCACTGTCTTCAAACTCGACATAAAAGCTCAAAGAACAGCTTCCGTCATCCGGAGGAAGCTCCTTTACAAAATCTGCGTACATCTGATTCAGTTCCTCATCCGTCAGCTGTACGTTATTCTCTATCTGCACATCATTGATATCGAAATCCATAAGGATCGCGCTGATCATATCCGCGTCTTTTGTGGTTGTTTTAATTGTATATTTCGTCCAGATCATTCGTTTATCCTTTCTTCTGTTCATCTGCTGCATCATTGTACATGATTAAAAAAGACCGGGCAAGCAAAAGCTGTCCGGTCTTAAGGAAATACCTTATCGGATATTATTTTTTCGGATACATCAACTCATCGAATTTCTTCAGTGCTTCCTTCTGTTTGGAATTCATTTTCTCCGGCACCTTAACAACAAGCGTTGTGTACTGATCCCCTCGCTTCGTCTTATCCCGCAGAGACGGAACACCTTTTCCGCGCAGACGGATCTTGGTATCGGTCTGCGTTCCTGCCTTGATCGGGAACAGGACATCTCCGTCGATCGTCTTGATCTTGACATCTCCTCCGAGCGCTGCCTCCGTAAAGGTGATCGAAGCTGTCGAGAAAAGATTCATGCCGTCACGTACAAAGATCGGATGGCGCGATACAATCACTTCTACCAGAAGATCTCCGCGGGAACCGCCGTTCGTTCCCGGCTCTCCCATGCCTGAGATCCGGATGCTCTGTCCGGAATCGATACCTGCAGGGATCGTAACAGAGATTTTTTTCTTCGTGTTTTTATATCCGTTGCCGCGGCAGGAAGTACACTTCTCTTTGATGACTTTTCCTGTACCGCCGCACTCGTTGCAGACGCCGACTTCACGCATGACTCCGAAGAGGCTCTGACGCTGACGAACGACCTGACCGCTGCCTCCACAGGTCTGACAGGTCTCCGGATGGGTTCCCGGCTTTGCACCGGTTCCGTGGCAGGTTTCACATTCTTCCTTGTAGTTGATATCCACCTGTTTCTCACAGCCGAAGACTGCTTCCTCGAAGGTGATCCGTACAGAAGCACCGACATTACGGCCCTTCATCGGACCATTGTATGCCTGTGCACGTCCGCCGAATCCGGAACGTCCGCCCATACCGCCGAACAGATCGCCGAAAATATCACCAAAGCCGAAACCACGGAGGATGTCATCCACGTTCATGTTCTGATAATTGAAGCCGCCCGCTCCGCCAGCACCGCCGTCAAAGGCTGCGTGACCGAACTGGTCATACTGTTTCCGCTTCGTCTCATCGCTCAGAATACCGTACGCTTCCGAAGCTTCCTTGAATTTTGCTTCCGCATCCTTATCTCCC
>CAZOHB010000117.1:0-8352 GCA_964579345.1 uncultured Parasporobacterium sp.
GTATCAGGACATCACGATCCCGTTTCAGATGTCGAGTGTGGAATTTTTTACGATGGTGAAAGAGCATCTGAATCCGGGCGGGGCCATGGTCGTCAACATGAATATGCATTCGGATGATCCGGGCTCTATCAACGAGTACTTAAGCGATACGATCGACTCTGTCTTTGATGAGGTTGCAACGGTCACGGTTCCGAATAATACAAACAGGGAACTGTTTGCCGGGGATAAAGGAATCCAGGCAAATCTTGCAGAGAAAGTCCGCGGCATTCAGAATACGGAACTGCGCAATATGATGCAGGAGGTCCTTCGCGGTCTGACGACGTATGCGGGCGGAGACTGTATCCTCACGGATGACAAAGCTCCGGTCGAACTGCTCGGTATGAGTGCGATCGATAAAATCATCGGAGATGAAATCGGCTATATTCAGGAAATTTACCGCGAGCAGGGCATACAGGGACTGTTGGATCTTCTGCAGTCCTGAGAAAGAATTCAACAGAAACGTAAGATTCTATTATTTCACCGGTCGGGAACACGATTCCTGTCCGGTGCTTTTTTTATCGGGTCTCTTCCGGATTCCAGAAGTGAGCGGCGGACCATTTCCTCCGTCAGACCCTGATGAAGGTCGCAGAAACGGTCGACTTTTGCGTAGATATCGTCCGTCATGTGGCTGTCCATCCAGCCAATGGCAATTCCGAAACATTCACATTTATAAAAAGTCTCGAGGATCTCCCGGTCAAAGGGATCCGCTTCGACGCCTTCAAAAATGGTTTTTCCATATTCGGTAACTGCGTGCTCACAGACGACCCAGAGGTAATGTTCGAAGATATCCCGGTTCACAGAATGATAGATGTGCATGATCGCACGGCGGTTCTGCGAAGCAAAATTTAACACTGCAAGAAGAGCTGTTTTGATAGAATCAATCGCCGGATATTCCGCAATGATCTGATCGGCAGCTTCTGTCACGATTTCTTCGATCAATGACGGAAGATCCTGATAATGATAATAAAAGGTGTTGCGGTTAATGCCGCATTCTTCCACGATCATCTTAATCGTGATCTGATTCAGCGGCTTTTCATCCAACAACTGTATAAAGGTTTCCTTGATGGCTTTTTTTGTAAAATTCGGCATTGTTCAGTCCCTCTTATATGCTCATCATTTTACCATAGCTGAAATCGGGGGCAATGTGTTTTTTTAGTCAAATTCAGACATTTGTCTGAATTTTAGGCACATGACGGTCTTCTGTCCGTTTTATCTCGTAAAAAAGCGGTTTATGATCCCGTTTCGGACATGAAAAAGATTTTCAATAAACGTTAGAAACAGGAGGTAACACGTTGTATCGATTTGGAAAATGGGTCGTAAAATGGAAGATACCGATTCTTATCATTGCGGTGATTCTGATGATCCCCTCTTTTTTTGGAATGCGGGCAACCCGGATCAACTATGATATGCTGACATATTTACCGAAAGGAATTGATACGGTAAAAGGACAGGATATCCTGATGAGTGAATTCGGTAAGGGCGCATTCAGCCTGATCGTTATCGAAGGGATGCCGGAAAAAGAGATTGCAGCACTCCGAAAAGAAATTGAGGAGGTTCCGCACGTTGACAGTGCGATCTGGTATGACAGTTTTGTGGATTTAAGCGTTCCGGTTTCGATGATTCCGGACAGTTTCCGGAAGGCATTTATCAATGGAGAAGATACGATCATGGCAGTTTTCTTTGACACATCTTCTTCTGCTGATGAAACGATCGAAGCGGTTGAGACGATCCGGAAGATTTCCGGAAAACAATGTTTTGTATCCGGAATTTCCGCATTGGTTACAGACCTTAAAGCGCTGTGCGAACGGGAAGAGCCAATCTATGTCGGCATTGCGGTTCTTTGTGCTCTGGCAGCGATGGTTTTGCTTACGGATTCCTGGCTGGTTCCGTTTGTTTTTATTGCAGGAATTGCGATCACCGTACTTTACAATATGGGATCGAATTATTTTCTTGGAGAAATCTCTTATATCACTAAGGCGCTTGCGGCGGTTCTGCAGCTTGCGGTCACGATGGACTATTCGATTTTCCTCTGGCATGCATACTGCAGCCACAGAAAACAGAATCCGGATGATCGAATGGAAGCGATGGCGTGTGCGATCCGGGACACGGTGGTCTCTGTTGCCGGCAGTTCGCTGACCACGATCGCCGGCTTCCTTGCTCTCTGTTTTATGAGTTACACCATGGGAGCGGATATCGGAATCGTGATGGCAAAGGGCTGCCTGCTTGGAGTTGTGGGCAGCGTGACGATCCTGCCTTCACTGATCCTGATTCTCGAAAAGCCTCTGACAAAAACCATGCACAAATCTCTGATCCCGGATATGAGTAAGGTATCAGGATGGATCACGAAACATTTTTATGTCTTCCTGATCGCATTTGTTGTCATCCTGATTCCTGCTTTCATCGGATATCAGCACACACCGGTTTATTATGATTTTACAAAGATTCTTTCCGGAGATGATATAGAAAATATGTCGGAAGAGGATCTGCAGTTTTTGACGGCAAATACCAAGCTGAATGAAAAGTTCCATATCGCAACAACACATATGATCCTTTGTGATGCGGACCTGCCGGCAAAGGATGCCGCGCAGATGCTTGACCGGATCAATCAGCTGGATGGGGTTGAGAACACCCTGGGGCTTGCTTCTCTGACCGGCGGTCGCATTCCGGAGGAGATGATTCCCGAAAAGCTGAAAAACGTGTTGGAAAATGAGAACTATCAGCTGATGCTGGTAAATTCCGCCTACAGGGTCTCGACGGATGAGTGCAACGACCAGATCGATGCGATCAATGCGATCCTGAAAGAATATGACAAAAACGGAATGCTGATCGGGGAAGCTCCGTGTACAAAGGATCTGATCGAGATAACCGATAAGGACTTCTCGGTTGTTACCTGGGTCTCCATTGCATTTGTATTCCTGATCATTCTGCTGACACTGCGGTCGGTTTCTCTGCCGGTGATCCTGGTTGCAGTCATCGAGTTTGCGGTTTTCATTAATCTTGGAATCCCATATTACACCGGCTTTACCATGCCGTTTATCGCGCCAATCTGCATCAGTACGATTCAGCTTGGATCAACGGTGGATTATGCGATCTTAATGACAACGAAATATAAACAGCTGCGGCTTACCAGGGACCGGAAAACCAGCGTAACAGAGGCGCTGTCCTATGCAATGCCCTCCGTCATTACCAGCGCGCTCAGCTTTTTTGCGGCAACGATCGGAGTTGCAATCTACTCGGATGTTGATCTGATCAGCTCAATGTGCAACCTGCTTGCAAGAGGCGCCATTGTCAGTATGTTTGCCGTTCTGCTCGTCCTTCCGTCCCTGCTTCTGGTTTTGGACAAGATCGTGGTTCACACCAGTCTGGGAATGAAAAAGGCAGCGAAAAAAACGAAGAAAAAGATTGCACGGATACAGGAGGTTATGTGATATGAAAAGATTGAAAAAACAGGCAGCGGTTTTCATTATGGCGGTGCTGCTTGCGGCAGTTTCTGTCTGCGGATGTGAAACAAAGCAGCCGGAAACAAACGATACGAAACAAAGCAAAAACCAGAAGGAATCTGTAGAGATCACCGAGGCGGCACGGACATTTCTTCCTGCAGACGGAGAAGGCTCAGATGCTGAAAAAGAAGAAATGGTTTATGTTGTCGCGGATGCTTCCGGAAAGGCGGAACAGACGATTGTCAGTACCTGGCTGAAAAATCCGGACGCAAAAGATGTACTTACCGATTACAGTGACCTTTCCGATATTGAAAATGTGAAAGGTGATGAAAACTTTACGGATAATGGAAACGGAAAGCTGACCTGGCAGGCGGAAGGAAAGGACATCTATTACCAGGGAACCTCGAAACGGGAGCTTCCGGTCACAATGAAGATTTCTTATCAGTTAGATGGCGTTTCGAAACAGCCCGAAGAGCTTGCAGGTGCAAACGGACATTTAAAGATCACCCTTGCTTACACAAACCATGTATCCGAGATGAAGAATATAGGGGGCGTCAGCACACGGATCTATGAACCATTCCTTGTTCTTTCAGCGCTGTCCTTTGATAATGAGAAGGCGGCGGATGTCCGGGTATCGAACGGAAAACTGGTTAATATGGGAGATAAAACGCTTGCAGTCGGTTATGCGCTTCCCGGACTGAAGGACTCGCTCGCTTCTTCAATAGTGAAAGCCGGGGCGGATGAATATATTCCGGACAGTGTTGTGGTGGAAGCAGATGTTACGGATTTTTCCCTGCTGACAATGATCACGGTCATTGATAACTCACTTCTGAATGATCTGGAACTGGATCATGTGGATACCCTGGATCAGCTGAAGGCAGCAATGGGGCAGATGTCAGATGCATCCGGTCAGCTGGTGGATGGAAGCGGAAAACTGTATGACGGATTGAATACACTGTCTGAGAAGGTTCCGGCACTGACGGACGGAATGGAGGATCTTGATGACGGAGCAGCGGCGCTTGAAACCGGATCAAAGGATCTGAAAGATGGTGCGGCACAGCTTTCCTCCGGTCTTTCCGGACTTTCTTCCGGTGTCTCGGCACTTCCGGACAGTGTGGACCGGTTATATAAGGGAACACTTCAGGTCAGTGCGGCGTTAAAAGGCGATATGTATACGGGAGCCGGTCAGATTGAACAGGGAGCCGGCGGTATTGCGCAGGGAGCAGAACGGATTTCTGCAGGCGCAGGCGGCATCATGAACGGAGCAGAACAGATTGCAGGAGCTGCAGGACAGATTTCCGCCGGAGCCGGAGCGCTGCAAAGTGAGATGGGAAATATGGCTGCATCGATGAACGAAATGCTCCCGCTTCTGGAACAGTATCCGGAACTTTATGAACAGCTAGGACCGGTTCTGCAGGAGTATCAGACAAAAATTGTTCAGGCGCAGGGCGCGCTTTCACAGATTCAGACAGGCGCAAACGGGATTTCCGCAGGCGCAAAGAGCGGAGACAGCAGCAATCCGGGTATCTATGAAGCAGCAGCCGGGATTTCCGCCGGTGCAAAGAGCGGGGATAACAGCAATCCGGGCATCTGCGAAGCAGCGAATGCGCTCGGACAGGGGGCTGCAGCTATTCAGGGCGGAATCGATCAGATTACCAGCGATCAGAATTTAGGTGCAATCAGCAATGGACTTGCGGTATTAGAAGAAAAATCAAAGGAGCTGGTTGGCGGAACCGCACAGCTTTCACAAGGGGCAAAAAAACTGTCAGACGGATCCGGTCAGCTTTCGAAAGGCGCAAGCACGCTGCATACAGGTACGAAACAGCTGAAAAAAGGCGGGGATTCGCTTGTATCAGGGATTGCGCAGCTTTTAGAAGGAGCAGGTAAGCTTAAGGACGGGCTGGTGACCTTTGATGAAGAAGGCATCGCAAAACTGGCATCTTTTGTATCGGGCGACGGAACAAACCTGATTGAACGGCTCAAAGCGGTAAAAGAGATGGGAACTTCTTATACAACGTTCTCAGGTAAAGAGGGCGCGGCAAAGAGCAAAGTTCAGTTTATTATCCGAACCGATTCGATCGGAGAATGAGCCCCGGAAAGAGATTGGAACGAATGAACAGAGTGCGCCAAAGAGGTGCACTCTGTCTGCTTTTTGCATTATAATATAAATAAGTAAAATCATGAAAAACCGTGGAATATCAGGCAAAAACGGCAAAAAAAATGTTTCTGCGTATTGAACTTAATACACAGAAATGCTATCATTTAAAAAACTTTGGATTTTTTTCGGAGGCGTGTACTTATGGCACAAAAAACAATTCAAAACATCAAAAATGCAGAATTAAAGGCGCAGCAGGTCCTCAAAAACGCGGATGTGGAAAAAGCAGCGATTTTGAAGCAGGCACGTGAAGATGCTGCAGCTTATAAGAAAGAGCTGACCGGAAGAGCGGAAGCTGCTGCAAAAAAAGCCGTTGCAGCTGTGGAAGAAACCCGTGATTCTGTGTTGGAAAAAGCAGAAAAAAGAGCAGAAGCGGTGATCAGCGGGTTTACCGGCAATATGCAGGATAAACGCAAAGAAGCTGTACAGGCCGTGATCGACGAGATCGCTTAATACATAAAAGTTCGGGAGGAACAATAAATGGCTATTCTTGCCATGAAACGCATCACCATATGCGGACTGAAAAAAGACAGCAAGGCAATACTTGAAACACTCCAAAGACAAGGTGTGATCGAGGTACAGGATTTTGTAAAGGAAGACGAGGTCTTCCAGAAAAAACCGATGCCTATCTCCGGCTCTGAATTCGAGCGTAATATTCATGATGCGGAAAATGCAATCGAAATTTTAAATTCCTACAATGAAGAAAAGTCCGGTCTGCTTTCTTCTTTTAAAGGCCGTGCCGTGATCAGTGAAGAGGATTATGATAATTTCCATACAGAACTCTCTTCTGTAAAGGCAACTACGGCCCGGATCCTTGCGCTTGCAAAGGATGTCGCGGAGAAAAAAGCCGAGATCGTAAAGTGCTCACAGCAGATCGACATGCTCGTGCCGTGGGAAACGCTCGATGTTCCGCTTGATCTGAACGGAACGGAGAAGACGTCGATCTTTATCGGTGCGCTTCCGGGAGACTGGACGCTTGATGCGATCTACCAGGCAATGGCAGAGCATCTTCCGGTTGATGTTACGATCATCAGCCATGACAAAAACCAGACCTGCCTCATGCTGATCTGTCAAAAAGAATCTTATGAAGGCGTCAACGCAGCCCTTCGCGGAATCGGCTTCGCGTATCCGTCTGTTGCCTGTTCCACAACTCCGGTGGAGCAGAAAGAGATCCTGAATAACCAGATCACCAAACTCGAAGAAGAGATCAAAACCTGCGAAGAAGAGATCGTCTCCTATGATGATCAGCGGGCTAAGATAAAATTCTTCGCGGATTATCAGACGATCCGCGAGGAAAAATATGCAGTCGCGACATCGCTTCCGCAGTCGGAACACACCTTTGTGATTTCCGGATATATCCCGGAGATTTATATTAAGGATGTGGAAGAATCTCTTGCGGATTATGCGGTATCTATTGAAACCAAAGATTTAAAGAAGAAAGAAAAAGCGCCGGTAGTGCTGAAGAACAACGCCTTTTCAGCTTCTGTACAGGGCGTCGTGGAATCTTATGCGCTTCCGAAAAAAGGTGAGATCGATCCTTCCTTTATCATCTCACTGTTCTATTTCATTTTCTTCGGATTCATGCTTTCCGATGCGGCAATCGGTCTTCTGATCTTCCTCGGAGCCGGTTTCCTGCTGCTGAAAAACAAGAACATGGAAAAAGGTCTTCGCAACAACGTGAAGCTGTTTATGTTCGGCGGAATCGCCGCAATGTTCTTCGGCGTTCTGTTCGGCAGCTATTTCGGAGACCTGATCACTTCCGTTTCCGGAAACTTCTTCGGAAATCCGATCGTTGTAAAACCTGTCTGGCTGGATATGCAGAAAAACCCGATGACGGTACTTTCACTTGCGCTGATCATGGGTATTATCCATATCTTTACAGGACTTGCGATCAACGGATATCAGCTGTTAAAGAAAAAAGATATTGTAGGATTTATCTTTGACATTATCGTCTGGTATATCATCCTGATCGGCCTGCTTGTGAAATGCCTTTCCATGCAGATGATCATGGACATCCTGGCAGGCGGCGCAAAACCGTTCATCCCTGCAAATATAGGAAATATCGGTCTGTATGCTGCCGGTATCGGCTGTATAGCCATTATCATTATGGGCGGCAGAGAGTCGAAGAACTGGGGCAAACGAATCCTCAAAGGTGTCTATGCAGTTTATGGTATTACCAGTTATCTTTCTGACATCCTTTCCTATTCCAGACTTCTGGCTTTAGGTCTTGCAACCGGTGTTATCTCATCCGTTGCGAACATGATCGGTACGATGTTTGGAAACGGCGTAGTTGGTGTGATCATCTTCATCGTCGTATTCGTTATCATCAACGCCATCAATATCGGTATTAATACGCTTGGTGCGTACGTACACACCAATCGTCTGCAATACGTCGAATTCTTCGGTCACTTCTATGAAGGCGGCGGCCGTCCATTCGAACCTTACAGTGTGAAAACAAAATATTATAAATTTAAGGAGAACTAAAAATGATTGATTTCTTACAAGCAAACATGGGCACAATTTTAGCATTACTGGGTGCAGCACTTGCCGTTGGTCTTGCAGGATCAGGAAGTGCAAGAGGTGTAGGCGTTGCCGGTGAGGCAGCTGCAGGCGTCATCGCAGAAGATCCGGGAAAATTCGGTAAGGTCATGGTCCTTCAGCTTCTTCCGGGTACACAGGGTATCTACGGTCTGATCATCGGATTCATCACTCTGTCCC
>CAZOHB010000118.1:0-8227 GCA_964579345.1 uncultured Parasporobacterium sp.
CGTCGTCGTTTTTGGAGAAGCGGCGGCGAGAGCGACGAACGAACCAGTTGGAGAGCTTAGAGCAGGGCGGACCAGAGATCATCGTCCGTAACGAAAAGAGAATGCTTCAGGAAGCAGTAGACGCGCTGATCGACAACGGCAGAAGAGGCCGTCCGGTCACAGGTCCGGGAAACCGTTCTCTGAAATCCCTTTCCGACATGCTGAAAGGTAAATAGGGACGTTTCCGTCAGAACCTTCTTGGAAAACGTGTTGACTATTCCGGACGTTCCGTTATCGTCGTAGGACCGGAACTGAAGATTTACCAGTGCGGTCTTCCGAAAGAGATGGCTGTAGAGCTTTTCAAACCGTTCGTTATGAAGAAGCTCTGCGACTATGAAAAAGCTAACAACATCAAACAGGCGAAGAAGATGGTGGAGAAACTCCAGCCGGAAGTCTGGGATGTCCTTGAAGAAGTAATCAAAGAGCATCCGGTTATGCTGAACCGTGCACCAACGCTGCACAGACTTGGTATCCAGGCATTTGAGCCGATCCTTGTAGAAGGACGTGCGATCCGTCTGCATCCGCTTGTTTGTACCGCATACAATGCCGACTTCGACGGAGACCAGATGGCAGCTCACCTTCCGCTGAGTGCAGAAGCACAGGCGGAGTGCCGTTTCCTTCTGCTTTCCCCGAACAACCTGCTGAAGCCGTCTGACGGCGCGCCGGTTGCTGTACCTAGCCAGGATATGGTCCTTGGTATTTACTACCTGACACAGCAGAGAGACGGAGAGCCGGGCGAAGGCAAGGCATTCAAGAATATCAACGAAGCGATCCTTGCTTATGAGAACCATGACATTACGCTTCATTCCAAGATCCGCGTCAGAGTCGACAAGACAACACCGGAAGGAAAACCGGTCCGCGGCATTATTGACACATCGTTAGGAAGAATGCTCTTCAACGAAGTGATCCCGCAGGATCTCGGATTTATCGAAAGAAAGACAGATGAAGATTATCTGAAACTGGAAGTCGATACTCTGGTTAATAAGAAATACCTGAAGAAGATCCTGGAGAAAGTTATCAACATCCACGGCGCAACCGTAACAGCCGAAGTGCTTGATAACATCAAGAGCATGGGATATAAATATGCAACCCGTGCAGCGTTTACGGTATCCATTTCCGATATGACAGTACCGGAAGAGAAGAAGGAAATCATCCGCAGCGCAGAAGAGACCGTGGAAGACCTTCAGAACGATTACCGTATGGGTCTTATGACAGAAGATGAGCGTTACAAGAGCGTCATCGAGACCTGGGAAGCAGCCGACCGTAAGATTACCGAAGCGCTGATGAATACGCTTGATAAGTACAATAACATCTACATGATGGCTGACTCCGGTGCCCGTGGTAGTGAACAGCAGATCAAACAGCTGGCCGGAATGCGTGGTCTGATGGCTGATACGACCGGTCGTACGATCGAGCTGCCGATCAAGTCCAACTTCCGTGAAGGTCTGGACGTATTGGAATACTTCATCTCCGCACACGGCGCTAGAAAAGGTCTTTCCGATACCGCTCTGCGTACCGCAGACTCCGGATATCTGACCCGTCGTCTGGTTGACGTCGCACAGGAACTGATCATCAACGAGCTTGACTGCTGCGAAGGCGAGGAAGAGATCCCATTCATGGAAGTTGCTGCTTTCATGAACGGCAAGGAAGAAGTCGAAGTATTAAGAGAGCGTATCTTAGGCCGTTATGCAGCAGAAGATGTTGTTGACAGCGAAGGAAACGTAATCGTTAAGAAGAATACCATGATCACTCCGAGCCGTGCGGACAAGGTCGTTGCAGCAGGTATCGAATCCGTAAAGATCCGTACCGCACTGACCTGCCAGAGTGAGACCGGTATCTGCTCCAAGTGCTACGGCGCGAACATGGCAACAGGCCAGGCTGTTCAGGTCGGTGAGGCTGTCGGTATCATCGCTGCTCAGTCCATCGGTGAGCCGGGTACACAGCTGACAATGAGAACATTCCATACCGGTGGTGTTGCCGGTGACGATATCACACAGGGTCTTCCCCGTGTTGAGGAGCTTTTCGAAGCTCGTAAGCCGAAGGGTGTTGCGATCATTTCCGAATTTGCCGGAGAAGCAGAGATCCGCATGAACAAGAACAAGAGAGAAGTTGTTGTTACCGCGGAAGACGGAAAAGAAAAAGCATACCTGATCCCTTACGGCGCAACCACAACGATGCAGGAAGGTGAAAAGGTTCATGTAGAAGCCGGCGACAAGCTGACCGGCGGAAATATCAACCCGCACGATATCCTGAAAGTCAAAGATGTAAAAGCTGTCCAGGACTACATCATGAAAGAAGTTCAGCAGGTTTACAGACTCCAGGGTGTTGAGATCAACGATAAGCACATTGAGGTCATCGTACGTCAGATGCTGAAGAAGATCCGCGTGGATGATGCAGGCGATTCCGATTTCCTTGCAGGAACAACGGTTAACCTTTCCGAATTCAATAAAGTAAACAAAGCCCTGATCGCAGAAGGCAAAACGCCGGCTGAAGGAAAACAGATCATCCTCGGAATCACAAAGGCTTCCCTGGCAACGAACTCCTTCCTTTCCGCTGCATCCTTCCAGGAGACAACAAAGATCCTGACCGATGCTGCAATCAACGGCAAGGTCGATCCGCTGATCGGTCTGAAGGAGAATGTCATCATCGGTAAACTGATTCCTGCAGGAACCGGTATGAAACGTTACAATAACGTTCACCTGAATACGGATGACATGATCCTCGAAGCGAAAAAGAAAGCGGAAGAGGAAGCAATGAAAGCGGAAGAAGCAGAAGCTGCTTTTGAGGAAACAGAAGCAGAAGCTGCAGAAGAGTATGTAGAAGTGATCGATGACGCGGAAGCTGAGGTTGAAGAAACCGCAGAAGCCATGGATCAGACAGAAGAATAATTTAAAAGAAAAGGAATAAAAGCATGGAAGAATTACTGGAGATCTTAGAAGGATTACATCCGGATGTTGACTTTAGAAATGAGACTGCGCTGATCGAAGGCGGCATTCTTGATTCATTTGATATTGTTACGCTGATTTCTGAAATCAGCGAGACATTTGACGTGACGATTTCTGCAGAGTATATTGTACCGGAGAATTTCAACTCCGCAGAAGCTCTTTATGCACTGATCCAGAAATTAGAGGAGGAATAATCCCGGCTCATGCTGTTCACGTCATATGAGTTTCTATTGTTTATAGCCGTATTGGCGGTGGTATACTATGTGATCCCTGCGAAATTTCAGTGGATGCTTCTGCTTTTCGCAAGTTACCTGTTTTACCTGATCGCAGGGATCTGGTATCTGCCATTTTTGATAGCCGTTACTTTAATCACGTATTTTGCCGCCCGAATCATAGACAGGAAACTCGAGGAACAGAATACGTATATAACGGAACACAAGGACCAGCTTTCAAGAGACGAGAAAAAGGAATACAAGGCCGCACAGAAGAAGAAACGTATGACGTTTCAGATCATTGCGGTCGTCTTGTGTGTCTGCCTTCTTGCAGCACCAAAGGTAACCTCAGCTTTGTCCTCATTTGAATGGGCAAGTCAGCTGACCTTTTTAAAGATCGCGATGCCGCTGGGCCTTTCTTTTTATACTTTACAGGCGCTTTCTTATCTGTTTGATGTTTCCAGAGGAACCGTCAAGGCAGAAAAGAACGTGTTTAAGTATGCGCTGTTTGTCTCGTTTTTCCCTCAGCTGGTACAGGGACCGATCAGCCGTTTTAAAGATCTTTCCGCAACACTTTACGAACCGCACCCGTTTAATAAGGAGGCGGTTGCTTTTGGTGTACAGAGAATTCTCTGGGGCTTCTTTAAGAAGCTGGTGATCGCGGACCGGATCATGCCCGCAGTCAAAACGATCTTCGGAGATATCAACGGCTTTGCAGGAGAATACGTTCTGCTCGGAATGCTGTTCTATACGATTCAGCTGTATGCGGACTTTACCGGAGGCATCGATATTACGATCGGTGTGGCGGAGATGCTGGGCATCAAAGTGCAGGAGAACTTCAACCTGCCGTATTTCTCGACATCCCTGAAAGAGTACTGGCGCAGATGGCACATCACCATGTGCAACTGGTTCCGGGATTATATCTTTTATCCGCTCTCTTCGAGCAAGGGAATGCAAAACTTCAGCAAGTTTACGAGACAGCACCTGGGCAACCATTTAGGACGCAGACTTCCGGTCTACATCTCCTCGTTTGTTGTCTGGTTCGCAACCGGCGCATGGCACGGAGCCAGCTGGAATTTCATTGTATGGGGACTTTTAAACTTCGTGGTTCTGATGGTTTCTGAGGAACTCGAGCCGCTGTATGCGCGCTTTCATGAAAAGTTCGCATTTGCTTCGAAGTACCCGTATCATCTGTTCGAGATCTTCCGTACCTTTGTACTGATCTGCTTCCTGAACATCTTTGATGTTTCTTCCAATGTAGGAGATACATTCCGTGCGGTCTTCTCCGTATTCGCTCCTGCAGGAAGAAGAATCCCTGAAGGAGGACTCTTAGGTCTCGGAATCAATGTATCGGATTACATCGTGCTGATCGTTGCGATCGCCATCGTTTTCTGTGTCAGCCTGTACAAGAGCAAAAACGGAAGTATCCGGAAGACGATCACAGACAAGTCACGTCCGGAAAAATATGTGATCTGGTTCTTATTATTTGTGGTTGTTCTGATCTTCGGCACTTACGGAATCGGCTACGACTCCAGCCAGTTTATTTACAACCAGTTCTAAACGAACGGATGGCTTTTGGCCTGATGTATCAGAAATAAAACAAACCGGAAATAACGATTTACGATATAAACACAATTACTTCAAAAAATAAGGTTAATATTCATATTTATGGATAAAAAGAAACTGAGAAAAAAACAGACCATAAAGATCGTGATCTTCACTATCGTTTCGGTGATCGTTGCAATCGGAATCCTGTATCTGCTGCAGCGTCTTCTGATTCCGAAATACGTGGATGATATCGTAGAAGGTGCCTTTGTTGCCGAGTACTACCGGGAAGAAAACAAAGACTTCGACGTGATCTTTATCGGAGACTGCGAGGTTTACGAAAACTTTTCGCCGATCGTGCTCTGGAAAGAGTACGGCATCAACAGTTACATTCGCGGAACGGCGGAGCAGTATATCTGGCAGTCCTATTATCTTCTGGAAGACACCCTGCGCTACCATAAACCGGAGGCTGTGGTGTTCAATATCCAGTCTCTGCAGTTTAATGAGTCGCAGAACGAAGCTTACAACCGCATGAGTATCGAAGGAATGCCATGGACTTCTTCCAAGATCGGCGCGATCAACGCTTCCATGACAGAAGAAGAGCATTTCATTGAATATGTATTTCCTCTGCTGAGGTATCATTCCCGCTGGAATGAATTAACATCGGCTGATTTTGAATATATGTTTAAATCTAAAAAAGTCACGCATAACGGATACTACATGCGTATCGATTCTCTTCCGGCAGAAGATGTTCCGCCGGGAAGACCGCTTGCGGATTACACGTTCGGAGATAAGGCGATGGAATATCTCGACAAGATCCGGACGCTCTGCGAAGAGAATGACATTGCCCTGTTATTTATCAAGGCGCCGAGCCTGTATCCGGAATGGTACAAAGAGTATGAAGAGCAGGTCGATGCCTATGCGGAGAAATACCAGGTGCCTTACATTAATTTCCTGGAGATCCAGGATAAGACCGGGGTGGATTATACAACCGATACCTATGACGGCGGTCTCCATATGAATCTTTCCGGAGCAGAAAAACTCGCCCACTATATCGGGCCGGTGCTTCGGGATATGGGAGTTTCCGACCGGTCAGGCGACCCCGTTATGCAGAAGATCTGGGAAGAAAATATCAGCGATTATGAAGCTGAGATCAAAGAACAGGAAGAACGTTACGGAATCACATACAAGAGTCCGTTGGGAGAAAACTAAAGGATAAAGGTGGCAGCTTATGTGCGGAATTTGCGGTGTATATAACATGAAAAACAGAAACACGATCGAAGCGGGACTGATCAGTTCCATGCTGGAGAAGATCCGGCACAGAGGTCCGGACGGCGAAGATATGTTTCTGAATCATGAAGTTGGTCTGGGGTTTAACCGCCTCAGCTTTATTGATCTTACCGGCGGCATGCAGCCGATCAAAAACGAGAAAGAGACCGTTGTAATGATCTGCAACGGCGAGATCTTCAATTATCAGGAATTAAAAGAAGACCTGATCGCGAAAGGACATGTTTTCCGCACCGGTACCGATACGGAAGTCGTTGTTCATCTGTATGAAGAATACGGTACGGATTTCCCGAAAAAACTGAACGGCCAGTTTTCCTGTGCAGTTTATGATTCCGTAAAAGAGCAGCTGATCCTCGTCAGAGATTATGTCGGCATCAGCCCTCTGTTCTATGCGCCGTTTGACGGACGGATCATTTTTGCCTCGGAAGTTAAGGCAATTCTGGAATATCCGCATATGACACGGAAATTAAATATGAAGGCTGTCGACCAGCTGATGAACTATCCGGGAGGAGCAATCTCTCCGCAGACATTCTTCCAGGATATTTATTCCCTGCGTCCGGGACATATGCTGATCTGTAACAAAGACGGCATCCGCGACGAAGAATACTGGGATATTATTTACCCGGTCGAGACCGAGGATAAGGGACTCGAGTATTATGTAGAACGTACCCGCGAGCTTCTGAAGCAGTCGATCTCCCGTCGTCTGATCGCGGACGTGCCGATCGGATTCTATATTTCCGGCGGTCTGGACAGTTCGATCGTTGCCTGCTTCGTAGGAAAGTTCATGCTGGATTCTCACTATTCCTTCTCTGCAGAAATCGGAGACGGCGATCTTGATGAAAGCCGGTTCCAGAAGATCGTTAAGGAATATGTAAAATCCAATCATTATAATGTCAGAATTACGGAAAAAGAGATCTGGGATAATCTTCCTTCCGTTATTTATCACGCAGAAAGCGCTGTGAAGGAAAGCTACGATGTTGCAGCCTTCCTTCTGTCCAAACTGGTTTCCGGTTCTCCGGCAAAGGCAGTTCTGACAGGTCAGGGATCTGACGAGTTCTTCTGCGGATATATCGGATATACGGTCGATCAGTTCCGTAAAATGCAGAAAGATAAAATGACGAAAGAAGAATGTGAAGTCAATGAGCGCCTCTGGGGCGATCCGTACTTCCGTTTTGAGCGTAACCATCCGGAAATCCGTAAGATCCACAAACAGATCTATTCGGAGCGGATGCGCGGCGCAGTTGATGAGTTTTCCGCATTTGCGGAGAGCCCGGTCAATGTGGAGCGGTTAAAAGGTTTAAGTGATGCGAAGCGCAGATCTTATATCGATGCAAAACTTCGTCTTGCGGACCACCTCCTCGGTGAGCACGGCGACCGCATGATCTTCTCTCATTCAGTCGAAGGACGTCATCCGTTCCTGGACAAGGAGCTTCTGGAATTTGTATTTACCATGCCGGATAAATACAAACTGAACGGAGTAAATGAAAAATACATTTTGAAAAAAGCAGGAGAAGGCATTGTTCCGGATGAGATCCTGAAGCGGAGAAAATTCCCGTTCCAGGCACCGGGTATGTCTTCCATGATCAAAAAAGCTTCCCAGACAGATTTCATTTCTGAGGAGCTGATCAAAAAGTACGATATTTTTGATGCAGACAAGATCATGGAATTAAAGCAGTTATATATGCAGGATGATTTCAAACTGATGGGTGCGTACGAGATCGATTATCTTCTGATCGCACTGACAGTTACGATGCTCTGCGAGCAGTATCATCTTACTGTTTAATAAATAGTAAACATGTCACAAAGGACTCCGAAACATCATCATATAGAGCAGGAGCCTCTTCAGAGACAGCAGCCACGCCGCGCGAATACACGCACCGTAAAAAAGCGCCGGAAAAAGCGGACGATGAAGAGGTTCTGGCTGATCACGCTGATTCTATTTGCATTGGCCGTGATCATTTTTGCTGTGCTGCAATTCTTCCCGGTGTATTCTACTCGTCATATCGAGATTGGAACGAAAGTGACGGTACAGGATTTCCTGCGCTTCCCGCACGCCAATGGTGCCCATCCTGCGGTTTGCGTAGATATCCTTCCACTGCGCCAGCGTCCTTGCGCTCCGCAGCGGGCTCCTGCTGAGGGAAAAGCCCCTGCTCTGCCGGCGCAGAATGCCGTCATCGTCCATGGCAGGGCCGCGCTTTA
>CAZOHB010000119.1:0-8205 GCA_964579345.1 uncultured Parasporobacterium sp.
GTGAGGCCCACCGCCTCGGCCACCCGGGCGGCGGTCCGGCCGTTGTCGCCGGTGACAAGAGTAGTTGTGAACTGAACGATGTTAGCGGATTTGCATGCAAGATCCTCTTTAAATCTTGTCTCCGGTCCTAATGTGGACGGGTCAAGACCAAACATTTTAGCTGCTCTGTCAATAAGAATCTGGATTACTTCCTCTCTGAACTCCATTCGTGGGTTCTCCTTTCATGTATTATTAAAAAATTACAAAATTATTTTTTTGCCGAAGAGATTATAGCACAGTTTATTATAATATACAAACAACGCATTGATTTTTTTCGTTGATTATTTTACGGCAGTTATCTCCCTCTCAATGATCAGTTTCTGCCGATTTTCCGGATGACGAGAACATACAGCACTGCGGAAACCGCCAGCGTCACAACCATCGCGACAATGTACCAGGAAATCTGCGGATACGCTGCTTTACTGTACTGCAGGATCACGGAGAGCAGGTTCGCCGCAAAATGGACAAGGACCGGAGCAAAATAATTGCGAAACCGGTCGTACACAGCGCTCAGCGCGATGCCAAACAGGAACGCATAGATTCCCTGTCCGAGATTCATATGGTAAAGTCCGAAAAGTGCAGAACTGACAAGCGCCGCCACCCAGAAATTGGTATATCCTTTCAGTCTGCGGAAGACAAGCGCACGGAAGACAAGCTCCTCCGCAAGCGGCGCCAGGATCATGGCCCGGATGATCACAAAGATCACGCCCGGCGCAAAGATCTCCGCCTCCACCGCTTCATAGCTCCCAAAGATCCCGTTGATATTAAACAGGGAGACCAGAAGGTTCATGCCGTGGGACAGGGCGGCTCCGAAAACGATCAGCACGGCGATATTGACCGGCTTTTTGATCGCTTCACGATCTGCTGCCACATAATCATTTCGGTAGAAGATATACTCCACAACTATGATCACGGCAAGTGCGATGATCGTAATGAGACTGAAATATTTATTCATATAATCATCCACCGTACCGGATCCGGCACAGGTCGTGGATGAAAAAAGGAATATCCCGCCATAGACCACTGCAAAATAGATCACAAACAGTGCAATGACAGGATAAATGACATTCCAGATTTTTCGAAAGATGCTCTCTTTCTCCATCATTAGAAGATTTTATTCAGAATCGAAAGAATAATGAACAGGACCAGCGCTGCAACAACAACGATTCCGACGATCGTCCAGATCACACGGATACGTTTTTCCTTAGCCATGATTTTCTTTCTGTTCTTTTTTTCTTCTTTGTACTTATCAACTTTTGCCTGACTCATAGCTTCTCCTTTAACCAAAAAATCTATTTATCTCTGTACCAGAAAATCGATACATTCTTTCAGATGTTCATCCCAGAATTTCCAATCATGCAGACCGGGATATTCTTTATACGTATGTTTGATTCCCTTTTCCGTCAGCAGCCGGTCAAACGCTTCATTCGTCTCGCGAAGATAATCCTCTGTACTATCGATCATCAAAAGTTCCGGCAGTTCATTTCCCCGTCCATCGAACTTCTCAAGCATCGGTACCAGATCATATCTGGAGCCTTTCAGCTCTTTCCACTTTCCGATCGTATGGTCCGTTTCAACGCCGATCGTTCGGATGATCCTTGCCGAATATGACAGATCAACGACTGCGGACATGACCGCACAGCGGGAAAAGAGATCCGGTCTCTGGAAGACCGTTTTCAGCGCGCCGTAGCCGCCCATGGAAACCCCTGCGATATAGTTATCCTCACGCCGGTCGGAAAGCGGGAACATGCCCTGCGCAAAACCGATCAGTTCCTTCAGGAAATAGTCCTCGTAATTCACACCGTACAGTGTATTCGCATAAAACGTATTTCCGACGGATGGGATCACCAGCGCCAGGTTTGCCTCTTCTGCAAGCCGCAGTGCCGATGTATTTTCCACCCACTGCTCTGCGCTGTCCCACGCCCCGTGAAGCAGATAAAGGGTCTTGAACGGTGCGAAAGAATAATGTTTTTTATAGTCCACGACTTCGTCTGTAAACACCACAACATTCGGAAGGTACACATGAACCTTCACTCTCGTTGCCAGGATACAGGATTGGAAATCACAGGTGATATTGATCATAACTACGTAATTTTAAATGCTACCGTTAAAAAAATCAATGCCGGAATAGACGACTCGCTCCCAGTCACAAAAATAGTTCACAGATTGCTGAATTCCAGTATACCTCTTTATTCTTATTTCCATTTATGCTCGATATCGAATAATATCGTACGGCTGCGGGGCGAAGCCGAGATCCACATAAAAGATCTGCTTCGGATGCGGGCAGCTGTCGATGTGTTCGCCGTTCTCATCCAGCATATCCCGGACGGTCACAGTCCGGTTTTCGCCGGAAGGCTGCATGACTTCTACGGTATCTCCGACCGAGAATTTGTTTTTCTGTGAAAGCTTGTAATAGTTTCTGCCGTCCCGGCTGAGGTGTTCGCCGTCGATCATGCCGAGGAAGACCCATTCTTTCACATAGGTATTCGCATCATAGATCTGCGCTGTTTCATCCGGCTTTCCGAAGAAAAATCCGGTCGTATACTCGCGGTATGTACATTTCGAGATCTCTTCGCGGTAAAAATCGATGCGGGAGGCAAACTTTTCCGGATCCTCATAAAGATCATCGATCGCCATCCGATAGGTCCTTACCACACTTGCAACATACAGCGCGCTCTTCATCCGTCCCTCGATCTTCAGGCTGTCGATACCCGCCTCGATCATCTCCGGAAGATGCTCGATCATGCAAAGATCCTTTGAATTAAAGATAAACGTTCCACGGTCATTCTCATAAACCGGCATATACTCGCCCGGTCTCGTCTCTTCCATCAGGCTGTATTTCCAGCGGCAGGGATGGGTGCAGTCTCCCATGTTCGCGCTGCGTCCCGTCATATAAGCGCTGAGCAGGCATCTTCCCGAATAAGAGATGCACATCGCCCCGTGCACAAACGTTTCGATTTCCATATCTTCCGGAATGTGATCCCGGATTTCTCGAATTTCCGCAAGGGACAGCTCCCTTGCGGTTACGACTCTTTTTGCTCCAAGCGCATGCCAGAAAGAGAACGTCCCGTAATTGGTGTTGTTCGCCTGCGTACTGATATGAATCTCCGTCTCCGGCAGGATCTTCTTTGCCAGCTGGAACAGTCCCGGATCCGAGATCAGCAGCGCATCCGGACCGACATCCCGAAGGCTGGTAAAATATTCCTCCGCTTCCGCAAGATCCTTATTATGCGCGAGGATATTCGCGGTCACAAATACCCTGGCTCCGTGTGCGTGCGCAAACTCCACGCCTTCCTTCATTTCCTCCAAAGAAAAGTTATGGGCATTCGCGCGGAGAGAGAACGCTTCTCCGCCGAGATAGACGGCATCCGCACCGTAAGTAACCGCCACCTTTAAAACCGGAAGACTTCCGGCCGGTGCTAACAGTTCCGGTCTCTTTTTATTTTTAAACATCTGTTCTGCCACTTTGATTCTCCTGTCTGTGATCAATGATTTCTACTGAGTTATTGTTTCCGGCTGAGCGTCACGCCGTCTCCGACGGTCAGCACTGTCGATGTAAGCTCCGGGTCATGGGTGACCTGATAAACAAACTCCCGCATCCTTTCATGGATTGTCCGGTCTCTGCGCTGTGTCACATAGCGCGACATGACCAGTTCTCCGTCCTGCAGCACATTGTCTGCAAGGAGGATACCGCCGCTTCGCAAAAGCCGCTTCAGATCCGGCAGCATCGGAAGGTACTGTGCTTTCGGCCCGTCCAGGAAGATCAGGTCGTACTCCCCTTCCAGCGTCTTAACCATCTGCGCCGCATCCGCCTCCAGCATCCGGATCTCTGCCCTGCTTTCCGCCTTTTTCCGATAGCGTTCCAGATTTTCCTTTGCAAGCCCGATCCGGGGCGGATAGTTTTCGATCGTCAGGATTTCTCTGACCGTCTCAGCGTTTTCCGCCATGAACACAGCTGAATAGCCGATTCCCGTCCCGATCTCCAGGATCTTTTCTGTCTGCTGCACAGACAGAAGAAACCGCAGAAAGCTTTCCATCTCCCTGCGGATGATCGGGACACGATTGTCCTTTGCAAAACGCCGCATCTCTTCCAGAAGGGCGCTGTTGTCCCTCTCAAGCGAATGCAGATAAGTTGTCACCTGTTCATTGACGATCATAAAACCTTCATTCTGCAGGAAAGGATTGTTAAACCCGTTTAACAATCCTTCCTTGATACCGAAGTATAAATCATTCTGTTTTGATTACTCTTCCATCGTTCCGTTTGAATAATCGTATCCGGAAAGGATGTTGATGATCTTCTCCGTAGTAAACGACGGACTGACCTTGTATGTGCCCGGCACATATTTTGCATCGTAGATGTACGTTCTTAACTTATAAAGCTTTACATCATCGATACACCCGGCCTCAAACAGCATATCCGCGACCTGTTCATCTGTAATTTCCGGATCTGTGATCTTGATTTCGACCTTTGTCGTATTTTCCTCATCCAATGCGGTATCATTAAACACGCGATAGGTAAAGAGGAAACAGAAAACACAGATCAGAACAACGAACAGCGTCACTGCAAGACGGATGATCAGTTTGCGGATCCTTTTTCTCTTAAGTGCTTTCTGATTTTCCCGACGCACCCGGTTTTCCGGTCTTGTACTCGTCTCGTTTGCTGCCTGTCTTGCCTTCGCTGCAGATACACTGTCAGATCTGGATCTTTCCATATTATTGCGAATCGTTCCGGATCCGGAATAAGGTTTCCGGCCTGTCTGATTCTGAACGCGCCCGCTTCTGCTGCGCTGACTATTTCTGGTTGTCATATTCTACTCCTGTTTCAGGTTCTAGTCGACTTCAAGAATAAACGGAAGGATCATCGGTCCCTTGTTATTCTTATTTCTCAGATACTTTCGAACCCCGTCGCCGATGATCATCTTGGCTTTGCCTCTGTTATAGTGATTTCCATCAAGATAATCAGTTAAAGCATTATATATTATTTCACGGAGTTCTTCAATAAGTTTTTCGCTCTCACCGTCATAGACCCAGCCTCTGGTAAAGATCTCAGGTCCCGAGACGACAAAGCCGTGCTGTGTATCGATACAGACAGTTACGATCAGCACTCCCCGCTCCGACAGATCCCTTCTGTCCTCAAGGATTGTCCTTCCGACATCTTCCACGCCGGAGTTGTCCACATAAATACCGCCGGACTGTACATGATCAACGACTTTTCCTTTTTTCTCACTCAGCTCAAGGACATCGCCCGTGTCGATCATAAACACGTTCTTCTCTTTGTAACCCATCTCGTAAGCAAGCTCCGCGTTTGCCTCTCTGTGCCGGAACTCGCCATGGACCGGAACGATGTATTTCGGCTTCAGCAAAGCATAAAGCAGCTTCAGCTCCTCCTGGCAGGCATGTCCGGAAACATGGGCCTGTTCAAAAATGACCTGTGCTCCCATTGCTGACAGCTCGTTCATCACATTCGCTACCGCCTTTTCATTGCCCGGGATCGGGTTGGAAGAAAAGATGATCACGTCATTGGAACGGATGTTGATCTTTTTATGGCTTTTTGCCGCCATGCGGGACAGCGCGGCCATACTCTCACCCTGGCTTCCCGTTGTGATGATAACGACCTTGTGGTCCGGATAATTTCCGAGTTCGTCCACGGATATCAGTGTGTTTTTCGGCATCTGGATATAGCCCAGTTCCGTCGCCGTCTCGATGATATTGACCATGGATCGGCCTTCAAGCACTACTTTCCGTTTGTATTTGTATGCCGTGTTGATGACCTGCTGCACGCGGTCCACGTTAGACGCAAATGTTGCAACGATGATACGCTCTTTTGTATGCTGTGCAAACATCATGTCAAACGTTTTTCCGACCGTGGCCTCACTCATCGTGTAGCCTTTTCTCGGAGCATTGGTCGAATCACTGAAGACCGCAAGAACACCCTTCTGTCCGAGCTCCGCCATCCGTGCGAGATTGATCGCATCTCCATAAACCGGAGTATAGTCGACCTTGAAATCGCCGGTGTGCAGGATCAGTCCTGCCGGTGTCCGGATCGCGATCGCTGCCGCATCGCTGATACTGTGGTTGGTCCGGATAAATTCAATTTTGAAATTACCGATATAGAATTTATTACCGTATTCCACCTGTTTCAGCTTCACGGAATCTTTCAGTCCGTGTTCTGCCAGCTTCCGCTCGATCAGCGCAAGGGACAGCCTTGTTCCATAGATCGGCGCATTGATTTCTTTTAAAATATAAGGAACCGCGCCGATATGGTCTTCGTGACCATGTGTGATCAGGAACGCTTTCACTTTCGATCTGTTTTGTTTCAGATATGTAATATCCGGTATGATCAGGTCGATTCCCAAAAGGGTATCATCTGCAAATGCCATTCCGCAGTCGATCACGATGATCTGTCCGTCATATTCGATCGCGGTCATATTCATTCCGATCTGTTCCATTCCGCCAAGCGGGATGATCTTTAAGGAATCCGGTGTCTTTCCTGATTTTCCGGAAGTTTTTTTCCTGCTGCGGGTTTTAGAAGCGCTTTTTGCTTTCGCCGCTGTCTGCTCTGCCGCCTTAACGGCCGTCTTTGTGCTGCTTTTTTCTTTTGCATCCGCTTTCTTTTTAGAAGCAGCTTTCGTTTTTGTTTTCGCAGCCGCAGTTTTTGTTTCTTCGGCTTTACCGTTTTCCGGCTGCGTTATCTGTTTCTTTTTTGCCATATTCCTCCTGTTTTTTAATCACAGAAAGAGACAGCCGTCAGGCACCTCCGGCCCTCAGCTGTTCTTTCCCCTGTTCAATTCATTTTTTATATTCATTATGCGGTCCTGTTCGCCGGTGCCGCATTAATAAAAGTCAAACCAGATCTTCGTCCTCTAAAAGCTGCGCAAAAATGTCTGCGACTGCTTCCAGTTCCACATCGTCTTCCACAAAGCGGTAGACGGATTCTTCATCTTCCGGAGATGAAATATCCTTTAAAATATAAGCATCTGTTTCATCTTCCATGCTTTCGCAAACCAAAAGATAATTTACATCATTGACCTTTGTTTCGTCAATGACATAAAACTCCTCTTCTTCTCCGTCTTCACCGGTAAATACAAGTTTGATCTCGTCCATCTTTATTTCCTGCCTGTTTCAGGCAATATCCTTTCTTTGATCGGTATCCGGGCTCTTTCCCGAACGCCCGGAGTGAGTTTACAATGTTTCTGTGTCTATTGTATGAAGATAATCTTCTAAAATATGACAGGCTGCGAGCTGATCTACATATGCTTTCTGATCTTCTTTCCGCACGCCCATCTCACGGAGCTCATCCTCCGATACTTCTGTGGTAAAGCGTTCATCGACCATAATGATCTCGAGTCCCGTCCGCTTCTCCAGCATTTTCTGAAACTCTCTGGTCTTTTCCGCTCTCTCGCCTTCTCTTCCATCCGGAAGCAGCGGAAGGCCCAGAACGATTTTTTCTACATGGTTTTCACTGACCAGTGTTTCAATTCTGGCCAGTGTCCGTCTCAGTTTATTTTCGGAATTTCGTGTGATCGTTTCGATTGGATGGGCGATAAAAAGAAGGTCGTCAGAAATGGCAACACCCACCGTTTTAGAGCCGTAATCAAGACCCATGATCTTCATACAGGTCTCCTATTTCAGCTTATTATCAATATAAAAGCGGATTGCTTCCTCGATCAGCTCATCCCGCTCTACTTTTGCAATCATGCCACGTGCATTATTATGGCTGGTGATATAAGTCGGATCGCCGGACATAATATACCCAACGATCTGATTGACCGGATCATACCCTTTTTCTGCCAAAGCCGCATACACCCGTTCGAATACTTCAGGTACCGTCGGGATCGCGTCTTTCGGGATTCTATAATGCTGTGTATAGAATAATTCGTCTCTCATACATCCTCCAACGTTGCTTGCGCAAAACGTTTTCGCAAAACTTTTGTAATACTTTTGTAATAATATAAAGCTATCTTACACCCTGTTGAAACACTTGGCAAGAGAAATATTCAATATTTACTTCATAATTGCCCTTGCAAAGAACACGGTCAACTTTCAAACCTAACCCGGGCGAGCGTTCTTAGGCGAATCAAGACTCCGCGCTACAGATTCTTATGCGCGAAGCTAGTCGATCTTGGTGTCGCGCGCGCACCGCGTCCGCAAGCTCCTCGCGCACCG
>CAZOHB010000120.1:0-8186 GCA_964579345.1 uncultured Parasporobacterium sp.
CACTTTCCTCGTTTTTGCAAAAAACGCAGAAAGTAATCTCTTATTATTTTTGATTTCAACGGTCTGCCCCGTTTCTCCCCATTCAGCCTTTCCCCTTCAGCTGTTACGGCGCAGTCCGTTCCGGCCTTTCCCGCAGACCGGAAGGCGTTTTATTTTACTCTGCAAGATGAACCAGTTCGTCCCGTTTCTGAAGGATCTGATTCAGAAGATCCGTATAGTCCATCTGTGTTCTGCTGCGCAGGAATTCCGTGATCTCGACCGCCGGCTCACTGATCGGCGTGATCGACAGATTCGCTGCAACACCTTTTAATGCATGCGCCGCTTCGAAGGCCTCATCCAGATTTCCTTTTTCGATGGCCACTTTCAGCTGATCGATCGAGTTTTCGCGGATCATCATATCAACCATCTTCAGATAAAACTCTTCATTGCCCATACAGCGCGATAGGCCGGACGCCACATCAGCCCCAAAGGATTCCAGTTTCTCGATTGTGATCATAGTTTTCTCCTTCTCTCAATTCAGCCGTTCATCGACTACCGGGCGGAGTCTTACAGGTTCAGCTTAATCTCCCGTCCGGTAAACTGATATGCACGGAACTCAACGCCTGATGCTGCCAGCATGCGCTTCGAAGCAATCACGCTCGGCGTTCCGTCATATTTATCATCCGCATAAATAATCGTTTTGATCCCGGCCTGAATGCAGGCTTTCGCGCATTCGTTGCACGGGAACAGTGTAACATAGAGCTTCGTTCCATCGAGGCTTCCGCCGCGATAATTCAGGATCGCATTCAGCTCGCTGTGGGTGGAATAAAAATACTTGCTGTGATCCGGAGTGTCGTCTGTCTTTTCCCACGGAAAGTCGTCGTCCGAGCAGCCGATCGGCAGCCCGTTGTATCCCATGGAAAGGATCTTGTTGTCCTGGCTGACGATGCACGCACCGACCTGTGTAGACGGGTCCTTGCTGCGCTGCGCCGAAAGCATCGCGACGCCCATGAAATATTCATCCCAGCTGATATAATCTTCTCTTTTATTGCTCATAATAATTCCTTTCGAGCCTTCTGAAATTTCGCCGTTTTTTATTGTCCGATTAAACGGACACCATTTATTCCTCGAGCTTTCCGATCCGGCGGACATGGTTCTCACCGTTGGAGAACGGGGTGTTCAGGAAGATATCCGTGAACTCGACCGCCTTTGCATTGTCGATCACGCGCGCACCGAGGCAGAGGATATTTGCATCGTTGTGCTCTCTGGTTGCCTGTGCGGAGAACGCATCGCCGACAACTGCCGCGCGGATGCCTTTCACTTTATTTGCCGCCATGCTCATGCCGATTCCTGTTCCGCAGACCAGGATACCGCACTGTGCTTCGCCGTCTGCGACAGCGTGCGATACCGCTTTTGCGAACTCCGGATAATCGCAGGAGTCTTCCGAGTTGGTGCCATAATCTTTTACTTCATAGCCGCCTTCCTTCAGGTGCTCTTTCAGCATTTCCTTCATCTGAAATCCGGCGTGGTCGCTGCCAATTGCTATCATGTCTTACTCCTCTTCTTCATACAATTTTTCTATTAAAAGATCCAGCAGTCCGCTGAGGATCTCGATGATCGTCGCATATTCGTCGATCGTTCCGCCAATCGGAAGTTTGAGATCTCCGCTGCTGCCAAGAAATTCTTTCAGCGTATAAATATTTACGGCATTCGGAAATTTTTCGTACACCATTTCCTTGCCGGCCGCATCCATGGAAAGCGTCAGCGTGTCCGGGGTCAGATCCTTTTCCTCCAGCATCACGGCCGCATAGTCCGAAAGGTCGAGACCGTACGCGCCGGAAATTCTGGCGATCTTCTGATTCACCGGCTCCGGAAAAAGCACAACATTACCGCGGGAACAGACCTCAAGATCATCGATCCCCGCCGCATTCAATTTCTGCTTAAAAAGCACTTCCGTGATCGGACTCAGTCTTGTATTATCTTCGTCCAGAAAAATCAGTTTTTTATATTTTCTCATTACTTCTCCATTTTACTTGAGCTTAGAAGCCGCGTCAATCACTGACACCCTCGTTTTTCAGTACGACATTCCCGTCATGATTGCTTACCTCATATTAGTGGCGCACTGAAATTATGTCTCATCGATCATCGTTTTTGTGATCACACCTTCGCGCAGGATGATCGGCTCCGGTCCGGTCAGGTCCACGATCGTTGATGATACGCCGACCGGGCAGGCCCCGCCGTCCACGATCATATCGATCTTCCCAAACAGATCCTCTTTCACATCCTCTGCCGTTACGGAACTGCGCTTTCCTGCTTCATTTGCACTCGGCGCCGCCAGCGGACTTTCCGCATTACGGATCACTTCGACCGCATCCGGCAGATCCGGCATGCGGATTCCGATCGTATCTTTTCCCGCTGTCACAACGTCCGGCACGTTCTCTTTTTTCCGAAGGATGATCGTCAGCGCACCGGGCCAGAATGCTTTCATCAGCCGCGTCGCTTTTTCCGGAATTTCCGCTGCCAACTGCTCGACCTGAGAGATGTCGCTGACCAGAACGCTTAACGGTTTTCCCTCGTCACGCCCCTTTGCCTCAAATACTTTCAGCACGGCCTCCGTGTTCGAAAAGACCGCGCCAAGTCCGTAGACCGTGTCCGTTGGGAACGCCACGATCCCGCCGTTTTTTAATATATCTCCCGCCTGCTGAAAGGCTTCTTCGCTGCTTGTTTTTATGATTGTATTCAAGATAAGTGATTCACTCCATGTTTCTGTTTTTTATCCGCCCGCGCCGTTTACTGCACAAATGCACTGTTCGCTTACCGGGCAAGTCTTTCATGGCGGGATTATAACATATATGCTATAATTCTGCCATGAACGCGTATCAGATTACAGGAATTATAGGAATCGTGCTCGCACTGCTGGTGGTATTTCTCGTGTCCAAAAAAACAAAGCTCACGAGAAGCCATCTGATCTATCTGAGCCTTTGCGGTGCTGCCGGAATTTTCGTCGGCGGCCATGTCCTGTTTTTCCTTGTCGGCCTTCCGGACTTTATTAAGAATGATCTTCCTGCCGTCCACTCCGGCGCGCAGTTTCTCGACAGCTGCTACTATGCATCGTCCGGCATGGTCTTTTACGGCGGCCTGCTCTGCGCGCTGCTTTTTATGTATATCTACGCACGGATCATGAAGCTTCCGATCCGCATGTATTTTAACAATGTCGTGCTTGCCTTCCCGGTCTTTCATTTCATGGGACGGATCGGCTGCACGCTGACGGGCTGCTGCTACGGTATCGAATACCACGGCATCTGCGCGCTCCATTACACAACCGCGCACATCTCGCCCGGAATCAACGACGACATCGCAAACTTCCCACGCTTCCCGGTCCAGCCGCTCGAGGCACTGATGGAGCTTTTGATCTTCGTCGTTCTGCTGATTTTATTCCTGAAAAAAGGTGACCGTTTCTCGGTCACCAGCTCATATCTGTTAATGTATTCGGTTGTCCGTTTTCTGGATGAATTCCTGCGTGGCGACGTGCTCCGCGGGTTCTGGGGGCCGTTTTCAACTTCCCAGTGGATCAGTCTCGCGATCTTCGTGATCACGATCATCTACCTGATCGTCAAACGCAGAAAGACACCGCTGCCGGTTCTATAAAAGTTCATCCGCAAGTTCTGCAAATTCCGAAAGCGTCAGCGCTTCACCGCGCGTCGTCTCCGGCTTGCCGATTGCCGCTAACGCCTGCGCCGTTTTCTCCTTCGGCATCTTCAGCGCCGCATCGTTTGCCAGTGCATTCACCAGCGTTTTCCGTCTCTGATTAAACGCTGCGCGGATCACTTTAAACAGGAACTCCGGATCTTTTGCTTTGACCGGCCGTTCCTCCGGCGCATAAATATCCAGTTTGATCACAGCCGAATCTACATCCGGCTTCGGCAGGAAGCAATGCTTCGAGACCGTCATGGCAATCTCCGGCTTCGAGTAATATTGGACTGCAAGACTCAGCGCACCGTACGACTTGCTGCCCGGACCTTCCTGCATCCGCAGCGCAACTTCCTTCTGCACCATGACTGTAATGCTTTCGATATTCTCCTGCTTTTCGAGCAGCTCCATCACGATCGGCGTCGTTATGTAATACGGAAGATTCGCAACGACTTTGACTTTCTTCCCGGGAACCCTGCCCTCGTCTGCTCCAGACTCTCCAGCCTGCTCGCTGAAAAACTCCGAGTCGCCATCGCCTTTGCCGCCATTAGCGACGCTTGTCTCTTCCCCGTCCGTTTTCTCTCCATAAATCAAGGCATCGATATCCTGCTTCAGGATGTCTCCATGGATCAGCGTCAGATTATCATAACCTTTCAGGTTTTCCTGCAGGATCGGGATCAGCATTTTATCGACTTCCACCGCGATCACCCTTCCGGCCGCCTCAAGCAGATGCTGCGTCAGCGATCCCATGCCCGGGCCGATTTCCAGAACCGTGTCGTCCTTCGTGATCTCCGCAGCCCGCACGATCCCATCCAGAATATTGGAGTCCACAAGAAAGTTCTGCCCGTACTTTTTCTGCACGGCAAAATGATTCTCCTGAATCAACTGCTGTATGTATTTTGGATTCCCTAAATCTCCCATGCGCTACCTCATATTTTATAAAACCGCTTTGCATTTTCTGTCGTAATGCGGATCACGTCTTCCGGTGTCATGCCGCGAAGCTCCGCGATCGTGCGCGCCACATATTTGATCAGCGCCGACTGGTTCCGCCTTCCGCGGTACGGCTCGGGTGCCAGGTACGGGCAGTCCGTCTCAAGGAGCATCAGCTCCATCGGCATTTCTGTAACGACTTCTTTGAGCTTTCGTGCGTTTTTGAAAGTCACGACACCGCCGACACCGATATAGACGCCCATGCGCGTGTAAATCCGTGCCATCTCCGGTTCGTAGGAGAAGCAGTGCATGACGAGGCCGTTCTCCGCCGCGTTTTCATTCCGGATCATCTCCAGCGTATCCGCCGCGGCGTCACGGCTGTGGACGATAATCGGCAGCTTCAGTTTTTTGGCCATCGCGATCTGCATGGAAAACCACTTTTTCTGTTTTTCCTTATCCGTGTCATCGTAATGATAGTCCAGGCCGATCTCGCCGACTGCTTTGACTTTCGGGTGGATGTGGAGCGGCGCAGCATCTTCTGGCGCTGGTCCCGCAAAAGATCCGTCCGCATCGTAAGCCGTTTGTCGTGCCGATACAGAATCAGCCGCAGCCGCACCTTCCCGGATATACCGCTCAACGTCCGCGATCCGCTCTTCTTCCAGTTCATACACTTCGGTCGGATGGACCCCGACCGCCGCATAGATAAAGTCGTATTGATCCGCCAGGTTCAGGACATCCGGGATGCCGTCAAAATTTGCGCTGACATCCATGACCGTCCCTACGCCGTTTTCAAAAAGACCGGAAAGGATCGCTTCCCGGTCTTTGTCGAATGATTCGTCATCGTAGTGTGCGTGTGTGTCAAAAATCAATTCCATCGATAGTCTCTCTAAACTTGCACAGAATTAAGTGTTGCTGCGCCGGACAGAAGATCCGTCCCCCTGTCATGGTCACATTAATTTCTCGACCTGCTCCAACACTTCCTTGAGGTCCTTTCTTGCGAAGAGGATCTCCGGTTTTTCGGTTACGTGTGTGCCGGATTCATAGAGGCCGAACTTGTCCATGTCTTCGAACGCGCGCGGCTTTGCACCGATCTGCGCAAGGATCTTTTCGGAGGTCTCCGGCATGAACGGCTCGATCAGGCCGGCACCGATGTTGATACCTTCGATCAGGTTGTACAGCACGGTTGCCAGACGGTCTTTCTTTGCCTCGTCCTTCGCGAGCACCCACGGCTCGGTCTCATCAATATATTTGTTGCAGCGTTTGAAGAGGTTCCAGATCTCGGTCATCGCATCTGCTGCGTGGAGGTCTGTCATCTTCTCGACTGCCTTGTCGCGTGTGCCAGTGATCACAGCCTTGAAGTCTGCATCCATCACATCTTCCACACCCTTGTTGCAGACCTCGCCGCCGAAGTATTTGTTCGACATGGAGATCGTGCGGTTGACAAGGTTGCCAAGTGTATTTGCAAGGTCGGAGTTTACGCGCTCAACGACCAGCTCCCATGTGATCGTTCCGTCGTTCTCAAACGGCATCTCGTGGATCGCAAAGTAACGGACCGCATCCACACCGAAGATATCGACCAGGTCGTCCGCGTAGATAACATTGCCTTTTGACTTGCTCATCTTGCCTTCGCCGAGCAGCAGCCACGGATGGCCGAATACCTGCTTCGGAAGCGGCTGATCAAGCGCCATCAGCATGATCGGCCAGTAGATCGTGTGGAAACGCAGGATGTCTTTGCCAATCAGGTGCAGATCTGCCGGCCAGTATTTTTTGTACAGCTCGCCGCTGTTGCCGTCGGCATCAAAACCAAGGCCGGTGATGTAGTTCGAAAGTGCATCGATCCAGACATAGACAACATGATCCGGATCGAAGTCAACCGGGATGCCCCACTTAAAGGAGGTTCTGGAAACGCAAAGGTCGGTCAGACCCGGTTTCAGGAAGTTGTTCATCATCTCGTTCTTACGGGACTCCGGCTGAATGAATTCCGGATGTGTCTCGATATGCTCGATCAGGCGGTCTGCGTATTTGCTCATCTTAAAGAAGTACGCTTCCTCTTTCGCCGGATGAACTTCCATGCCGCATTCCGGGCACTTGCCGTCCTCGATCTGGCTCGGGGTGTAGAAAGCTTCGCACTCCTTGCAGTACATGCCTTCGTAATGTCCTTTATAAATATCGCCTTTTTCGTACAGCTTGCGGAAGATCTTCTGGATCTGCAGCTCGTGGTCCGCGTCCGTCGTACGGATAAAGCGGTCGTAGGAGGTGTTCATCAGATCCCAGATCCGCTTAACTTCTGCCGCGGTCTCGTCTACGAATTCCTTCGGGGTCTTGCCGGCAGCCGTAGCCTTGTCCTCGATCTTCTGGCCGTGCTCGTCTGTTCCGGTCTGGAAGCGCACATCATATCCTTCCATACGACGGAACCGTGCGATCGCATCCGCAAGGATGATTTCGTACGTGTTGCCGATATGCGGCTTTCCGGATGTGTAAGCGATTGCTGTTGTAATGTAATACGGTTTCTTTTCCATTTTCGTCCTCTTTCTGCGCAGGCGAATGAGCCGGCGCGCTTTCGTCTGTAAACATTAACTGAGATATATTAACACACTTTCCGGATAAGAACAACGCACTCTTGATTCTCTGCCGTTTTAGGAGTAATATATGTCAGGTTAGCCAGAAAAATGGCTTTTTTTATAATGAAATGAGCAAAAAACAGAACTTATCCGGAAAGAGCATACTGGCAACGATTGCTGCGGCGGCGTTTATCTCCTTCGCGGTATTTTTTATCGTCAGCGTTACACAGGCGCATGCCTCCGTTTCGCATAAAGTCCCCTCGGATCCGGTAACTGCGGCAGGTGCGGCTTACATCCGCGGGATGGAAGCGGAGCCGGTTGCGGCGATTGAAAAAGTGATCACGGACCAGGAGAAAGAAGCGCTTGCTGCCGAGCAGAAAAAGCTTGAGCAGGAGAAACTGGAAACGCTCCTGAAGGATCCGAAGAAGCTGTTCAAGGCTTTGAAGAAGACGAACACGATCCTTGTCGGAGAATCGCGGACCGCCGGCTTCTCCTCCTACGGCTATCTCGGCAAGAACCAGGTGCTGGGCGGCGTCGGCTGGAGCATCCAGGAGCTTCCTGCGGTTTATGAAAAGGTCGCTTCACTCTCCCCGTCCAATATCGTGTTCTGCTTCGGCATCAACGAGCTGGGAAGATATAAGGACACCGTCGTTTATTACTCCACAGTGAAGCTGTTTGCCAAGGACCTGAAAAAACATATCGACACAATGAAAAAATCCGTGCCGGACGCAAAGATTTTCATCAACTGCATCGTGCCGTGCACGAAAGCGATATACAAAAAGTATCCGGGCTATTCGGTTATCCCGGAGTGGAATGAATACCTGAAGAAATTCTGCAAAAAGAACGGATACGGTTTTATCGATATCTCGGACCTTTGCAAGGAACATAAAGACATGTACCGGGAAGACGGCACGCATCTGGTCAGCGAGTTTTATCCCTACTGGGGCGGACGGATCCTGACGGCGGTGCTGGAGGCGGAGTAGAAATCATCAGCCATGGAAAAGAAACCACATTCTGTTATTAAGA
>CAZOHB010000121.1:0-8022 GCA_964579345.1 uncultured Parasporobacterium sp.
GGTTGACACGGCCGCTGGCGATCTTATCATTCAGCAGCGGTTCCGGAATCTCAATGTCAACAGAGATCGGATGATGGTATCCGAGATACTCATCAATATTTGCTGCTGCAACTTTTCCACCTTCGATCGAACGGATAACCGTTGCAGGTCCTAAGACACACTCGCCGCCTGCGAAGATGCCGTCTACTCCAACATCACCGGTTGCATCTGCAACGATCTTATTTCTGTTGACCGGAATGCCGGCTTCTTCAAACGGTTTTGCTACAATGTCCTGACCAACGGCTACGATGATCACATCTGCAGAGATCCGCTGTTCCGGTTTGTCTGCATTGCTCGGAGCCGGACGGCCGTCTTTTACTTTTCCGATGACCTGCGGCTGAACGATCAGTGCCGTTGCATTTCCGTCCTCACCTTTCTCAATGCGGACAGGCGCTTTCAGTGTGATCATTTCCACGCCTTCTGCCATTGCGCTCTCAACTTCCGATGCAAGAGCGGTCATATCTTCCTGGCGTCTTCTGTAAACGATGCCAACAGATTTCGCTTTGCATCTGATTGCGGTTCTTGCACAGTCCATTGCAACGTTTCCGCCGCCGACAACGATAATTTCTTTACCTGTGAAATCCGGATACTCGTCATCACCGATCTTTCTGAGCATCTCGACTGCAGAGATCACGTTTGGTGCATCTTCGCCGTCGATACGAAGCTTCTTGTCTGTATGTGCACCGATTGCCAGATACACTGCGTCATACTCTTCTCTTAATTTCTGCACTTCATCTGTACCGATCGGTGTATTGGTCTTCACTTCGATTCCCGTAGAAAGGATTGCTGCGAGATCCTGCTCAAGACGTTCTCTCGGGAAACGGTAATTCGGGATACCGTAACGGAGCATTCCGCCGAGCTTTGCTTTTTCTTCAAAAACGGTAACCTGATGACCCATCAGCTGAAGGAAGTAAGCTGCAGTCAGTCCGGAAGGACCGCTTCCTACAACAGCCACTCTCTTGCCGGTGGAAGGATTGCACGGCGGTGTAGAAATAGAATCAGCACTTGCATTATCTACGATATAGCGTTTCAGTCCGCGGATATTGACTGCATCATCGATCATCATACGACGGCAGCGTGCTTCGCACGGATGCTCGCAGATCAATGCACAGGCAGTCGGGAACGGATTATCTTTTCTGATCAGGCGGATCGCGTCATCGCATCTTCCTGCACCGGCCAGAGCAATATACCCCGGAATATCCACGCTTGCAGGACAGAGGGTAACGCAAGGAATCGGCTGCTCATACATGCTGACACATCTGTGGTCTTTGATATGAGATTCATAGTCTTCTCTGAAACCTTCCAGTCCGCGAAGCACCATATTGGCAGCTTCAAATCCGATCGCACAGTCTGCAGAATTACTGATGCTTCTTGCAAGCTGTTCGATCTGTTCGAGTTCTTTCATCGTTGCCTTGTTATCTAAGACTTCTTCCAGCATCTCTGCAAGCTGTCCAAGACCTTCCCGGCACGGAACACACTTTCCACAGGTCTGCGCATGACAGGTCTTTAAGAAAGCAAGCTGCTGCTCAACCGGACAGATACCCGGAGGATTAGCTGCAATTCTTCTTGCGAGCTGCTCTCTCAGCTCAATTCCTGTTGTGCGCATTTTACCCGTAGTCACTACTGATAATCTGCTCATATTACTCTCCTTTGATTTAATTTTTGCCTACATCGATTAGATATTTGAGACAAATCCGATAAATATATATTTATCAGATTTTTACATATAGATTTTACGATATCAGAAGGGAGATTGGCAAGCAATTTAACCGCAGAAAAAGGCTTAAAATAAAAGAAAAACGGTTACGCTGTGCTAACCGTTTTCCCTATTCCAGTTATTTATTTATCAAATCATTACAGTCCGAGATACGGAGCCGGATCCACTCTTCCCGCGGTATTGAAACCGTTTGCGGAAAGTACAACGCCGAGGTGGAGATGGTAGCCGGTTGAGGAACCTGTCGTTCCGACATAACCGATGATCTGTCCCTGGGTTACCGTATCTCCCGCGCTGACAGCACGGACATTCTGGTGCATGTATTCGGTATACAATCCGCCGCCGTGGTAGATAACCGTATAGTTTCCGCAGCCGCCGTTCCATCCGTCCTGAGACAGGATGACCGTACCGTCAAGCACCGCATAGATCGGGGTGTTGCACGGAGCACCGATATCGAGGCCGCCGTGGAAATCCGTATATCCGCCGCCGAACGGATCGCCTCTGTATCCGAAGCGGGATGTGATCCAGTTCGAGCCATACGGAGAAGGAAGCGGCCACAGGAATTGTCCTCCGGTCCAGATCAGATCTCCGCCATCACCACCGCCGCCACCGGGGATCGGGTGCGTCTTATTATACTCTTCGATCAGACGCTCGACTTCTTCTTTCTGCTCTTCCAGAGCGGAAGCGATGTAAGCATTTTTCTCTTCTTCGATCGCCTTTGCATCTTTCGCTTCCCGTAAGGCATCTGCCTTTACAATCAGCATCTCATCCAGGATATCTTTCTGATCATTCTGTGCATCCAGCAGTTCCTGTACTTCTTCTTTCTGATCTTTCACTTCCTCCTGATCTTCTTTGATTCCGTCCTGCAGCTTCTGTAACAATTCCATCTGCTCGCGGTCGTAATCAGAAAGTTCGATCAGATACTGCACTTTATTCAGCGCATCCGAGAAAGTCTCTGAAGTAAGGAAAGCCTCGACATAGGAATTGTCGACGTTTTCATAAAGAAACTTGATCCGCTTGCTCATCATCTCGTATTCATGTTCGATCTGACGCTGCTTCTCATCGATCTGTTTCTGGAGCGCTTTGATCTTGCCTTCGAGGTCACTTTTCTGGATCTCATAATCATTGATGACAGCCTCAACTTCCGCGATCTGGCTATCAATCTCATTTACAGCCTGCTGCGCCTGCTTTACTTTTTTCTTCAGTTCATCCAGTTTGCCTTCGCTGTCTTCGAGTTTCTGTTCCAGTTCCTTCTGCTTTTGCTTGGCATCATAGATGTCATCCGCAAACGCCGGAACGACCAGGATCAGTGCGAGTGCCGCCGCTAAAACGATTTGAATGATTTTCTTCCATTTTTTCATGAAAACTGCCTTTTCCCTTTCTTTCAGAATCAGCCGTTTGCTCTTAGGCAAAAAAACCCGTTTCATGTTGCTGTGTTTATCTTGCTTTTGCTTCTGTTTCTCCGTTCAGGATATCGATCGCTTTTTTCAGCTGTGTATCCTCTTCTTCCGTTACCACACCGTCTTCATAAGCTTTCTCCGGAATGGTGACGGTTACATCCGGCTCAACGCCGATACCGTTGATATGGTTTCCGTTCGGAGTCAGATACTCCTCTGTTGTGAATTTGATCCCGGAGCCGTCGGCAAGCCGGTAAATGCTCTGCACGATTCCCTTGCCGTAGCTGGTCTCTCCGACGATCGTTGCGATTCCATAATCTTTGATCGCCCCGGTGAACAGCTCGGATGCGCTTGCACTGTTGCCGTTGATCAGGACGACCATCGGGATCGTGATCTTGTGTTCTTCGTCCGATGTCTCTGTTTTATTGTTTCCCTGTTTGTCCACGACGGTCGTGATCTTTCCTTCCGGAAGTACACGGTCTGCCATCGCAACTACAGTGGAATAATCTCCGCCCGGATTGTCTCTGAGGTCCAGGATCAGGGATTTCATGCCATCTGCCTCGAGGCTGTCCAGTGCGTTATTAAACTGATCAACGGAGATCGTGTCGAATTCCGTCAGCTGGATATAGCCGATCTTGTTGTCCAGCATCCGGTAAACTACCGTTTCCATGTCGATCACTCTGCGCTCTACGGTCATCGGGATCTCTTTATCTCCGCGCTTGATGACCAGATCAACTGTCGTTCCCTGCTCTCCGCGGACCTTCTTTACTAAAGCATCCAGATCTTCAAAATCGCGTTCGCCGTCTGCTTCGATGATCAGGTCCTTGACCTGGATTCCCGCTTCGGCAGCCGGGCTCTTGTCGAAAACTTTATAGACTTCGATAAACCCGTCATCGTTCATGATGATGCTGACACCGATACCGCCGTAGCTTCCGGACATTTCTTCCATGAGCTGATCAAACTCTTCTTTGGAATAATACTTTGCGTATTTATCGCCGATACCGTCCAGAAGACCGGATGCCATGGAGTTTTCCAGATCCTCTTCATTAATATCTCCCAAATAATAGGAGTCAAGATATGTCCGTATCGTTCCCAGCTTTTCGTTGGAAGACATATCTGCTGTTCCCCTGCTCATTCCACGGAAGTAGACGAACGCACCTAAGACGGCCACAAGGAGAACAACTGCTACGGTGATCAGAACACCTACCAGGATTCCGAGCCCGAATCTGCTTTTTGGTTTTTGATTGTAGTTTTCGTTTTCAGGATACATTTTTATCAGACCTTAATATATTTATTTGTTGCAATGCTGCTTCCGATCAATCCGATACCTGCTCCGAGGATCAGAGCAACCGGTACTAATATTACAAATACCTGCTTCAGCGGCATTAAAGAGAATGCGCTTGCAAGTGTATTAAACTGGTTTACGATATAGGATACCGCGGAGCGGTAAACAAAGAAGAGGATCACAAGCGGTATGATCGCGCCGATCAAACCGATAATAATACCTTCGAATACGAACGGCGATTTAACGAAGAAGTCTGTTGCACCGACGTATTTCATGATCCGTATCTCCTCTGCACGCATGGTGATACCTGTCGTGATCGTATTGGAGATCAGGAAGATCGAAACGCAGAACAGAACAACGCCGATCACCAGCGAGATCACACCAACGATCTTTCCGACATCGGAAAGGGCGTTTGCCGTTACTTCGGAACGGTTGACCTTCCGGACGCCGGTCAGGGCGGTCAGACGGTCGACGATCGTTCCCTGGTCTTCAATGTTTTTAAAATAAACCGCATAGGAAGCGGAGCTTGCAAGCGGGTTGTCATCCGCAAAGCCTTCCGCGAGCTCCGGGTTATCCTTGAAATAGCTTTCCTTGAATGTTTTCCAAGCGTCCTCTGCTGAGGTGAATTCGATATGGGAAACTTCCTCCCAGCCTTCGATCCGCTTTCCGATCTCTTTGATCTCGTCCTCATTCAGATTTTCATCAAAGAAGACGGTAACACTGACGGAGTCCTGCGCTTCTTTCAGAACATAGTTGATGTTCATCATGACGGCAAGCAGGATTCCGACCATAAATATGCAGGCCGCGATCGTTGCAACTGACGCAAGGAAAAAGACTTTATTTCTTTTGATTCCCTTGAATCCCTGTCCAAGGCAGTAGAAGAAAGAATTACCTTTCATAAGCTAATCCTCCTTCCCTGATATCATTGGCGATCATGCCGTTCTTCAGATTGATCACTCGTTTGTTCATCTGACGCACGATCTCATGGTTATGTGTAACTACGATCACTGTCGTTCCTCTCCGGTTGATCTCTTCCAGGATCTCCATAATTGCACGGGAGTTTCCCGGATCCAGGTTTCCTGTCGGCTCATCGGCCAGCAGGATACTCGGCTTATTGACAAGGGCTCTTGCAAGCGCAACTCTCTGCTGCTCGCCGCCGGAAAGCTGATCCGGATAGGATCTGTACTTTTCCGAGATGCCTGTGATCGTTAAAACATCCGCAACGTTTTTATTGATCTGCTTTGCGGGAACAGAGATCGCTCTCTGCGCAAAAGCGATGTTTTCATAAACATTCCGGTCTTTTAAAAGACGGAAGTTCTGGAAAACAACACCGATCTGCCGGCGAAGCATCGGGATCTTTCTCCGGCGAAGGCGGGTCACCGCTTTGCCGTTTACAAAGATCTCTCCGGAAGTCGGCTGCATTTCCTTTATCAATAATTTGAACAATGTTGTCTTTCCTGCTCCGGAGTCGCCGACGATGAAAACGAACTCTCCGTCCTCGATCGTCAGGCTCACGTTTTTCAGCGCATAGTTGTGCTGATCTCCGTAAGTCATGGAAACATTTTCGAGTCTTATCATAGTATCCTCCGATTATTTGTAGTCCAGCCCTTCCACATACTGCATGTAACTTGCGACCATCAGCGCAATCTTGAATGTGATCGCATCGTCAAATACACGAAGGTCCAGTCCTGTCAGTTTCTGGATCTTGTCCAGTCTGTAGACCAAAGTGTTTCTGTGAATGAAAAGCTGTCTGGACGTTTCTGAGACATTCAGGGAATTCTCAAAAAACTTGTTGATCGTTTCGATCGTCTCCTCGTCCAGTTCCAACGGGGAAGTCCCTTTAAATATTTCGCTGATAAACAGTCTGCAAAGCGGCATCGGAAGCTGGTAGATCAGCCGGCCGATCCCAAGGCTGGAATACGGATTGATCTTCCGTTCCCGGAAAAAGATATCCCCGACTTCCAGAGCCATCTTTGCTTCCTTATAAGATTTCGAAACTTCCTTGAGGTCATCGACGACCGTGCCGTAGGAGATCGTCGGTTCATCCTTCACATCTCCTTTTACAACGTTGTAGATGCTCTGCGCGATTCCCTCAAGATTATCATCCTCTTTTGAAGCAAGCTGCTTTACGACGATGATGTTTTTTCTGTCGATCGCTGTTACAAAATCCATGTGCTCATGGAACAGCGTTTTCAGTGTTCCGACAGCGTCGTCCTGATTTTTCTTATCCATCCGGACAATGAACACGACTCTTCTTGCCTCAATGTCGATGCGGAGCCTCCGGGCCCGTTCAAAAATATCTACCAGAAGAAGATTGTCGGAAAGAAGCGATTTGATAAAGTTTTCCTTATCAAACTTATCCTTGTATTCCGCCATCATGCGTTCGATCTGGTATTTGACCATACGGCCGACCAGCTCCGAACTCGAGGAGCTGCCTTTCACTGCAAGGATATATTCATCTTTTCCTTCTTCTCTGATCTTAAACAACTGAAAATCCGGGATCTCCCGATATTCTCTGGATGATTCAGAAAAATCGGTAATTTCCCCCGGATCGACAGATACTTCCCGGACCGTTTTTGCAGATATATGACCGTCTATATCAAAGACGGCCATATCTTTATCTGTAATCGCTTTGATTTCATCAACGGTCTTCTGTAAAAGTTGATTAGAAATCATAGTACACCCCATTTATGTCCATTATGTGGACATGTTCCCCTAATTGTCTTATTAACGAATTTGCACATTTTTTTCAGTATTTTTTGTTATATGTGCCATCATAATAATACATTATATACAAAAAGGGAAGGTGTATTCCATGGATTAATTGTTAATTTTTTTTGAACAAACTTTAAAAATGCATAATTTTCTGTAACATTTTTCGTCGTCATGCCTAACGGAAGTATTTCACGGCTGCTTCAAACATCCTGATATCATAATTACCCGGAACGTTCTTGTACAGGCCTTCTCCGATTCTCTCGCTGGGTCCCATCTTTCCGAAGACACCGCCGTCTGGAGAGGTGATTCCTTCGATCGCGTACATGGAACCGTTCGGGTTGAAATGTACATCCATCGAAGCGTTTCCATCCATATCGACATACTGCGTTGCGATCTGTCCGTTTTCCGCGAGCTGTCTGATCAGCTCGTCCGAAGCGATGAAACGTCCCTCGCCGTGGGAAATCGGAACATTGACGATATCGCCCGGCTTCATCAGGCTGAGCCATGGAGACTTGTTCGATGCGATCCGCGTACGTACGATGCGGCTCTGGTGACGGGCGATCGTGTTGAAGGTCAGGGTCGGGCAGTTCTCATCGGTATCGATGATCTTGCCGTAAGGAACCAGACCAAGCTTGATCAGCGCCTGGAATCCGTTGCAGATTCCGCACATCAGACCATCTCTCTGCTCAAGCAGTTCCGTTACGCCGTCTTTGATCTTTCCGTTCCGGAAGAAAGCGGTAATGAACTTTCCGCTGCCATCCGGCTCGTCGCCGCCGGAGAAGCCGCCCGGAATAAAGATCATCTGAGCCGTCTTTAAGGATTCTGCAAACTTATCAACCGAAGCGGTAATGCCTGCGGAGGAAAGGTTGTTG
>CAZOHB010000122.1:0-7837 GCA_964579345.1 uncultured Parasporobacterium sp.
TCGCGACGATCAGCTGGTCTTTGCGGATGAAGGGGAGAAGCCGCTTACGCTCCCGACAGAGATGGCAGAGATCTTTGAGATGGTCCGTCTTGCGCCTTCCGCTGTCAACAAACAGCCCTGGAGGATCATCTGGAAAGACGGCGTTTACCACTTCTATGAGAAAAAAGATAACGGATATGTCAATGATAAGACAGGAGATCTGCAGAAGATCGATATCGGTATCGCGCTCTGCCATTTTGTGATGGGTCTGGAAGAGCAGGGCAAAACACCCGTCGTAAAGATCAATGATCCGGGAATTGTGATCCCGGAGAATGTGGAATATATCGCAAGCGTAACCGTATAAACGTATTTTGGAAAGGAAGTTCAAATGGAATTTAAGAAAGCGTTAAGCAGAAGATGTTCAACCAGAGGATTTACCGATCAGAGAGTGTCTGATGAGGATGTAAAAGCAATTGTCGATGCGGCACAGCTGGCGCCTCTTGCATTAGGCGACAATAAAACTTCGCATTTAACCGTTGTCAGGGATCCGGAGCTGATGGAAACGATCCGGAGCGCATGTATGCTGAAGCGAAAAGACGGTTCTGCACATGATCCGTTCTTTGGAGCTACCACCCTGATCATTTTCTCTGCAACCGATATTTCCGATGATCATATTGAATATTGCAATGCAGGCTGTGTCATCGAAAACATGTGCCTTGCAGCAGCGGATCTCGGCCTCGGAAGCTGCTATATCTGGGGCTGCCTCAAAAAGCTCCGCAACAACCCGGAAGCTGTCAGCAAACTGAACCTGCCGGAAGGATACGAGATCCTTTCTGCCTTTGTCTGCGGTTATCCGAAGGCAGAGATTCAGGAACGCGTTGCAGGGGAAAACATCGCAACGGATATCCTGTAAAAGCAGCAAATAGGAACCTGCCGGTCATCCGTTCTTTTGAATGACGGATTTGTTTGAATCAAAGGAAAAGAGAATGAAAATCAGAAAGAAAGCAATTGGAATCCTGTTTCTTGTCTTAGCTCTGTTTGTATCCGGGGTCAGTCTTCCTGTAACGGCCAGAGCAGAAGAAGCTCCGAAATGTATTGAAATCTCTCCGGGAGTCCATCAGGCTGCGTTCGATTATATGCAGGAGATCTACACGGAAAAATATCCGGAAATGGCGCTGCGCTTCAAGTATGGTACGGAACAGGACCGCCTGGAATTTGAAACGCTTGCAAATATCATTACCGAAGACACGTCTTCCGATCTGGAAAAAGTGCAGGCGCTGATCCTGTGGACGAACCGGAATATCAAATATGACGTAAATTCTTCCGCTTATCCGACGGATGTTTTTCACCATCGCATCGGCAACTGTCTGGGATATGCGCTGTTTATCTCACAGCTCCTGCGATTGGAAGGGATTCCCTCTGTCGCAGTCGACGGATGGCGTGCCGACATGACTTTATTTACCCATAAAGAGTTGTTTGAAGAACTCGGATTCGACGGTCATGCCTGGATCTACGTATATTTGGATGGCAGCTGGATCATGTTTGATCCGCTTTGGGGAGGCACAGAGCCAATCACAGATCCTTCTTTTATGGCCGCGCATTACTTCGTAAACAGCATCGAAGGAATAACGATCGTTCCTGACGGAGTTGCCGAAGGATATATGTATAGGAACGGTCCGTATTATAACGGCGAACGGTTCATGTATTATGAACCGGATGGTGAGATTCCGGGTAATTCATCTTTTTATCTGAATAATATTCCTTTGAACACTACGATCTATAATTCGCAATATGATGGTCATGAATATCTTGATAACCCGACCCAGAAAGAATCCATGATCATCGGGGAAGTATACTCCGGAGGCGAATGGATCGGCTACAGCGATCTTCTCCCTGAAAAATATGTTTATGAAAATGGCGTCCAACCCACCGCAACGATCATGGAACGGGATGGAATCTCCTATTTTATGGATGGCGGGACGGCTGACCGCATTCTGTGTGACGAAAAAGATTATTGGATCGAATACGGTGCATTCACTGTTCAGACCGGATATGAAGGTTATTTTCTGGAGAGACAAAGAACGTTAGATGCCAATGAATCCGTCATTTACAGGTTACCGGATTATCTTGATCAGGAAGCGATTCTGACAGTATCGGAAGACGGTTATATCAAAACCCTAAAAGAAGGTGCTATAGATGTTGAATACGTGATTACCCGTAAAGAAGAGGATGGGCAGATTTCCAACCTTGGCGGAGGATTGATCACGGTATCCGTGAAAGATAAACGCCCGGTTGCCGATTATTCCTCGACGAAAACTGATATCAGCCATTGGAACCTCACTCTTTCCGGCAACGCTTTTACGTATACCGGAAAAGCGATCGAACCGGGATTTACGATCACAGGCGATTTTTCCGAATTTGTGAAAGACAGGGATTTCTCTGTCAAATACACAAACAACAAAAATGTTGGAACGGCTGCGGTTACCGTGTCAGGAATCGGAGATTATAAAGGGACACTGAAGAAGACCTTCAAAATCAATCCGAAAGGGACATCCGTCTCGAAAGTAACGCCGGCATCAAAAGCGTTTACCGTCAAATGGAAGAAGCAGGCAAAACAGACGAGCGGTTACCAGATTCAGTATGGTCTGAAGAAAAACTTCAGTAAAGCAAAGACCGTCAAAGTCACCAGACCATCAACGGTTTCAAAGAAAATAAAAAAACTGAAATCCAACAAGACATATTATGTAAGAGTCAGAACCTATAAGACCGTCAGCGGAAAAACGTACTATTCCGCGTGGAGCAAGGCTAAAAAAGTAAGAACCAAATAACATAAAAAGCCATGATCAGCAAAGAACGAATCATCAAAGAATTCTGTGACCTTGTCGCCTGCGATTCTCCAAGTTACGGGGAGCGGGCTGTTGCGGATGCATTGCTTAAAAAACTGAATGAAATCGGCTTTTCTGTCCGGGAGGATGATGTTGCAGAAAAGATCGGAGGAAATGCAGGAAACCTGTATGCATTCCTCGACGGAGAGCTGCAGGCGGATCCGATCCTTTTCTGTGCGCATATGGATACTGTCGAACCTTCCCGCGGGAAGAGGGCAGTGCTGCATGAAGATGGAACGATCACCAGCGCCGGAGATACCGTGCTTGGCGGCGATGATATCTGCGCGCTCGTTGAGATCCTTGAAGGGATCCGTCATCTGCGCGAGGAACACATTCCGCACCGTCCGGTTGAACTCTTTTTCACCGTCGGGGAGGAAGTGTTCGGAAAGGGCGTAAAAGCCTACGATTATGAACAGCATGGTTTCCGCTCGAAAGAATCCTATGTCCTGGATCTGACCGGACCGGTCGGAAGCGCCGCACTTTCTGCGCCTTCCATGATCGGCTGGAAGGCTGCCGTGAAAGGGAAAGCGGCCCATGCCGGATTTAATCCGGAGGCCGGGGTTCACGCGATCCTTGCTGCTTCCAAAGCGATTTCAAAGCTTTCGCCCGGATGGATCGGAACGGATACAACAATGAATATCGGGACGATCTCAGGCGGGCTGGCAAACAATATTGTGCCGGAAATCTGTGTTGTTACCGGCGAAGTTCGAAGCCTCGATCATGAAAAGGCCTGCCGGATCATTGAGGAGATCCGGAAAACCTTTGAAGAATATGCAGAAATTTCGTTTGAAACAGAAGAGCATCTCCGCGCATACCATACGCCAAAGGAACATCCGGTTGTCCGGCGTTTCCTGCGTGCCTGCCAGCAGCTGGATCTTCCCGGCGAGATGACCTATACGCTGGGCGGAAGCGATAATAATATCCTGGCACTTCACGGGATTACCGGAATCGTTTTATCCTGCGGTATGCAGCAGGTGCATTCCACGCAGGAGTATACCGAAGCCGATGATCTCGTGAAAGGGGCATCCCTTGTTGCTGCACTGTCGCAGGATGTACTGTGATGAAGATTATAAAGAGGCAATAAACCGGAAGGAAAAACTGATGCAATGCTCCTTCCGGTGTGCATGAAAAAGGTCTAAATCTCCAGTTATTACTTGAAATCAAAAGTACGTTTTTTTAAAATAAAACTATCATTAGTAACCAAATAGGATGAATACATTGGTTGAAAGGAGAATTGGTATGGATGTTAAAGCTATGGTTGATGATGTTCTTGCAAAAGTAAAAGGTGATGATGCATTTCTTGCTAAGTTTAAAGAAGATCCGATCAAGGCAGTTGAAGGTCTGATCGGCAAAGATCTTCCGGATGAGCAGATCAAGGGCGTCGTTGAAGGCTTAAAAGGCAAACTGAATCTGGATAAAGACGGCGACGGCAAGCTCGACATCATTGAGAACGTAACAGACAAGCTTGCGCTTGATAAAGACGGAGATGGCAAGATCGATCTCGTAGAAAACATCGGCGATAAGATCGGCGGACTCGGCGACAAACTTGGCGGCCTCTTTAAAAAAGACTGATGGATTATATCGAATTATTAAAGCGGAGGACTTCCTCCAGAAAATTTACAGAGAAACCACTGACTGACGAGGAGATCCGAAAGATCCTGGATGCCGGGGCGCTGGCTCCGGTCGGAAGCAACCGGTACAAAGATCTGCATTTTACGGTTGTTCGTGACCGGGAAATTCTTTCGAAACTGGCTGAGGCGTCACTGATCCGAAGAAGCAACGGCAAAGAGATGGCTAAGATCATCAACAACGTTTCGAATGCGGCAGAGATTCTGGAGCAGAGCAATGCCTACGATCCGTTTTATCATGCCGCTGCTGTGATCTTTGTCTCGCATAGAAAACAGGATCTTGAGCCGCATATCGAGTGGTGCAACGCTGCAAGCGTAACACTTGCCATGCATCTGGCAACGATCGAGATGGGCCTCGGAAGCTGCTTTATGTGGTTCGCGCTCGATTCGATGCGACGCCTTCCGGAGCTGGATCATACAGATCTGCTGCATTTACCGGAGGACTTTGAGCCGCTTTTGGGACTTGCGGTAGGGCATATCGAAAAGCCTCTGGAGGAGAGAAGTCTTGATACCGATCGAATCTCGGTCAATCTTATCTAATCAGGTTTCAGACAATGGAAGAATAGAAAAAGCAACAAAACCGCCGGTGATCCGACGGTTTTGTTGTTGATTCCGTATTGATTCTTATTTCAGTTTGTTTCCGCATTTCATGCAGAATGCATATTCCGGCTCGACCGGAGCACCGCATTTGTTGCAGAAGCGAACAGCGTTTGCTTCCGGCTGCGGAGCAGCAGGAGCTTCTTCCGGAATAACTTCTGCTTCCGGAGCTTCCTCCGTCTCAACTGCTTCTTCCGGTACTTCCGTAATTTCTTCCACCGGAGCTTCCTGCTCATTCAGAATATCTGCCGGTACTTCGACCGGTTCCAAATCTTCGACCGGAGCAGCTTTCGGAACTTCAACCGGTGCAGGAGCAGGGGCAGCTACAGGTGCCGGTGTTACAACAGGAGCCGGTGTCGGGGTGACTGCCGGTGCAGGAGTAACTACTGGTGCCGGAGCCGGTGTCGGTGTCTGAACCGGAGCAGGAGCCGGGTTCTGAACCGGGGCAGTATAAGGCGCTGCCTGCGGAGCGTTCGTTTGCTTTACTGCAAAAGTATCCTGGAACATCGCTTTCAGCTCTTCCGGGTTTCCACCATCATCCGGATTTCCACCGGCAAGCTTCTGTGTGCTGTTTACGATAATTCCATAACCGCGAATGATCAGTGCGCAGATATAAGCGATCACCGCACCGAAAAGGATAATGAAAATACCTAAAATAATAAACGGTGTTCCGTAGCTCGGGCTGCGATAGCCGTAACCGCCGAAGATGTCACTGATTCCGCTGAAACTGGAATTCAGCTGTCCGCCAAGTACGATACACATAATACCGCTGAACAGGGACAGGATCCCGACGATACCCAACACGGCCCATGCACTGACTTTTAATTTGTCGCCAACTTTACTAAACATTTTGAGACCTCCATTCTTTTATTTCGCAGTGAAACCCGGTAACAGGATTTCTGTCATTTCATTATTGGATTCATTATTATTCTTTTTTGAATGTTTTTCAACCAATAATATGAGAAATTTGCACATCCGGAAAAGTTTCTGTTTGATGCAGCTTCATATTATTGATATAATCAATCCGTATTTACAGGATATATGATCGTCCCTGCATTTTTGTTTTTCCAAAAGAGATACGGCCTGAAATGATGGAGGGTTAATATGGATCGCACCTCGTTTTGTTTACAAAGATGCGTTTGAGAAAAATCGTATTCGCTATTTTCATAACATGCATCCTGTTGGCTGTATCCCTGCCTCTTTCTGTATTTGCAGAGGAGGTTCCGGAAGAAACGCCGCAGGAAACTGTCACAGAGCCGATACAGCAAAAGTTTCTTTGTATCGGTTGAAGCGGCTTGTTTTATAATTCCACCCCGGAACTGTTTGAAAATCTTGTAGAAAAGCAGAGAAAGACGGATATTTCCGTCTCCTGCATGATGTATACCGGGCGCTGTCTGAAAGAACATCTCGCCGCGATCAAGGCTGTGATCCGTACAAAAGGTGATTACACAAAACTGACGGATACTGAGAAGCCGTTCTTTATGTATCATGTGCAAAGTCCGCTTCCCGCAACCTCAAGGACATTCCGAAAAAAAGTTTACAATTCCTATAAAAAGCTGATCTACGATACAAACGGTAAGATCAACCAATATGATTATGTGATCATGCAGGAACGGGCTCCGGATGTCACACGATTTATCAATGGCAGAGAAACTCCTTATTACACAGCTGTTTACCGGGATATCATGAAGGCTCTTAAAGCAAATAAAAAGACGATGGGAATCGTTCTTGCGCTGCCGGCTAAATGGTACAGAAATCTCGATACGACACAAACGATGCAGATTCAGCTGGATGCAGAAGCGAAAATGGCTGTAAAATTGATCAAAAGCGGAACGGTCTGTAAGGCAAAAGCTGCGTTTGCCGGTGCCGCCTGGGTCAATTACATGAGAAAATATGGCACATCCGGTGCCGAAAAATATGAGAAATCGCTGAAAAATTATGAGCATGAAAACGATCTGTATCTGACAGATCTGATTCATCCGACACAGATCGGCTCCTTCCTTCACGCGAATGTCCTGTATGCTTTGGTTTACAGGGAAGCTGCCAACAGGCCAAAGCTCGTTTATCGCGGCGCGGCAAAAGTAGGAACACCAAATTTTTTTAATTACCGTCCAGGCAGAAGACTGAATCAGGATAAACCGCTGAAAAGTGATCTCATCCTGAAACGCTGCCGTAAAATTGCGGTTATGACGCAGATTAACGGTATTCGGTTGAAATGACACAGGACCGGCACAGAAAAGAAATACGACACTGATCAACAATATAAGAAGAATCAGCATGACGATTCACAACATCTGATTGCTGCAGGAGGCTATTCATGACAGGAAGAACATTTGAATTCAATGAAGCATCACTTCCAATAATTGAAGAGATCGGCAGACATATGCCGGGCGGATTCTTTATTTACAAGGCAGAGGAGCCGAAAGAACTGATTTATGCAAATCAGGTAGTTTATAAAATCTTTGGGTGTGAAGGCCCGGAAGATTTCAGGGAACTGACAGGAAATACCTTCAAAGGCATTGTACATCCGGAGGATTATGCGAAAGTCTCTGCTTCTATTATTAAGCAGATTTCGGAAAATGACGATCAGCAGGACTATGCAGAGTACAGGATCATCCGAAAAGACGGAGCCGTCCGCTGGGTCGATGATTACGGGCACTATGCAGAAACAAAAGCATACGGCGGGATCTTCACGGTATTCATTTCTGATATTACAGAAAAAAAAGAATTGCAGGAAGAAGGTTCCGC
>CAZOHB010000123.1:0-7679 GCA_964579345.1 uncultured Parasporobacterium sp.
TATGCTTCGGATCTTAACAGAGAAATCAAAGCGCATATAGTGGATAGCGGCCGTTTAATAAGAATAGAGGGTATTGTAGTAAAACAACAGTGGAAAACACGAGATATAAAAAGAGGAGAAGGATATGGCAAAAGAACTGATGAGTGCGGGTAATGCCCGAAAAAAAGAAATCATTGAAGCGTGTGAAAAGCTTTATAAAAATACAAGCTTCAAAGACATAACGGTCCGCGACATCGGAAAGGAAACTTCGGTAGGACGGACATCTTTCTATACGTATTTCCAGACCAAAGACGAGATCTTCCTGACGATTCTTGCAAGAGAATATAATTACTGGGCAGAGGATCTCCAGAATCTGACAAAACTCAGCAGATCGATCAAAAAAGAAGATCTGGCTTCCGCAATCGCGGATACACTCGAAGAGCATACACTGATGCTTAAGATCTTAAGCGAGAATCCGTTTGATATGGAGAAGAACTGTCGGGAAGAATGTCTGGCAGAGTACAAGGACGCCTACGCAAATATGATGGCGGCGATCGCCGAAGTGCTTGACCGCTTCTGCCCGCAGATGAGCGCGGCGGACAAGCAGGAGTTTGTTTATGCGTTCCTTCCGTTCCTTCACGGAATCTATCCGTACACGGTACAGGCGGAGCTGCAGAAGGACGCGATCCAGGAAGCAGGGCTGAGCTACGCAAAACAGAAATCTTACGATCTCGCGTATGCATTCCTGTGTGTATTGCTCATCTGAGCGAGCTGTTTGCTTCACTCACTTCGCTCATAGAAAAACGGAGAGGCTTGTGCCCCTCCGTTTTTGATTCACTGTATTGCGAATGATTATTTAGATCTTTCCTTAAGCCAATCGATGATGCCCGGGATGATCTCTTTACGGGATCTGGAAGATGTGAACATTCCGATGTGTCCTGTCGGGAAGTGAAGGAATGTTTTATCTGTGCTTCCGAGAGCATCCATGAACGGCTCGCTGTTGGACAGCGGTACAAGGTGGTCTTTGTCAGCGCAAGCGCAAAGAACCGGAACCTTGATGGATTTCAGATCAACTCTGTTTCCGCCAAGTTCAAGTTCACCCTTGATCAGTTTGTTGTCCTGATACATGTCATGGATAAACTGGGACAGAGTAGCGCCAACCTGTGCCGGGCTGTCGAACGTCCATTTCTCCATACGGATGAAGTTTGTAAGGAAGTCTTTGTCTGCCCATTTGTCAGTCATGCCGACATATTTGTCCATGGTCAGTGTGAGCGGCTTCAGGATCAGGTAAGCGATGTTCATAACATCTCCCGGAACAACGCCGTCATAAGCTTCGATCAGAGAATCGATGTTCATGAAGCGGCTCCAACGGAAGAGCATACCATCGTTAGAAGAGAAGTCGATCGGAACAACCAGGGTAACCAGGTTTTTGATCTTTTCCTGATGAAGAGCTGTGTAAATCGTAGAGAATGTACCGCCCTGGCAAACACCTAAGATGTTGATCTTGTCTTTGCCGGTGTCTTTACGGATAAAGTCTACGCACTCATCCATATACCAGTTGATATGATCGTCCAGAGTCAGATACATATCTTCTGCTGTCGGATATCCCCAGTCGATGATGTAAACATCAAGGCCTGCATCCAGGAAGCTCTTGATAACGCTGCGGTCCGGCTGAAGGTCCATCATGTACTGACGGTTAACCAGAGCGTAGGTGATCATCAGCGGAGTTTTAACCTGGCGGCGAGCCGGAACTGTCGGTGCATAGTGGAACAGTCTCATCTTGCCGATACGAAGAACTTCTTCTTTGTCAAGCTGATCGCTCTCGACATCTTCCGGTTTGATGCTGAGAAGAGTCTTCATTCCATTGAGGACGTTCTCCTGCATCTGATTCATCTGCTCAACATATTTTGCCGGATCAAACTGTGCTGCAAGTGCAGTTGCGTTTTCTACCCAGTTTTTCTGAAGCTCCTGATACTGCTCAAGGCTTTTCTCAAAAATATTCTCGCTCATTCTTACTTACCTCCCTTTTCTTCTAATGCTGCAACGGCTTTCTTTAAATCGCGAACATCTTTACGCAGATCATAAACAGTCTTGTAAAGAGCCTTCATGTCTGTGTTGGTCGGGATAGGTAATACGGAAAGCATACGCTCATATACTTTGTTCTGAGCGATCATGAACTGTGCGTATCTGTCTGCAAAGTCATCAAATACTTTTGCAAATTCATCGGTTGCAAGCAGTTTTTCAAAAGCTGCTTCGGTTACGGAGTACCATACGGTGTAGAAATCACGGAACGTTGTGATCGTCTTTCCTTCTGCAAGGTCAGCCTGAACTTTCTCACCGATCTGCTGGAAGCTCTCTGTAGCGGTCTTGTTGATGACTGCCATCAGTTCGCCCATGGAGATCATAGCTTTGTTCCACTGATTCATAACCTTCATGTAGTCTTCATTTGCTTCACGGTTAAGACCAAAACCAAGGACTGTGAAGTATTTCTCGATTTCATCTGCATATTTCTGCTGATACTCATTGAAGAAATCGATGTAAGCGTTCGGATCGCCTTCAGCCAGACGTTCCATGACGTCAGCGTCGATCTCCACCCACGGAGCTACGAACTGCTTGTAATATTCAACCATCATGTTCATGTAATCCATCGGTTTAGCGATGAACGGCTGAACGTTCTCCGGGAACAGGCTCTTGATGATGTCGCCTGTAGCGTCGAAGTATTTCTTCTGGAAATCTTCTACGAATGCGCTCGGATCGCCAAAGCTCTTCCACAGATCAAATACTTTTGTGAAAGTATCAAGACCCGGAACTTTGAACTGAACCATGTTAGCGAATTTTTCCGGATTCGGCATCATCTTAGCGAAGTTGTCCCAAATGTTCTTCATGCCCGGAACCATGTCTGCATAAGCTTTCCAGTACTCGGAGAAGTCAGGCATTTTGTCTGCCATGTCTTTCCAGTAGTCCATGACCGGATTGGAACCATTCATCATGTTCTTCATGTAATCCATCATCGGATTAGATCCGTTCATCATGTTGTTCCAGTAATCCATCATCGGGTTGGAAGCCGGCATCATGTTCTTCCAGAGGTCAGCGAACGGATTAGAAGCAGGCATCATGTTCTTCCAGAAGTCTGCAACCTGATTGTTTGCAGGCATCATGTTTTTCCAGTAATCCATTACCGGGTTGGAAGGCATTTCCGGCATAGAAGCTGCCATGGTTTTCCAGTAGTTCTCGATGTTCGGAACCATTGACTCCATTGCTTTCTGATAAGCTTCAGCGCCAGGAATGTTTTTAGCCATTGCTTTGTAAGCGTCGCTGTTCAGCATCTGGTCCATGTTGTCATTCCACATTTTGAAGAATTGCTCCTGGTAATCCATAAAAGGATTGTTACTCATAATAATTTTCCTCCTACTACTAATAAAACTACTACCTGATTACTAACTGTTGCCGTGTTTGATTATGCCTGAGCCTTCGGCGGCATAACCGTTGCTTTTCCTTTGATAACAACGTCGCCGTTCTGGTTGGTAACGATGGTATCAAGGACCAGTCTGTTTTTCTCTTCGATACGTTCAACAACAGTAGCTGTAGCTGTTACGGTATCTCCGATATAAACAGGCTTCGTGAATTTCAGTTCCTGTCCCATGTAGATGGTGCCAGGTCCCGGAAGGTACATACCCAATACACAAGAAATGAATCCTGCGGAAAGCATTCCGTGAGCGATACGCTGTCCGAACATGCCTTCTTTTGCTGCTTCAGCGTTGATGTGTGCCGGATTCATGTCGCCGCTGATTCCTGCATACATGATAATGTCTGTCTCAGTTACTGTCTTTGTGAATGATGCAGAATCCCCAATCTGAATAGTATCAATTGTTCTCATAAATACGTTTCCTCCTCTTAAATGATTGTGCCTTCCCTTTACATAAGGAAAGAGAAGCAAAATACAAAATGCGGATAAAATATCCTCAAAATAGATATTATTACTATGTTAGGGCATTTTCAACATTGTTCTGAAATAAGTACATGTTAATTTTCATCAAAATGATGCTAAACCAATTTTTTATATATGAAATGTATATTAGGGTGACAATGTGTCGTGATTTTTGCCCGAAATCCCCTGTTTTTCGACCTTCAAAGAAAGAAAAAATTAAAAAAAAGTTGGCAGAATGGAGATCAGCCATTACAATAGTCGGGTATTACTAAAAGAACGGGATTATATAAATGAAAGAATATGTACAAAAAGTAATAGAAACAAAGCGGCTGCGCACAGCATACTACAGAGCGGGGGAGGGAAATAAACAGAAACTTCTGGTACTTCATGGAAATATTTCCTCTTCTGTTTTTTTTATGCCGCTGGTTCCGTATCTGGAGGAAAAGTATGACATCGTCGTACCGGACCTTCGCTGTTTTGGAAACTCACAGGTACTGCCGATCGACGCGACGAGAGGGTACCGTGACTGGAGCGATGATATTTATGCTTTTTGTGAAGCCATCGGCTGGGAAAAATTTATCCTGCTTGGATGGTCGATGGGTGGCGATATCGCCATGCAGTTTGTGATCGACCATGAAAAGATGGTGGAAAAGCTCGTGCTTGTGGCACCGGGCTCCCCGTATGGATTTGGCGGAACCATCGATGAAAAGGGAACGCCGCATATGCCGCTTGGACTCGGATCCGGCGGAGGGACTGCGAATCCGCTTCTGATCTTCTCCGGACAAATGGGCAACAAGTCCATCGTGCGCGAGGTTCTGAACCGGTATCTTTTTAAACCGCCGTTCCGTATGAGCCGCGAATGGGAAGATAAATTTATTGAAGCATCTTCAAAAATGAGACTCGGCAGCGACTATTATCCGGGCGATTCCCGCATGAGCTGGAAATGGCCGTTTATGGTGGCCGGGGACAAAGGCGTATTAAACACCATGAGTCCGAAGCACGGCAACTTAAACGCCTTCCTTGAGGTGGAGAATAAGCCACCGGTCCTTTGGATCCACGGTGATAACGACCAGATCGTAAGCGACCATTCCATGATGGAGCTTGGAAACCTCGGACGGCTCGGCATGTTCCCGGGCTGGCCGGGAAACCGCGCTTACCCGCCGCAGCCGATGATGAAACAGACCCGCTATTTTATGGAACAGTATCAGAAAAAGGGCGGGCAGTATATCGAGCTGGAAATCCCGGGCGGACACGTCTGCATCCTGGAGTCGCCGGTACATTTTATTACGGCGCTGGATACGTTTGCTGCAGCAAAAGAACAGTAAGCTGCAGGCGGAATCAAATATTAGATAATCTTTCCTCGTGTAATTTCGATACGAAATTCTCTTCACGAAGACAGCGTATTTCTGGTAGGACAGGATAAAGAAAAACTTGAGGAGAAAAAAATGGATCAGGCTGAGAAATTCGGGCAGATCATTGTTGATACTGCGCGCAAAAATCCCCAAAAAGCAAGAAAACTGTTATCGATGGGCTGCACGATCAACGAGCTCATGTCACTCATGCCGTCGGGCAAGGTTTCGCCCTGTCACAGATACGGCTCCCGGATCGTGTCGCATTCTTTGAAACAGGCGATCGTCCATCCGGATAAAGCTGCGATGGTGAGTATCTTTGTTCCATGCGAACCTTTGGCTGTTGCCGGGATCACCCCTCTTTCTGTTGAGGCGTTTTCCGGCTTTTCCAGCGGAGTTCACGCAGAACAGTATTTCCTGAATAAAACAAAAGAAGACGGCGAGCCGGAGACGCTGTGCTCATTTCACCGTGTGTTCCACGGGGCGATGAGCGCGGGGGTCCTGCCTGCACCGAAGATGCTGATCTATACCAACCTGGCGTGTGATGCAAACATGATCAGCTTCCCTTATGTCATTGAGCGTTACCATATTCCGGACTTCTTTATTGAAGTTCCGTATGAACGGAATGCGGAGGCGGTGCGCTTTGTTGCCGACCAGCTGAAAGAGATGGTCGTTTTTATTGCTGACGTTACGGGAAAGAAGATCATCGAAGAAGCGCTGAGAGAATCGGTGGAGCGCGGAAAGCGTACCAGCCGGTATTATCTGGAGCGCCTGAAATATGTCGGGGAGCATGCGCTGAAAGGGCCGGTCGAAAGCGAGCTTTATGCAGTGTATTCCGGACATATCATGATGGGAACAAAAGAGGCGGAAATCTATAACCGGAAAACGCTTCATGATATTAAAAAGGCGGATAACAATGATGCGGTCCGGCTTCTCTGGCTGCACATGATCCCGTTCCTGCAGCCGTCGATCTGCCAGAATCTCGGCTATTCGACAAAGGCGCGGATCACGGCGGTGGACCTCGTCTACGACAGCATGTTCGATCTGGATACGGACGATCCATATTATGCGATGGCCTACCGGATGGTGTATTCCGTTTATAACGGCGGATACGAGTGGCGGGCCGAGCGGGCTCTGGAGCTTGCGAAGCAGACGAATACGGAAGGCATCGTTCTGTTTGCGCACTGGGGATGCAAGTCGACCTTCGGCGCGGCGGCGCTGTATGAAAAGGCGTTTGAAAAAGAAGGATTCCCGACCCTGATCTTAAACGGGGACGGTGGGGATCCGGCAAACTGCGCGGACGGACAGATGGCAACCAGACTCGGCGCGTTTATTGAAATGCTGGAAGACCGGAGAGGGTGACCGCAGTTGTTCGGGCCGGCAGAATAATATCATATTTTTTGTGTATAAAAGATTAGACAGAAAGACGATTCAGAATGAGCAAGACAAAAGTACAATATGTTTGTAAATATACGCCGCTTGAGATCCTGGCGGGATTCGGCTGCGAATGGGAGCTGATCGATCAGCTGGCGGACGATTTTGATCTCGCCGGCCGCTTAAGCCATGACAATCTCTGCGGATTTGGAAAGAGTATGCTGCAGACGGTGCTGGAAGAGAAACCGGAGGCTCTGGTTCTCGTCAATTGCTGCGATACCATGCGCCGGACTTATGAGGTGATCCGGGAAGAGGGCGTCTGCGGTTTTACTTTTTTGATGGATCTGCCGCATCGGCAGAGCTGCTGCGCGGCGGAGCAGCTTGCGAAAGAATTTATCCGGCTGAAAAATGAGTTCGAGAGATATTCCGGCAAACGATTTGATAAACAGGCCTTTTTGGATGCGGTATGTGCAGATCCGAAGGCGCCGGCGGAAGGTCCTTATATCGGGATCCTCGGCGTTCGCTGCGGACAGGAGCTGGAAGACGAGATCCGAAGTCTGGTTCCGGGAAATATCCGGAATCTGACCTGCGCGCGGAACCGTCAGGTATATCTTGGAAGAAGAGGCACGCAGCATCTGGACGAGAACGCGCTGATCGAAGCTTATGCGCGGGCAGTGTTGGAACAGTTCCCATGCGGCCGCATGGGACTGGCGGAAAAGAGAAGAGAGCTTTTCTCGGATCCGAACCTGAAAGGCATCATCTATCATACGATCAAGTTCTGCGATTACTATGAGATGGAGTATCTGAAGATCAAAAAAGAGGCGGATTTCCCGGTCGTGAAACTTGAGACGGACTACACCCGTCAGAGCGAAGGTCAGCTGAAGACGAGGATCGAAGCCTTCGCGGAAACACTGGCAGGGCTCGGTCTGAAGCCGGCGGACGGTTCGGGACCGGACGCATCTGCGGACCCAAAGATTCAGGCACACAGGACAGCGAGGCAAGTGGAAGACTCCGGGGACACTCAGCGGAGTAGATTCACGCAAACTCCA
>CAZOHB010000124.1:0-7656 GCA_964579345.1 uncultured Parasporobacterium sp.
GATCGAATCCCTCGAAGGAAAACGCGGTATGCCGCGTCTGAAACCGCCTTTCCCGGCAGCAGCCGGTTATAAACTGAAACCATCGAATATCAACAACGTAGAGACCTTCGCAAATGTTGCATGGATCATAAACAATGGCGGGGAAGCCTTTGCGGCGATGGGAACGGAAGGCAGCAAGGGAACAAAAGTTTTCGCCCTTACCGGTAAAGTAAAACGCGGCGGTCTTGTAGAGATCCCGATGGGACAGACACTGCGTCATGTTATTTTTGATATCGGCGGCGGAATCCGTAATGAAAAGAAGATCAAAGCCGTACAGATGGGCGGTCCTTCCGGCGGATGTATTCCGGAGAACCTTCTGGATACGGTCATTGACTATAAAGCGCTCGGCGCGACCGGCGCGATCATGGGCTCCGGCGGTATGGTCGTTATGGACGAAAATACCTGTATGGTCGGCATGGCAAGATTCTTCCTGGATTTCACATCCAAGGAATCCTGCGGCAAATGCGTACATTGCCGGATCGGAACCAAGAGAATGCTTGAGATCCTGACCCGGATCGTAAACGGAAAAGGAGAAGAAGGCGATATCGAACTTCTCGAAGAACTCTGCAACGCGATCAAAGACGGCGCGCTCTGCGGACTCGGACAGACGGCTCCGAACCCGGTGCTTACCACGATCCGTTATTTCCGTGATGAATATGAAGCACATATCAAAGAAAAGAAATGTCCTGCAAAAGAGTGTGTGGAACTCCTGAGCTACCACATCGATCCGGACAAATGTAAAGGCTGTACGCTCTGTGCAAGAAAATGTCCGGTGCAGGCGATCAAAGGGGAGGCAAAGAATCCTCACGAGATCGATCAGAACATCTGTATCAAGTGCGGCCAGTGTTACACGTTATGTAAGTTTGGCGCAATCAGTGTAGAGTAAGGAGGCCGGAGATGAGCGAGATTAAAATCATTATTGATGGAATAGAATGTACAGCGCAGTCCGGTGAAACGATCCTCGAGATTGCGAAAGCGAACGGGATTTATATTCCGACACTGTGTCATGATGAAAGCGTGGCGAAATACGGCGCATGCGGACTCTGTCTTGTAGAAGGAGAAGGGCTCCCGAAACTGATGCGTGCATGCTCCACGATCCCGGCGGACGGCTGGGTGCTGCATACGGATTCCGACCGTGTGCTCCGTGCAAGAAAAGTTGCACTGGAACTGCTGATGAGCGACCATGACGGCGACTGCAAAGGACCATGTTCCCTGAACTGTCCGGCAGGAACCGACTGTATGGCATATGTCAATCAGATCGCGAAAGGCAATTACCACGAAGCGGTCCGGATCATCAAAGAGAAATTCCCGTTCCCGGCAAGTATCGGACATGTCTGCCCGCATCCGTGCGAGGATGCATGCCGCAGACAGTATGTGGAGGCCTCGATCTCCATCGCGTATCTGAAACGGTTTGCCGGTCTGAAAGATCTGGAAAAAGATACCTGGAAGCCGGAGGTCGCTCCGGCAACCGGAAAGAAAGTTGCAATCATCGGCGGCGGCCCTGCCGGAATGACAGCGGCATATTTTCTTCGCACCTACGGCCATGAAGTAACTGTTTACGATGCGATGCCAAATATGGGCGGAATGCTTCGCTACGGTATTCCGGAGTATCGTCTTCCGAAAGCGGTCGTAGACCGGGAAGTAAAAGAGATCGAAGATCTCGGCGTTGTTCTGAAGAATAATGTCAGGATCGGAAAAGATCTCTCATTTGAGGAAATCCGGAAGGCAGCAGACGCGACGATCCTGGCAATCGGATGTTGGACAAGTACCAAAGTCGGATGCCCGGGAGAAGATGCGGAAGGCGTATTAGGCGGTATCGATTTCCTGAGACAGAACATCTTAGGAACCCCGTATGATATTGCAGGAAAGAATGTTGCAATCGTCGGCGGTGGAAATACCGCAATGGACGCCTGCAGAAGCGCGGTTCGGTTAGGCGCGGAAAACGTCTATGTTATTTACCGTCGTACCAGAAACGAAATGCCTGCAGACGATGAAGAAATCGAAGAAGCAATCGAAGAGGGCGTACAGTTCAAGTTCCTGACGAACCCTGCAGAAATCATCTCCGAGAACGGACATGTCAAAGAGATCAAACTTCAGGTGATGGAGCTTGGTGAGCCGGATGCAAGCGGAAGAAGAAGCCCGGTTCCGATCGAAGGCAAGTTTGAGACCATCGCAGTGGATAACGTGATTGCAGCAATCGGCCAGAAGGTTAATCCGGAAGGTGTAGACGTTGAGCTGACAAACAGAGGTGTGATCTCAGCAGATGAGAATTCATTCAGAACGAATATAGAAGGTGTCTTCGCGGTTGGTGATGCCATCAAGACAGGTGACAGAATTGCAATTGCGGCAATCGGAACAGCCAACAAGGCAGCGGACGTTGTGGACAGCTATCTGAAAGGCAATATCGTTCCGTATCGGAAACCGTTCTATTCCGAGCGGGATCTTGAGGTCGTGAAAGAGGAACTGGCGTCCAGAGAAAAACAGCCGAGAGTCAAGGTTCCGAAGAGACCGGCAGAAGAGAGAAAGCACGACTTTAAGGATATTGTGATCGAACTGAGCGAAGAAGAGGTCATGAAAGAGGCTTCCCGCTGCTTAGAGTGCGGCTGCCACGACTTCCATGACTGTACGCTGATCGAGTGCGCGAACTGCATGGAGATCTGCCCGTCCCGCTTAGCAGGAGAGCATCATCCGGGCTTTACGGAGACCAGGCTTGTAACGATCGAGCGGAATCAGGCAAAATGTGTGCTTTGCAATCTCTGCGTACGTACCTGTGACGAAGTCGCCCATCAGGGTATCTTAGGACTGGTCGGCAGAGGCTTCACCACAGTGATCAAACCGGAGTTCAATAAACCGGAGACGATCGCAGTCTGCAAAGAATGCCATAAGTGCTTCGATATCTGCCCGACCGGCGCATTGAAACTTTTGGAAAAATAAGAAGAACCTGAAACGTTTATAAGTAATCAGTTGGCAGCCAGATTTACATGGCTGCCAACTTTGTTGTTTTTTGCAAAATGCTTGTTTTAGCCTTGCACTTTTGTCAAAACTGTGATATTTTGACCTCGGGGAAAGTAAGACACTTTTAAATTGCTTTTTTTGCAAAACCTAATTGCATGTATTTCTCAGGAGGAAACAGACATGGATACAGAAAAATACAGAATACTTTTGAAAACTGTTGAGACAGGAAGCCTCAGTGATGCAGCGGAAGAACTGGGCTACACACCTTCCGGTGTAAGCCGTGCGATCTCCGCTTTAGAAGAGGAAACGGATCTCGTTCTTCTGAACCGGACACACGCAGGAGTGACTCCTACCAAAGAGTGCGAAGAACTGCTTCCGGAGATTATTAAGATCATCCGTCAGGAAGAGCAGTTGAACCAGATGGCATCTCAGCTGAAAGGACTGGAAAAAGGTGAGATCATCATCGGAACTGCATACAACAACTTTTATCCTCAGATTTCAAAACTGATCTATGACTTTACCAGAAAGTATCCGGATATTGAGGTGCGTATCGTAGAAGGTCCTTCCAGTACACTGGTTAAAATGATTGAGAATAACGCGGCGGACTTTTGTATCATCAGCCGCAGAAAAGGAAAATACCATTGGGTACATCTGCTGGAGGATGAACTTGTCGCAATCGTTTCCAAGGACAGCCCCTACGCGAAAAAAGGCTCTTTTAATATCAAAGATTTTGAGAAGGAACCGTTTATCGAAGTATACGCCGGACAGGAAACGGACAACACCCTGTTCCTGGATGATAAGCGGATCAAACCGAACGTAAAATACAGAACACATGATCCGTACGCAGCCTATGCAATGGTCGAAGCAGGATTGGGTGTATGCCTGACAAACAAGATCTGGCTTCAGTCTCTCGGAGATAATGTTGTCCCGCTTTCACTTTCGACTCCGCATATGGTAAATATCGGTATTGCGATGCAGCCGGAAGAAATTGCATCACCGGCAGCGAAACGGTTTATCCAGTTTTCTTCTTTGAGCAACTTCCTGGATTATTCCGGGAAATAACATGGAAGGCTGACAGTTGGCCGGACAGAAGAACTGCCTCATGGAAATATTTTGAACAGAAAGAGTCAATAAAAGCCTGTCTGCGTACTTGCAGACAGGCTTAGTTTTTTTCCCGGCAGTGGTGTTTTCAGTTTTCTGCTTTGGCTGCAGCAGCCGCTTCTGTTGCGTTTTTCTTTGCCTGGCGGATTCCGGCCGGGCAGGATTTTAAGAGGGTCTTGCAAAGCGGAACAAGTACAACCGTAAAGACGACGCTTCGAAGCGCCCAGTTCACAAGGCGGATCGGGATCGCGGCCAGCAGCACTTCCAGCTTCATATCTTTCAGGATAATGACATCCCCGAGATAACTGCCGAACCAGTTATAAATCGTAGTGATCAGTTCTGCGGCAAAGACCGTAACTGCGATGGCAACAATGGTAGTTTTGCGCTTAAATGCTTTGTAGAAAAGGCCGGAGAATAAGCCGGAGAGCATACCCGGGATGATCCAGATCGGAGTCGTGATCATTAATCCATAAGGTCCCAACATCTGGCTTAAAAAGCATCCGACCAGACCGGAGAGAGCACCTTCGGCCGGACCACACATCATACCGACAACAACAAACGGCAGTGTGTTCAGTGTAATCTTGTACAATTCACCGATGCGGATCGTCAGGAACAGATCAAGCACAATGTGCAGTGCGATCATTGCAGCGCAGATCGTGATATCCAGAACTGTCAGTTTTTTCTTCATTTTTCTTTCCTCCTGTGGATGGTCCCAGGGCCCCGATGGAAAAAGAAAATCCTTATATTGCCCGCTGCAATATAAGGATTCGTTATCCGTTCTGAGGACAGCGGGATGCGAAAGGCAAGACGCAAATAGCAGCAGTAATCGAAAGTCACTTTTATTTTTCGTCCTCCGGACAGCTCCCCGTCCCGGCGGCACTTAACGCTTGCATTTCTACTCTGTGTAATTGATGTCTAAAAGATAGCATATTTATATAGTGATTACAATATAAAAATATTAAGGTATTTTATAAGTGTACAAAATTTAGTAGAGCTGTATACAGGGTAAATACTATATATAGTGGTTTTATCATTGATTTTAATCTGTTTTTTTGCTATCATTCTATAGATTATGGGCTATTGTCCCCTGAAGAGGGATAAAATGCAGAAAAAGAAGGAAAAAAGGCGGGGTATCAGATGATAAGTTTAATCGTTGCAGCTGATAAAAACTGGGCCATCGGAAGAGAAGGGAAACTTCTGACGAACATTCCGGATGATCTGCGGTTCTTCCGCGAGACCACGCGTGACAAGGTTGTGATCATGGGACGGAAAACGGTAGAAAGCCTTCCCGGCGGCAGACCGCTTCCGAACCGGACAACGATCCTGATCACAAGAGATCCGAATTACAAGATGAATGATGTGATCGTTGTACACAGTGTGGAGGAAGCGCTGGAAGAGGCAGCAAAGCTGAAAACCGATATCTATGTAGCCGGCGGAGGAGAAATCTATGAACAGATGCTGGATTATTGCGATGAAGCTCTGGTGACATATATAGACTATTCCTACCAGGCAGATGCGCATTTCCCGAATCTGGACAAGCGTCCGGAATGGGTTCTCGCCGCAGAGTCTGAAGAGCAGACCCACTTTGATATCATATATTATTTCAGGACATATCTGCGCAGGAAAGATTACATTGACCGCTAAGAACGAAACGGCTCTACAGGCCGGCAGACGCAAACAGTAGAAAAAACAATAATTAGCAGGAAGGAAAACCAAAATGATAGGAGATAAAAAAGTACTTTACAGTGCCGTACAGGCAACCGGAAACCTTACAATCGGAAATTATCTGGGAGCTTTAAGAAACTGGGTAAATCTTTGCGATGAGTATGAATGCTTTTTCGCAGTTGCAAATGAGCATTCCATTACAGTCCGTCAGGATCCGGCAGCGCTCCGCAAGCATGCAAGAGAGCTTTTAACACTTTATATTGCCGCAGGTCTGGACCCGGAAAAGAATTGCCTGTATTACCAGAGCCATGTTCCGGCGCACGCAGAGCTGGCGTGGATCCTGAACTGCTATACCTATATGGGCGAGCTTAGCCGTATGACACAGTTTAAAGATAAATCTGCTAAGCATGAGGACAATGTCAACGCAGGTCTGTTTACCTATCCGGTACTGATGGCGGCAGACATTCTTCTGTTCCAGGCAGATTATGTCCCGGTAGGCGTCGATCAGAAACAGCATCTGGAGCTGACCAGGGATATCGCCACCCGTTTTAACGGAATCTACGGAGACGTATTTACGATTCCGGAAGTGTATCTCGGAAAGACCGGACGCAAGATCATGTCTCTGCAGGATCCGACCAAAAAGATGAGCAAATCGGATGAAAACCCGAACGGCTATATCCTGATGATGGATGACAAAGACACCATTATCCGTAAGTTCAAACGGGCCGTGACCGATTCCGATACGCAGATCCGTTATTCGGATGACAAACCGGGTGTTTCCAACCTGATCGATATCTATGCTTCCTGCACCGGAAAATCAACTGAAGAGATCGAACGGGAATTCGAGGGTCAGGGATACGGACAGTTTAAGCTCGCAGTCGGCGAGGCGGTTGCGGATGTTCTGACACCGATCCAGGAGCGCTATGCGGAACTGTCCAAAAATAAGGACTATATTGATGCTATGATCAAGAACAACACAGAAAAGGCAAACTACATCGCGAATAAAACACTTCGGAAAGTGCAGAAAAAAGTCGGCTTTCCGGAGCTGATCAGATAAGGAGCGTACATGGCAAAAAAAGATGCAAATACATATAATGCCGATGCCATAACAATACTCGAAGGGCTTGAGGCAGTCCGCCGCAGGCCCGGTATGTACATCGGCAGTGTTTCTACAAAAGGATTAAATCACCTCATCTACGAGATCGTAGATAACGCCGTAGATGAACATCTCGCAGGCTACTGCACCGATATCTCGATAACTTTAAATGAAGACGGGTCCGTGACCATTGTAGACAATGGCCGCGGTATTCCTGTCGGAATCAATAAAAAGACCGGTCTTCCGGCGGTGGAAGTCGTCTTTACGATGCTCCATGCCGGCGGTAAATTCGGCGACGGAAACTACAAGATCTCCGGCGGTCTCCACGGCGTCGGCGCTTCGGTCGTAAACGCACTGAGCGTCTGGCTGGAAGTCAATATCAAAAAGGACGGAAAGATTTATAGCCAGAGATTTGAGCGTGGTGTGAAAACATGCGAGCTGACGGAAACAGGAACCTGCAGAAAAAGCGATTCCGGAACGACCGTCTCTTTCCTTCCGGACGGTGAGATCTTTGAGAAGACCTATTTCAAGGCGGAGGCGATTAAAAGCCGTCTGCATGAAACCGCTTACCTGAATCCCGGCCTTACGATCACATTCCGCAACAAACGGTTTGGGGAAGCCGAAGAAATTATTTATCATGAGCCGGAAGGAATCGTTGCTTATATTAAGGAGCTGAATACCGGCAAGGAGCCTGCTGCACCGATCGTTTATTTTAACGGAAAAGAAGAAGGCATCGAACTTGAGGCTTAAAAACGGAAAATCCGTCATCCTCCTCGTCCCCGAAATCGCCCTAACTTCCC
>CAZOHB010000125.1:0-7476 GCA_964579345.1 uncultured Parasporobacterium sp.
GTCGGAATTGGCGGTGGCGGGAACCGTCACGTCGCTGCCGAGGATTTCCTGCAGGTAGGCCTGGTATGTGTAGTCCGGCTTGTTGGTCAGCGTCTTCGTCGCGAGATTCACCGACTGGCCGCTCTTCGCGTCCTTACCGACAATCTCCGTCTCGATCTCGGTTAGGTTTTCGAGTTCGGAGGACGTGTTGTTGAGCGTGTTCATGATCGTGATGATCTCGTTCTCCTTCTCGACCGCGCGCTCCAGGCAGACGGCCATGACGAGCTGGCCGATGGAAAGGCCGGAGAGCTTCGTCTCCATCACGCCGTCGGCATTCTCCAGCCGCTGGATGTTAAGGATATCTTCCGGTGTCAGCGGCTCGAAATACAGCTTATCGGAACAGGTGTAGTCTGTGGAGACAGTCTCCGGGTTATTGTTGATGATGATGGCCTCGTAGCCGGCTTTCTGGATCGTCTGGACCGCATGGACAGTCGAATAGTCGAATTCCACGCCCTGGCCGATACGGATCGGGCCGGCGCCGAGAACGATCGCTTTCTTTTTGTCCGTTAAACGGGACTCGTTCTCTCCTGTGTAGGAAGAGTACAGGTAAGCAATGTATTTTCCTGTATGAAGTGTATCTACCATGCGGAAGATCGGGGTGATGCCGTTTTCTTTCCGGAGTTGATAGATTTCGGTTTCTGCTCTGTCCCAGTAAGAAGCGATGATCTTGTCGGAGAAGCCCATGATCTTGGCTTCTTTCAGAGTTGCAACATCGTTCTTGTTGGCTTTTAAGGTCTCTTCCATCTTTACGATCTTCAGGAAAGATTCGAGGAAGAGCGGTGTGATCTCGGTCAGTTCAAACAGACGCTCGACAGAAACGCCTCTTCTGAGCAGTTCGAAGATCGCATAAATATTATCTGCATGGAATTCCGAAACAAAAGCTTCGAGTTCTTCCGTTGTGAAGCTGTCAAATTTAGAAAGGTAGAAGTGGCAGACGCCGGTCTCCAGGGAGCGTACGGATTTCAGGCAGCACTCTTCCAGTGTGGAACCGATACCCATGACCTCGCCGGTCGCCTTCATCTGCGTTCCGAGAATATTGGAAGCAGACGGGAATTTGTCGAACGGGAAGCGCGGGAATTTCGCAACGATATAGTCCAGCTGCGGTTCGATCGCTGCGGTTCCGCCTGCAACCGGGATCTCTTCGAGCGCCATACCCTTGGCGATATTTGCCGTTACGAGGGCAATCGGATATCCGCTGGCTTTGGATGCCAGCGCAGAGGAACGGGAGACACGCGGGTTGACCTCGATCAGATAGTACTCGCTGGTCTGCGGATGCAGTGCAAACTGGACGTTGCAGCCGCCTTCGATCTTTAATTCGCGGATGATCTTGATCGCGCTGTCGTTCAGCATCTTCAGGTCATGGTCATTCAGGGAAAGGATCGGAGCAACAACGATACTGTCGCCGGTATGAACACCGACCGGATCCACATTTTCCATACCGCAGATCGTGATCGCGTTATCGTTGGAGTCACGCATAACTTCGAACTCGATCTCTTTATAACCTTTTACGCTCTTTTCAATCAGAACCTGATGTACCGGAGAAAGCTTGAATGCGTTGATTCCGATATTGACCAGTTCCTCTTCATTGTATGCAAAGCCGCCGCCGGTTCCGCCGAGGGTAAATGCCGGACGGAGAACGACCGGATAGCCGATCTCTTTTGCAGCTTCTTTTGCTTCTTCCAGGCTGTAGGTAATTTTGGACGGGATGACCGGTTCACCGATCGACTCGCACATTTCCTTGAACAGCTCTCTGTCTTCTGCGCGCTCGATACTTTCGCTGGAGGTTCCGAGCAGCAGGGTGCCGCATTCTTTCAGGATGCCTTTGCGCTCGAGCTGCATCGCAAGGTTTAGTCCGGTCTGACCGCCGATACCCGGGACGATCGCATCCGGTCTTTCGTAACGGAGGATCTTCGCGATATACTCCAGTGTCAGCGGTTCCATGTAGACCTTGTCAGCGATTGTGGTATCGGTCATGATCGTTGCCGGGTTCGAGTTGCACAGGATAACCTGATATCCTTCTTCTTTCAATGCCAGACAGGCCTGCGTTCCTGCATAGTCAAACTCTGCGGCCTGTCCGATTACGATCGGTCCGGAACCGATAATCAGTACTTTTTTTACATCTGTACGTTTTGCCATAAGTTCATCCTCCGTATATAAAACTTGTCTTTAATTAACAGTGTGTCAGTTTGCCTGATAGACGATCTTGCCGTCGTGCACCGTTGCCAGGCATTTTCCATAAACTTCCGTTCCTTCAAAAGGAGTGGATCTTCCTTTGGAGAGGAATTCGTTCGGATCGATCCGGTATCCGGCATTCAGATCCCAGACCGAGAAATCATCTCCGTTCGGGATGCCGAAACGCCGGCGCGGCGCATCGCAGAGCAGTTCTATCAGACGGCTCATGCTGATGATGTCTTTCTTCACCAGGTATGTATAGAGAAGCGGGAAGGCTGTTTCGAGACCAACGATCCCGAAGGCGCTTCCGGCCAGTCCTTTGCTTTTTTCTTCTGCGCTGTGCGGGGCATGGTCGGTTGCGATCATATCGATCGTTCCGTCCTGGATGCCTTCGATCAGCGCGGCTCTGTCATCTTTGCTTCGAAGCGGCGGATTCATCTTGAATCTGCCGTCTTCAAGGAGATCATCTTCCGTATAGATCAGATAATGCGGAGCGGTCTCACAGGTTACGTCCACGCCGTCCGCTTTTGCCCTGCGGATGATCTCCACGCTTTCCCGGCAGGAAATGTGGCAGACGTGATAAGCGCAGCCGGTCTCTTTTGCAAGCTGAACATCGCGCTTGATCTGCTTCCACTCGCTTGCGGAGCAGATTCCTTTATGGCCGTGCGCTTTTGCATACGCACCATCATGAATATAGCCGCCGTGCAGAAGTTCATTGACTTCGCAGTGTGCAGCAATGATCTTTCCGAGGGAATGAGCTTTCAGCATGGCCTCACGCATGCGCGCTTCTTCCTGCACGCCTTTGCCGTCATCAGAGAAAGCGATGACCTGTGATGCCATATCATCCATGTCGGAAAGCGTTTCTCCTTTTTCGCCGACGGTGATCGCTCCGTAAGGAAGGACGCGGATCACTGCACCGCGGGAAATGAGATCAAGCTGTTCGTTTAAATGGGACAGACTGTCCGGTACCGGATTCAGATTCGGCATCGTGCAGACCGCGGTATATCCGCCGTGCGCTGCCGCAAGGGAACCGGACTGAATGGTTTCCTTATATGAATAACCCGGCTCGCGAAAGTGCACATGCACATCGCAAAAGCCGGGAAAAATGGTGTATGAATCGGATTCAGGGAGAATCTGTCGAAGGAGGGATTGCATCGTCTCGGGAATATTGATCTGGTAGTTATTTGTCAATCGCGCCATAAAAATCTCCTGTAATCTAAAAAGAAAGTCCTGCTGTTTTCAGCAAGACTCTGATACACAAAACCTAAGCGGAAGGATCCGCTTCGGGTGCATATATTCACTTCCAATCTTGCTGATATCTCTGTATCATCTTAAAGGTCTGCACTATTATTGCACAAGCCTTCGGGATTCGCAATATAAATATTTTGAAATTCGGCCATCTTTTTCAGAATTGAAAAACCGGAGTTTTCCGTGCATTTACAGATTGCAGAAAACTCCGGTCAATCGCTTCTGTCGGAAGGCCGTGTTTCTTTCTATCAGGCCTGCTTTGCTCTTATTTTTTGAACAGTCCGGATAAAAGGCTGCCGAGGCCGCCGCCGGAATTGTTGTCGTCGCCGCCGCCGAATAAGGATCCGACGATACCTGCAAGGTCCAGTCCGGAACCGGATGCAGACGCGGAAGCGGAAGAGCTGTTTGCTGCCTGCTGTCCTAAAAGGTTCATCAGAAGCGGAGCTGCTGCGGAAAGAATGCCGGAAATACCGGAAGCAGAGATTCCGCTTTCGTTCGAAAGTGTCTCAGCCGTTGCGACTGCCTGATCTTTTCCGAGCAGGTGATTCACGATCTTCTGTCCGTCTTCCATATCAACGCCGCCGAAGAACGAAGCAAGGTCATTGGAGTCCTTCTGTCCGTGTGCTGTCAGAGCGTTTGCAAAGGACTCTGCCGTGTCCTGGTTCGTTGCCTGACTCTGCGCGCCGCTGAGCAGCTGCGGAAGAGCGGAGCTGAGTACATTGGACACATCTTTTTCCGACGTTCCGGAAAGGGAACTTAACTGTGATAAACTGTCAGAACTCATAAGTGTGTTGATGATTGCATTAAAATCCATACCTGTCTCCTTTGCTTTGAAATGGGGGCACGCTTCGCCCGTTTATCCCTTTAAAGTCATAAATTATTTTACAGGAATCCGAAATCCCGGTCAATCATTGTGTTAGTTTTAACAATCGTAAAAGTGTAGCTTGGGCATTCCCCTGCCGCCAGCTATGTCCCAGCTCTCAGTACCCTCGTTGGCGCTAAGACGCGCACTCGGGTACATGGACCGCTGGCGCAGGCGGCAAAGGGGAAGGGAATGCCCAGTTTCCTATTTAGAATCAAAAAACTGCCACAGTTTGAACTGCGGCAGTTTCTGTTACAAATATCTTACTTACAGTAATTAGACTTCGATAGCCGGGAACTTGATGCCCTTGTAATAATTCATCTTCTCTTTCAGAGCTGGATCCGTCTCAAGCTGTTTGAAGAAATCGATTCTTGTGGAAACGATCTCATCCAGGTGATATCCACGAGCTTCGTCAACGTTACGGTCTCTGCAAAGTCCGTTCTCGCAGATTTCGAATTTGCCGTCTTTCAGCTCTAAGCCGGCACCGCAGACTGCACACTCATACGGGAACTGAAGTCCATCCCAGTGTACATCGCCCTTGAATACAAGACCGCCGTGGCAGTTCGGGCAAAGACCCAGATCCGGATCGCCGAGCCAGCCGCGCTCTTCAACAGGAGTATTGATTGCTGTGATAATGTTTTCACCCATCTTATGGCATCTTTCCAGATGATCCGGACGAGCACAGATGTTTCCAGGACGTCCGACACGGGTAACCAGATACTGGTCAACAACCTGTACGGAGTTGGTGAACATTGTTGCGCCGAGAACTTCCAGACCGAAGCCCTGCCAGTCGTGGCAGGAACCGCCGACGGAGATCAGACCAGCTACCATATGCGGATTCTCTTTAACCGCACCGATCTTTAAGCGGAATGCAAGCTCATATGCAAGGAATCTCTGAGCAAATTTCAGATACAGAGAACTCGGAGTAAGGTCATATGTCGGACATCCGACGATCAGACCGTTGCAGTTCTGGAAGACATCCATGATCTTATCCATATCATCTTTGTTTTTCAGAATGCAGCCCGGATAATCTTCTCTTTTACCCATAGCTACTTCGCCCATCATCATCGTGCAGGACTCGCATCCTGTGCATGGAAGAATGTTGTAATCAAACAGGTTGATAAAAATAACTTCAGCGCCTTTTTCCTGGCAAGCCAGAAGCGCTTCTTTTACTGCAATATCACTGTTTCCGTTATGTCTTCCTGCACTAATACCTAAAACCTTCATACTTTTCTCCTTCTGTTTATACTATTATATACATTGTATGCACATTGATGCGTAAATTATAGCATCGGGTACATTGCAGTACAATCAACAAAAAGAACAAAACTGTTTAAAAAAAGAATATTTTTAATTGACGAGTGCTAACTCAGCATTTACAATACTGACGTTATGGAACGAGACATCTTCAGAGCGATCACGCAAGACCGAATTATGATACTGGATGGAGCAACGGGTTCCGGGCTGATTTCTGCCGGAATGCCGCCCAAAGGTTGCGCTGAACAGTGGATCTGCGAGCACCCGGAGGTTCTTTTGCGCCTGCAGAATCAATATCTGGAAGCCGGAAGCCAGGTGATCTATGCAGCGACGTTTGGTGCAAATCGCGCACGCCTTGCAACATACGGACTTGAAGATGAGATCGAGCGGTTCAATACCGTCCCTGTAAAGCTTGCGAGAGAGATCGCAACAGAGCGGCAGGACATTGTCGCCGGCGATATTTCCATGACGACCATGATGGTGGATTTTGACGACGAAGAGGACTTCAGGACAGTCGTTGATATATATAAGGAACAGATTGGCTATCTTGTAAAAGCCGGAAGCGAGATCCTTGTCGTAGAAACGATGATGAATCTGGCGGAGGCTCGTGCAGCTGTCGTTGCGGCTCGTGAGGTTTGCGATCTTCCGGTCATGGCCAGCCTGACCTTTGAAGAAAATGGCTATACGCTTTACGGAGACACCCCGGAAAAAGCGGCGAAAGTCCTGGAAGCAGCCGGAGCGGATGCGGTCGGAGCGAACTGTTCTACCGGGCCGGACAAGATGCTTCCTGTGATCGAAAAGATGGCTGATGCCGTGACGCTTCCGATCATTGCCAAACCGAATGCCGGGATCCCGCAGCCGGGACCGAACGGAACGGTCAAGTACGATATGTCAGAGGACGAATTTGCCATTTCCATGGCGAGGCTGATCGAAGCAGGTGCCTGCCTTGTCGGCGGCTGCTGCGGCACGACACCGGAGTATATCCGAAAGCTCAATTATCTTGTTCAGAACATGTCTTTTGAATCCAGACGCTGAGCCATAATAAATTGTTGATTTTTTTACGCTTATCTTAAGTTCGATTAAGGTAAGCGTTTTATTATGTGTTCAACAGCAAAGAAACAACCGGCGAAGTACAGAAAGGAACAGCGATGAGAAAGACATTAAAAATCAAAAACATAGCAATCGCGGCAGTGGCAGCCGCGGCCATGCTGACGGCAGCAGCCTGCGGAGCCCAAAACACAGAGGAAGCCGGATCTTCTGCATCCTCCAATACGGCATCCGTATCTTCCGCGGCACAGGATCAGACTTCGGGAACATACCTGACCGCAGAAGACATTACGATCAATGAAACAATGGAAAACAATGAGGATGGCGGACACGCGATCGAAGCGGACGGAGAATCTGCTTCCTACTCTAATATAAAAGTGGTAAAGACCGGAGAATCTTCCGGCGATGAGGCGGATTTCTACGGAGAAAACGCAGCAATCTTTGCAACGAACGGTGCAGCATTGGATCTTACGGAGATGGTCATAGAGACAAACGGTACGCATGCAAATGCAGTTTTCAGTTATGGTGAAGGGACGACGGTCAATGTTTCCGATTCCGTGATTGAAACCAGCGGAAACTGCTCCGGTGGCATCATGACGACAGGCGGCGGCACGATGAACGCAGAGAATCTGACGATCCATACAACCGGCAATTCCTCCGCGGCGATCCGCTCAGACAGAGGCGGCGGTACCGTTACCGTCAACGGCGGAAGCTACACAACAGAAGGGACAGGTTCTCCGGTTATTTACTCCACAGCTGACATTACGGTGTCGGATGCACGGATGGAATCCACCGCATCCCAGGGCGTTGTTGTTGAAGGCCAGAACTCCGTAACACTGAATGACGTTACA
>CAZOHB010000126.1:0-7426 GCA_964579345.1 uncultured Parasporobacterium sp.
CATTTGTGACTTTCCCGGTTGATCTGAAGACCACGGATGTCGAATTCCGTTGGTTCTTCCTGCGTTTGATCTTTTATATTGTAGCGGGTGGAACGGCGGATCTGGGTTTTTACCCTTGCGACAACTTCCAGAGGATTGAACGGCTTTGTAATATAATCATCTGCGCCGATCGTAAGACCCAGGATCTTATCCTGATCCTCTACTTTTGCTGTCAGCATGATCACAGGGAAGAAGTATTTCTCGCGAATCTTTCTTAAAATGGTAAAACCGTCCAGATCCGGAAGCATCACGTCCAAAATCGCGAGGGAGGGTTCTTCTGTTTCCAGATAGTTCAGCGTATCAATTCCGTTATAAAACGTATGGACCTCATACCCGTCGTTTGCCAGATAGAGTTCCATTAAATCCGCGATTTCCTTTTCATCATCAACAACCAGTATTTTTTCAGCCATTCTTTATCTCCTTCAAATACTTTCTTGATTCTATCCCACAAAAAAAGATATATCAATATTCTTACGCAATTGTCAGAAATTTGTCAGAAATTGGATTCTTTTTCCGCAGAAACGCAAGGGCAGCTTTTGCTATCCTTTTTTCAAAAACAAGGAGCGGGAAAAGCCATGACCGGAAGAAATAGAAAAACAAAAAAACAGAAAGGGTTAAAATACCTGCTGGTTTCATTTACTTTTATTGTATTGATTGTGATCACTGTCGTGATACTTTTATCAACCAGATTCAGTGCAAGCGCAGTTTGTGCACATGGAGACATTGATATTTCGGATGAGATAGACGGGAAACATGTTCCTTTGTTTCTGCAGAGCGATGAGCGCTGGGGAAATGAGTGCTATGGAGATGGAGAGATATCCGTTACCGGCTGCGGACCGACCTGCCTGTCGATGGTTTACTGCTATCTGACCGGTGATTCTTCCATGAATCCTGCAGAGATGGCGGCATGGGCTGAACGAAAAGGATTTTACGTCGATGGCGTAGGCACCAGTTGGAGTCTGATGGATCTAGGCGCACAAAAACTGGGGTTGGATCCCTATTCGATGCCTTTAACAGAAAACAATCTGCTGGAAGCGTTGTCATCAAAACATGTGATTATCTGCAGCGTTGCTCCCGGGGATTTTACGACGGAAGGACATTTCATTGTGCTGGCAGGAATGAACAAGGATGGAACGATAAAAGTCAATGATCCGAACAGCAAAAAAAGAAGCGGAAAGGAGTGGGATGCCGAACGCATTATCCCGCAGATCAAGCAGTACTGGATCTATTAAAACAATTACGGTTATGTGTGTTCGCCGATGAATTTTTCCATCCAGATCATATTATACCAGCGTTGAAATTTATAGCCGCACTTGTGGAACTCACCGACTTTGGTATAACCCATGTGACTGTGGAACTGCTCACTGTCTCTTGTCAGAAATTCATCTTCCGCGATTGGATCTGCGATGCAGGCGTACAGATTCAGAATACCCATGTCCCGCAGTTCTTTTTCGAGAGCTTCATAGAGGAGACGTCCATGACCATGGCCTTTTGCATTCCTGTCCAGATAAATGGTCACCTCGCAGGAACGTGCATAAGCTGCTCTTGTTTTAAACGGACCGGCATATGCATAGCCCAGGAGTTTTCCGTTTTCTTCCAGAACAAGATAGGGGTAGTTCTGCAATGTTGTTTCGATACGATTTTGAAAGTCATCGGAAGAAGGCACATCATACTCGAATGTGATCGCCGTATGTTCCACATAATAGGAATAAATTTTGAGGAGCTTTTCAGCATCCTCCGGTACTGCTTTACGTACAATCATTATAATTACCTCAAGTTGCCAATGCCCGGGAGGGCTTTCGCCTGATGAAAAATGTCAGAACGGCCATTACGGTAAAGAAAACGATGCATGCAGAGTAAATGACCAAATGTATGGTAGACGACGAGAACATGGAACTGCGCAGATACAGCAGGATATTGACTGCTGATAATATTAAAAGTCCTGCAGCAATCAGAAGACTGACAAGGTTTCTGTTCCGCAAAAAACCACGCAGCGCCAGCAGGAAAATGACCAGCATGGTCAGACCTGCGCAAACGATCCTTGCAGGCATGATCGTAAACAGGTATATCGAAATATAGAGTGACAGGGCAAAGAACAACAGGATCAGGAGTAAATGGGGAACGATCACAAACCATGGAGAATAGGGAACGCCTCTTTTCCGTTTTCTGATCTTATGGATGATTGCAATGATCAGACAGATCAGCAGAATCAGAATAAGGCTCACCACTGTACCGAACACGGTCCCAATGATTTCCTCCATCTTTGCATAACTTGTGCTGTTGCTTTCGTTTGCCATGACAAAGGTCGGTGAGTATTGAAAATTTGTTTCGCTGGTACTTATGACTTCACCATTGATTGCGGTCAGAGCAGGAAGAGAATCAATCAGTCTCACTGAAAGCCGGTATTCTCCCTGAGCGAGCGTCTGCACGAACATTGTATCAGACATTCCAAGCGTCGTATATGGTGAGCAGAAAATATCGTAATAAGCCAAAGACGTCACTTTTGGTACACGGACGATGACCGTAATAGGTTCCATAGTTGGAATGTTGACAATTGTTTCGGTACCGTTTCTGGTTATGAATACGCTTTGTAAATAATGGGAATAACTCTCCGGATCCTTCATAAGATCAAAGATGTTGTTACCCTCAAAACCTTCCTTGAAGATAGCATTGCCGGTTCTGTCTATGCCTTTGATATAAATATCATCATTCCATATTTCCACATCGACATCTCCAAATACAGAGAGTCTCCTGGTGAAGCCGGTAGTGTAGTAAAGTTCTGTTTCGGGAACATTCGAAAAGACCCAGCAAAGATAGGTTACCGGCAGATGCTCATAAAGTGTATTTTCAGCTATGCTCAGATCCGGGTTCCAGTAGCCGTCCCGGATCTGTTTCGAATCTTCCATCATGTGCTGAGAGGCGATCATGGAAATGTAGTCAATAAAGATTTTGCTGCTGTTCGCGCGCCTTTCATCCAGCTTAGCCATCTGGTCTGCAACTTCGGCAAGAATGTTCAGCATTCTTTCTGGGTTCGCTTCTGTCCAGACAGTCATAATGACATCCTGAAACTGCTCTGCATACTCTTTACTGGAAGGGAACATCTCGTTCAGAAACTCCAGGATCAACTGGATCTGATAGTTTAATTCCGGATTATAGTTAAAAGGCTCTCCGGAAATTTTAAGGGAGACATATGTTGCAAGAGTGACCATGTTCGGATAATTACTGTCAGCTTCCATTGTCGGTGTATACATTGTCTGACCATACCGATTATATCCCCAACTCTCCAGAGGGATCTTTGGAACAGGATCGTTCTTTCCGCAGATGTTAAAGATTCCGGAGTCATACTTGAGCTCGGTAGCTTTTGTGGTACGGGGGACACCGAAAAGATAAGCAAAAACATCCTCGAATCTGCCTGAGTCGATCATATCTGCTGCTGTCAGATTTGAGACTGCTGCAGCTCTGGAAAAACCGCCGAGCCAGAGTTTCACTTTTCCGGATAGTCCGTGGCTGTCCATGTAGTTTTTCAGCTGTTCTTCCAGAATCTTGGCGCCATGGTTGAAGCCGACGTGACGTTCCTCGTCGCCTACTTCCAGATTGCCGGCCCATTCTTTCTCGTAACCCTGTCCGCGCGGGGTGGCAGCAATCAAAATAAAATCGTCGATCTGCTTCCATCCGATAACACCTGCAAGGGAGTCTTTTGAGGTCTCCTCATCGTAGCCGAATGCATAGATATCTTTAAAACCTGCTTTTTTCAGATAGGTTTTATACTGAAGCTTTAAAGGCTGCTTTGTGGATTGAAATGCGGAGAATGAAAGTCCGAGCGTGGCTCTTGCCAGCTCGTTGGAAAACTCGTTCGCAGGGTGCCTGAAATAATCATCACTGTACGGAAAATCCCAGGTATGCACTTTTCCTCCCATGCCGGGGAATTGAACAGTGATCGTGCGATGCTCAGAAGAATTTTCGTCTGCGGCAAAAACCGGCAGCGTCGTGATCAAACATATGAGAATAACAGCAGATAAAAACGAACCAAGAAATTTTTTCATGATCAATGGGTCTCCCTGTTCAGCCTTTCAAAAAAATTACTTCTTGATTTTTACTTTCTTCGCAGCACTCCATGAGGAGTACAGAGTTCCGGCAGCAGTCTTTTTGTAACTGCGCAGCGTGATCGTATATTTCTTTCCCTTCTTCAGTTTAGAAATCACCTTTTTCACGGCTGAAGCCTTGACGTTGATTTTTTTTGTTGTTGAACCGGTTTTATAACGCAGCTGATATCCGGTGATGTCAGTCTGTTTTTTCCAGGTAACACGGATCTTTTTGCCCTTGACGTTTACGGCTTTGGAAATCACCGGAGTACTTGGTTTTGCAGATGATACAATCGTAAATTTTAAATATACTTCTCCTTTATAATTTCCCCATCCAACTACACGCGCGGTTGCAGTCCCGGCAGAATAGTTATTGGAATACTCCACATGATAATCGACGTTCTCTGTCAGCCCGGAAATAATGACTTTCGGCTCAATTGCACGCCCGTTACTGAAGTAAGCGGTTTTGGAAAAATGCGGGTTCAGGTCTGCGATATCTGCCTGTGTGATTTCAAATGATTCTGCGATCATCCCTTTATATTTGTTAATACCAATTGCGGCAACATTTGCGCTGCCTGTGTTTCGGGTGACTTTCGTATTACGGGCGTAGGTAAGTGTATAATCAACACCTTCCTCTAATACTTTTCCTTTGTAAGTGACTACAGGCTTCGGGCAGACCGGTTCTCCCTGGTATGGATAGGATGTCTGGTCTAATGTAATTTGCGCATAAGCAAGATCAACTCTTCCAATGGTCACATCAAACGAAACGCTTGCTTTTCCGTAGCTGGACTCGCCGGCGACTGTCACTGTTGAGGTGCCTTCTGCTTTTGCGTACATGGAATAGTTTCCGTTACTTCCGGTGATTTCCAAAAGGGAAGGGGAACCGGAAGTTACAGTGAATTCTGCATCAACAGGAACCTGCCCCTGATAGTTATTGACCCGCTTGCCTTTCAGGTAAAACTCCGGGATTAATGATGCTGTTTCTCCAATCAAAAGAACATCTTCGCAGGGAGCGCTGATCACGACGCTTTCAATATATGAGGAGTCCACATTAACGGACACTTTCTGTTTGCTTTCTGCCGCAGGAGTTGGAGCAGTGCTTCCAACAGAATTGCGCAGTTCCATTGTCCAGTAATCATAACTGCCGCAGCGGACATGGCCAATGCCGATTGCGGTTACATTTTTATCCAGCATATTTCTGCGGTGTCCCTGCCCGGAATAAGAGGCGTTTTCCTCGAGCCAGCCGTTGAAAACAGCTGCGGCAGAAGTGTAGCCGACTGCAATGTTTTCAGCTTTGTAAGAACCGGAAAAAGCAGTAAAGCAATCGCTTCCGTCGGGACGGGTATGATCATAGTAGAGCGCAAGTTCCGCAGCCCGCTGCATGGCGGCTTCTTCCAGCTCATAATCATATGTAAGTGCCGGCAGCTTTCCTGTAGATATTTTTTCACTGTTACTTTCATCCCAGTACCAGCTGCCGTTTGTCCTCAGCTGATTGACCTGCGCAAGGATCGAACGGGCCGCCGTCTGTCCATAAGTGACGTAATAATTGGCTGTCCCGGTTGATGCTTTTGCCGGCAGGGCAGGGAGCAGGAGTGTGATACAAATAATTGCGGAAATCAGGATCAAACTGGTCTTCCTTTTTATTGACTGTTTCATCAGAAAACCTCCGTGGTGAATTTGAATTATTCGGGATTCATAAATCTAATTGAATTATATCAGATTTATCCGAAAATATGAATTTACAGACACAACGGGCTTTATATGTGTTAAAATGTATAACAATAAATAATTGGAGGAGGTTACTATGTTTAATTATTTGGAAATAGAAAAGGTCATTGGAAGACAGATCGTTGACTCCAGAGGCAATCCGACCGTAGAGGCAGAGGTCCATCTGGCTGACGGTACCGTTGGTTTTGGAGCGTCTCCGAGCGGAGCTTCCACCGGTGAGTTTGAAGCGCTTGAGCTTCGTGACGGCGATGCAGCAAACTACTGTGGAAAGAGTGTTCTGAAAGCTGTGGAAAACGTGAATACCAAGATCGCAGAAGCAGTTGTCGGTTTAAACGCAAGCGACCTGTATGCGGTTGATGCAGCAATGCTGAAAGCAGACGGAACAAAAGACAAATCCAACCTCGGAGCAAATGCGATCCTTGCGGTTTCCATTGCTACCGCAAGAGCAGCTGCAGCGGCTCTTGAAATCCCGCTGTATCGTTTCCTCGGTGGTGTAAACGCAAACCGTCTTCCGGTCCCGATGATGAATATCCTGAATGGTGGCGCACACGCTTCCAACTCAGTCGATACCCAGGAGTTTATGATCATGCCGGTTGGCGCACCTTCCTTTAAAGAAGCTCTCCGCTGGTGCGCAGAAGTATTCCATGCACTGCAGAAACTGTTAAAGAGCGAAGGACAGACAACGGCTGTTGGTGATGAGGGTGGTTTTGCACCGAACCTTGACAGCGATGAAGATGCGATCGAGCACATTCTTCAGGCTGTCAAAGATGCAGGCTATGAGCCGGGTAAAGATTTCAAGATTGCTATGGATGCTGCTTCTTCTGAATGGAAGAGTGAAAAAGGCAAAGGTTTTTATCATCAGCCGAAGTCCGGAAAGGAGTTTACTTCTGAGGAACTGATCAATCACTGGGCAGAACTGATTGAGAAATATCCGATCATCTCCATCGAAGACGGTCTGGATGAAGAAGACTGGGAAGGATGGAAGGCAATGACCGAGAAACTCGGTGATAAAGTTCAGCTGGTTGGTGACGACCTGTTCGTAACCAATACGGAAAGACTGAAAAAGGGTATTGAAAGCGGATGCGGAAACTCCATCCTGATCAAACTGAATCAGATCGGTACCGTAACAGAAACCTTAGAGGCAATTAAGATGGCACATAAAGCGGGCTACACCGCAGTAACCTCTCATCGTTCCGGTGAAACAGAGGATACTACGATTGCAGATCTTGCGGTTGCTTTAAATACCGGACAGATCAAGACGGGCGCACCGTCCAGAAGCGAGCGTGTTGCAAAATACAACCAGCTGCTTCGTATTGAGGAAGAGCTTGGCGATTCCGCAGTTTATCCGGGAATGAATGCTTTCTAAGTTATAAGAACGAAGAGCAAAAGACTTTATGAAATGCAAAGCGGGGAAGGCGCAGAAAGGTGCTTTCCCCGCATCTGTCTGACAGAGAAAATGGCGAAAAAAAGTAATCGAAAAAATAAATTAAAAAAAATAAAAAAAGGGTGTTGACAATATAAAATCACGGTGTTATTATAGCAAAGCTGTCGCACGAAACAGCAGACAGCAAAAAGCC
>CAZOHB010000127.1:0-7257 GCA_964579345.1 uncultured Parasporobacterium sp.
GACTCGGACTGTATTGTAACATTTCAACACGAATATTGCAACTTTTTAATCACATGGATATCAAAGGCGTGTTTTTGCTGCTTCTAAGTCTTCGGGTGTTGTGATTTTTATATTTCCGTAAGATGTTGGTACCAGCTTGATCTTTTGATTCGGGAACACTGCTTCCACGACCATCGAATCATCCGTAAAGAGTTTCCCCGGATCCGGTGCAGTTTCATTTGCATGACCCGCAGAGGCTCCTGCTGTTCCCGACGTCTGCTGTACCTGATATGCTCTGTCATAGGCTTTTTTGATCAGCCCGAATCGAAACGCCTGCGGTGTCTGGATCTGCCAGGTCTGGCTGCGGATCGTTGTCCCGGCAACAAAGCCTTCTTCATCCGAAACCTTGATCGTATCCTTTACGGGCATCGCTGCGATCGCCGCGCCGTAAGTCTTTGTCTCCGAAATCATTTGATTGATCTCTTCCGGCCGGATAAACGGTCTTGCTCCGTCATGGATCAGCACAAGGTCTTCCTCACCTGCCTGATCCGAAAGCTCATGAAGTCCGTGATAGACCGAATAAAACCGTTCGCTTCCGCCGGTGCAGACACGGATCACTTTCTGAAGGCCATATTTGTCGACGATCTCGCTCACAACAAACCGCAGATGCGCTTCGTCCGCAACGATCACGATCTGATTCACATCCGACACCTCAAACGCCTGCAGCGTGTAATATAGCAGCGGCTTTCCGTTGATTTCAATATACTGTTTTGGCACCTCTCCCCCGACACGCGTTCCGCTGCCGCCGGCGAGTATGATTCCGTAAATCATCTGTTACCTCTCTCAGATATCTTACTCCAGTCTCAGTCCCGGAACCGCATTCAGATCCAGGCCATCCCTTCTGCCGTTGATAAATTCATAATAGCCGGCCGCACCGATCATCGCCGCATTATCCGTGCAAAGGATCGGAGGCGGACAATAGAAGGAAGCTCCCCTGCTCTCGACTGCAGTCTGCAGCGCTGCCCGCAGTGTCTGATTCGAAGCAACGCCTCCGGCCATCGCAAACTTGTCGATTCCAAACTCATCCAATGCAAGCAGAACCCGCTCACACATCGTATCGATCACATCCTGCTGGAAGGACGCTGCGATGTCTGCCTGAAACTTTTCGTCAATTTCAAGGCCTTTCATTTTATAGGAATTGATCGTATTCAGCACAGCGCTTTTCACGCCGGAAAAGCTGAAGTCATACGGATTTTCCGCAATCTTCGCACGAGGGAATTCAAACGCGTGCGGATCTCCGTTATGCGCTGCTTTCTCCACTTTCGGGCCTCCCGGATAGCCGAGTCCGATCGCGCGTGCGATCTTATCATACGCCTCGCCTGCGGCATCATCCCTCGTTCTTCCGATGATCTCATACTCGGTATAAGAAAGCGCCTTGACGAGATGCGTGTGTCCGCCGGATGCAACAAGGCACAGGAATGGCGGTTCCAATTCCGGATACGCGATATAGTTCGCGCAGACATGACCTTTGATATGATGCACACCGATCAGCGGAAGGTGTTTTGCATACGCAACCGCCTTTCCGAACGCCACGCCGACGAGCAGAGCACCGACGAGTCCCGGTCCGTAAGTAACCGCAACCGCATCGATATCATCCAGTGTTTTTCCTGCATCATCCAGCGCTTTCTGCACGATCTGATTGATCTTCTCGATATGTGCGCGGGAAGCAATCTCCGGAACGACGCCGCCGTAGATCGTGTGCAGGTCGATCTGGGAATAGATCGCATTTGACAGCACTTCCCGTCCGTTGACCGTAACAGCAGCTGCTGTTTCATCGCAGGAAGATTCGATGGAAAGAATGGTGATCCCTCCGCCAACTTTCTCTTTTGCTTTATATAACCGATTGAGTTTTTTTTCTTTTTTTAATTTTGCCATTTTTCAGTCTCTTTTAGTCTTGTATTGATATCCGCAGATTCCGGATTCTTTAGTCTTCTTCAAAATTCAGTTCTATACTCTTCAGATCTTTTCCATACCTGACGCGGTCGAAGATCTGATGCACGTCATCCATATATTCAGCCGGGTGTACCAGAGACGGACTGTAGTGCGTAAGCCACATTTCCTTCGGCTGCGCTTTTGCTCCAAGCGCTGCTGCCTCATAGAAGGTCATGTGTTTTTTCTTCTCCGCATCTTCCTGCTTATCCTTGTCGCCGTACATGCCTTCGCAGATGAACAGATCCGCGCCCTTGGCTGCTTCCGCGATTCGCTCCACAGGACGGGTGTCGGTACAATACGTCACCTTCAGCCCTTTTCTTGCCGGGCCGAGCACCATATCCGGCGTATAGATCTTTCCCTCATACTCGACTTCATCTCCGTTCTGGAGTTTTCCCCACATCTGCACCGGAAGATTCAGTGCCTTTGCCCGTTCCACATCAAATTTACCGGCGCGGTCAACGAGGATGCTGTAGCCGTAGCAGGTAACACGATGATTCACCTTAAACGCTTCGATCCGGTAATCGCCGAACCAGAGTTCCTGAAAGTCCTCTTCCAGCTCAATGTAGTGGATCGGAAACGGAAGTTCCGGAGCGATGATGCGAAGCGAATCTACGACGCGCTTCAGCCCCTTTGGACCGACCATAACAACAGGCTCCGTCCGATCGGAATTTCCCATCGTTAAAAGAAGGCCCGGAAGCCCCCCGATATGATCTCCATGGTAATGGGTAAAGCAGATCAGATCGATCGGCTTGAAAGGCCAGCCCTTTTCCTTGATCGCAATCTGCGTCGCCTCACCACAGTCAATTAAAATCGAAGAACCGTTAAAACGCGCCATCAGCGACGTCAAGTGGCGGCGCGGAAGCGGCATCATTCCTCCGGTTCCCAATAAACAAATATCCAGCATTTATAATTCCTTTATATACAACAGCGCGTCTTCTTTGGGATCTCTGTAAAAATCTTTTCTCCGCCCGTTTTGTATAAAACCTTCTTTTTCGTACAGTGCGATCGCAGCTTCGTTTCCGGTCCGCACTTCCAGATTGATCGAGGTCACGCCCCTCTCATGAGCCATGTCATAAACAATGTCCAATAACTCGGACGCGATTCCCATCTGGCGGTAGTCATCCTCAACACCGATGCTCACAAGGTTTCCCTCATCGAGCACGCACATGACAGCCGCATATCCGACCGTCTGTTCTCCATGACGTGCAACCACAAAGATCGTATTCCCGGCTTCCATATAATGCGCGATACTGCTCTCGCTCCATGGAGTCGAGAAAAATCTCCGCTCCATCTCCGAGACTTTCGCAATATCATCATAAGTTAATTCATAATAACGGATTTCCAAAACTGCTGTTCTTTCGCTCTATCCCTTCCGAAAATCTCCGCTTATTCCGCGTGATCTTCTTCTGCTTCTTTTTCTGCCTTTACACGTTCTGCCTGACTTTTCTGCAGATACTCAGGAGCTTCCTGATCTGCAGGCGTCGTCATTCCGTGGTAGTAGAAAAGCTGTCCAAGTAATCCGACAGTATCCGCTCTCTGGATCATGCCTTCATCCGGAGCATACTCAAAATCAAAGGTCGCACCCTTCTCGATCTTTTCATGATATTCAAAAAGACCATCCCCAAGGAAAATGACCGGTGGCGGATTTCCATCCAGACTTGTAAGCAGTTCCAGACGCTCAAGAAGTTCTTCGATGCTCATCACACAGCTGTCCTGAAACACTTCAAAATCCAGTGTATTATCTGCACGCAGAACAAAGGTAAAGATGCCGGTATAGACCGTGCCTCTTCTGGCATCGAGCATCGGAACGATAAATCCCGGGCTTCCCAGCAGGTTATAACACATTGCATGGAGTGTCGGGATATGAAGCAGCGGCTTGTTCAGTGCCATACCCAGCCCTTTTGCCGTCGCACTTCCAATCCGCAGGCCGGTAAAAGAACCCGGTCCTGCACTGACCGCAATCGCATCGATCGATTCCAGCTTCACGCCGGTCTCTTTCACCAGATCGTCAATCATCGGCATCAGGGTTTCCGAGTGTGTGACTTTAAACTCACCCACTTTCATCCCCAGTGCTTCTCCATCTTTCATCATCGCAACGGAAGCCAGCGGCCCCGAAGTTTCAATAGCTAAAATCTTTGTGCTCATAGTCTCACTCTATAGTTATTTTTCGATAGTCAAAGCCTTGCTCCAGATCTTTTTCGATCGTAACAAACTTCGTTTTCTCCGGCAGGATCTCTTTGATCTGCTCTCCCCATTCGATCAGGCAGACGCCTTTGCCGAATGCGTATTCGTCAAACCCGATCTCAAACATTTCATCGATGTCTGCGATCCGGTAAACATCAAAATGGTACAGCGGAAGCCGGCCTTCCTCATATGTCTGCAGGATCGTAAAAGTCGGAGAACAAACAGGGGTCTCTATTTCGAGCCCCTTTGCCAGACCGGCTGTAAAAACAGTTTTGCCTGTTCCGAGATCTCCGCTCAGGCAGAACACATCTCCCGGCTTTGCGCACACCCCTGTTTTTACACCCAAGTCAAATGTTTCTTTTTCTGATCGTGTTTCAAATACCATATCAGTCTTCTGCATTAAATGCATCGTGTACTGCTCTCGCTGCACGGTCAGCATCATCTTCATCCACCAGAACCGTAATACGGATCTCGCTTGTGGAGATCATCTTGATGTTGATGCCTGCATTGTAAAGAGCTTCAAACATTCTGCTTGCAACACCGGAGTCTGTCATCATGCCGGCACCGACGATGGAAACCTTTGCAACATTATCTTCATGGTTCAGAGATTCAAAACCGATCTGTGTCTTAGACTCCTCTAAAGCCTTGATTGCTTCATCCAGATCTTTGGAATCAACGGTAAAGGAGATATCCTTTGTGCCCCCGCGGCCGATGGACTGTAAGATAATATCAACAACGATATTCTTGCGTCCCAGGGTATTGAATACATTGAATGCCATGCCCGGAACATCCTTCAATCCGATCAGGGAAATTCTTGCAGGGCTTTTATCTACGGCAACACCGCTTACTAATCTTTTCTCCACAGTTAAATCCTCCTTTACAACTGTGCCCGGTGCATCTGTAAGGGATGAACGGACAACCAGTTCTACTCCGTATTTTTTCGCCATGCCTACGCTTCTGTTGTGAAGCACCTGAGCACCCAGGGAGGCAAGGTCCAGCATTTCATCATATGTGATTTCGTCCAGTTTCTTCGCGTTCGGTACGATACGCGGATCACAGGTGTAGACACCGTCTACGTCTGTGTAGATCTCGCATGCGTCTGCATGGAGCGCTGCTGCTAAAGCGACAGCCGTCGTATCTGATCCGCCTCTTCCAAGGGTCGTCACATCATCGTATTTATTGACTCCCTGGAATCCGGTCACGAGAACGATTCGTTTATTATCAAGTTCAGTTAAAATCCGGTCACGATCGATCTTACGCAGGCGTGCGTTTCCGTAAACCTTTGTCGTGTGCATAGCAACCTGGAACGCGTTCAGAGAAACCGCAGGATATCCCATTTCCATGATTGCCATGGCTGTAAGACTTACACTCACCTGCTCACCGGTACTCATCAGCATATCCAGCTCACGTTTGGAAGGTTTTGAGGAGATCTGCGATGCCAGAGCCAGCAGATCATCTGTGGTGTCTCCCATTGCAGAAAGGACCACAACGACGTCATTTCCTTTTTTGTACTCTTCGATACAGCGTCTTGCCACATTCCGGATACGCTCCGGATCGCCGACAGAAGTACCTCCGAATTTCTTAACAATTAACATAAATTCTTTCCTGCTTTCTATGCTTTTCTATCAGAACAATAGTGTCCGATTATTTAACCTGAATAATGTTGCGGATGTGCTTGCATCCTTCGATCTTCCCATAGAACTCTGCGAAGGTCAGCTCTTCCGTTACGATCGCATATTCATCCGGAACATCCGCCAGCGTCATGAGCTGTTCGATATTGAACATTGACTTCATCTCTTCACATTCTGCATCGACGCGGACAAAGAACTTGCTCCGGTGCGTCGCGTGGTCTGCCAGATTTGCAGATTCTGCATCCCACTTGATCGGAATGTTGACATGCAGGTGCTTGACCTCGTCAATGATATCGGAGACAACTGCAGAAGCGGTCGGAAGCTTTCCTGCGCCTGCTCCGTAGAACATCGTATCTCCCAACAGGTTTCCGTGTGTCTCGATTCCGTTCATAACATCGTCGACCATATAAAGCATATGGGTCTTGTCGATCATGTGCGGAGCAACTTCGGAATAGATCTTGCCGTCAATATTGTAGGTAATACCGAGCAGCTTGATCTTTTTGCCGAGTGCTTTTGCATATTTCATATCTACATCCGTAATGTTACGGATTCCTTCAGTCGTAATGTCGTTGAAGTTTACGTTCTTTCCATAAATCAGGCTGGAAAGGATCGCAATCTTTCTTGCAGCATCAAAGCCGTCAACATCCGCTGTCGGATCTGCTTCCGCATAACCCAGAGCCTGTGCATCCTTCAGCGCTTCTTCGTAGGTGCTTCCCTCTTCATACATCTTTGTCAGGATGTAGTTTGTCGTTCCGTTCAGGATTCCCGTAATGTGGTGGATCGTATCCACATTCAAAGATCTTAAGATCGGGCGGATGATCGGGATTCCGCCGCCAACGCTTGCTTCAAACAGGAAGTTCAGGCTTTTCTCCCTTGCAAGCTCGATCAGTTCCGGGCCGTACTCTGCAACCAGTGCTTTGTTGGATGTGCAGACACTCTTGCCTTTTTCAAGCGCTTCCTTCGCATACTCATATGCAGGATGTGTGCCGCCCATTACTTCGACAACAATGTCAACTTCCGGATCGTTAACGATCACGCTGTAATCGTGTACCAGCTTGGATTCGATCGGGGTTCCCGGGAACTCGCGGAGATCCAGCACATATTTCACATCGATTTCCTGTCCGGCGTGCTCTTTGATGACTTCACGGTTGATATCCAGTGCTTCTACAACACCTGATCCAATCGTTCCATAACCTAAAACTGCAATTTTGACCATAATACTATCCTCTCTGTCTCTTACTGCTTATTGGTTATCCATTTCAAATATTCATTGATAAAAGCATCGATATCGCCGTCAAGAACTGCGCCGACATTTCCGACCTCACAGCCGGTCCGGGTATCCTTTACCAGCGTATACGGCTGCATGACATAGGATCGGATCTGATTTCCCCATCCGATATCCGTCACTTCGGCGTGTCTTTGACAGTCTCAAACAGCCCCTGTTCCCGCGGGAACAGGGGCTTTGTCTGTT
>CAZOHB010000128.1:0-7205 GCA_964579345.1 uncultured Parasporobacterium sp.
GGTGAACGGCGTGCTGCTGGGCGGCTCCCAGATCCTGTGCGGTCAGTTTCTGGGGTAATATCCCGATTTCGCAGGATCTGGTCCCGCTTTCGTTTTCCGACCTGGTCAGCGGAACAGAGACTACGAGGGAGAACTCCGTACATATCTGCTCGCCTGTTTTCCAAGCAGAGGACGGCAGCTATTATATCTATGATTACTTCGAAACTGCGATCTTAACGGAAATGTCCCAGATCCGCAAGATCAGCTTCGATCCGCATGCGCCGGAAAAGATGAAGGTGGAGGTGATCGAGTATAACAGCGAAGAAGGGAAGAAGGTCCAGGAAGTATTTAAGGATTATTACAAAGGCGGTAAGACAGAGCGTGCGGGAATCGTTCCTGAGACTGCGGACCTTGGCGAATATCCGCATGTTTGCGATGCGCTGCAGGTCGGCGACGCGTATTATGTTGCATCCGCCAGATTATCGCTCGAGGAAGATTTCGAAGGAAATGAAATCGCCATTTCCAGATTTGACTCGGACTGGAACCAGATCGCACAGACGGTCACTGCGGCCGGGGATACGTTCCAGAGGATGTCTCTCAGCAGACTCTTCCAGCTAGATGTCTCGCCGGACGGGATCATCTCTCTTTCGCTGGCTTCGCCGTTGCAGATGAAAGACTATGAAGTTCAGACGCTGAATGATCACAGTGTCACCTTCTTCTATGATCAGGATTTGAACCTCACTGGCCGGCTGGATAATAATGCTTCCGGCCCGGGAACCTGGCTTCCAGACGGACGCTTCCTCAGCTTTACGCAGCGTATGACGACGAATGCGGATGATCAGGATGGCGGAATCGAAGACCGGACGATCTTCCTGGCGTATGATATTACCGGGCTGGATTTCAGCGGTGCAACGATCAGCGGTCTGGTGAATAAGACGTATACCGGCAAGGCGATCAAGCAGAAACCGGTCGTGAAGCTGGACGGCAAGACGATGGTCGCAGGAAAAGATTATACGGTTTCCTATAAGAATAATGTCAAGGTCGGAACGGCAACAGTCATTATTAAAGGCGCAGGCAGGTATGCGGGAACGAAGACCGCGACCTTTAAGATCACCAAGGCGACACCGAAGATCTCGGCTTCGACGAAGACCGTGAAAGTCAAGAACGTGAAGAAGGCTGCGCAGACGGTCAGCGCGATCACGGTGAAGAGCGCCTTTGGCAAGGTAACGTACAAGCGGCTTTCGAAGTCCTCGAAGTACCTGACGGTAACTAAGAAAGGCAAAATCAAAGTTAAAAAGGGCACTCCGAAGGGAACCTACAAGGTTCGCGTCAAGGTTACGGCGGCGAAGAGCGCCGGAAACAATAAGAAGACGAAGACGGTGACCGTTAAGATCAGGGTGAAATAAGAGCCGGGGCGAAGAGCGCCGGGAGAATAAAAGAAGAAAAAATATATACTTCAATCGAAAGGGGAGCAGGCTGAGGAGGCCTGCTCCTTTTGGATGATGGGGGAGTGTATTGAATTTATGCGCTTGCGGTTTTGGATTTCCCCACAGAGAGAGAACCCCCTTATCTGTGTCTAGTAAAAATCGTCACAGTTTTAGGGGTTCCTGTTCTGTGTATAAAAAATGGCTGTTTTCTGGCTTAAATTTTCCCACAGAGCGAGAACCCCTTTGTCTGTGTCTAAAATCATATATCACAGTTTAAGGGGTCTCGCTTCTGTGTCTAAAGCAAAGCGCCGCAGAGCTGAGCGTGGAGGAGGCACAAACGAACGAATGAGGCGATAGAGGGAGTAATTGGCTGGGAATGACGTTTGTGACTGTGGTGGGAGGAAGCCTCTTAGATTTTTATTGTATATATCGCAGATGCTCTTGATTGAACAACATCATGTTGAATATAATTATATATAACAGTTGCTATTCGGAACTTTGAATTAAGAGATGTTGTGGTCTGAATACGGAACATTCTTAACCATTACTTGTGTAAATATACAGGAGGGTCTAATGAAGGTTAATACTTTTGCTACTAAGCTGGCTTGTGGTTTTATCGCGGCGATGCTGATCGTCGGGCTTCTGCCGACGCTTTCGGTAAAGGCGGAGACGAGTGGAGATTATACATATACGGTCCTTGAGGATGGAACTGCTGAGATCACCGGATATAACGGTAAGGATTCGGATTTAGTCGTTCCGAGTGAAATTGATAGCTATACCGTCACATCTATTGGAGATAAAGCTTTTGGGTATAAACAGTCAATAGTGTATGCTACATTGCCGGAAGGCATAACCAGAATCGGTAAGCAGGCGTTCCAAGGCTGCCCCAGGTTACAGAGAGTCTATATACCCGGAAGCGTAAGAAGTATTGGTGATGAAGCGTTCGCTTCGTGCACTATATTGGAAATGCTTACTATTTCAGAGGGTGTGGAAGAAATAGGGACGAGTGCATTTCAGTGGTGTTACAGGTTGGGGAATTTAACACTTCCTGACAGTTTGAAATCAATTGGGGAAAAAAGCTTTGCTCAATGCACAAACCTTAAAAGCATAGAGATTCCTGCCGGGGTAACTGCATTTAATCATACAGCGTTTCAGCTTTGCACGCGGCTGGCAGAAGTTTCTGTAGATCCGGACAATGCCGTATATGACAGTCGTGAAGACTGCAACGCGGTGATCGAAAGTAATACAAACACATTGGTATTCGGCTGTACAAATACAGTCATTCCAAATGGTGTCACAAGAATCGGAGAAAAAGCTTTTTACCAATGCACCAGTCTTTCTGAAATCAATATACCGGAGAGTGTTACATATATAGGCAATGATGCCTTTAGTAATTGTGAGAACCTGACCAAAATTGAATTGCCAGACAGCATCACAGATCTTGGAGAAGATGTGTTCAGTGGATGCAAGAAACTGGAGAGTGTAAAGCTTCCGGAAGGAATAACAACGATTAGCAGAGGAATGTTCAGCGGCTGTTCGACATTGGGAGCAATTTCCTTGCCGCAAAGCGTTACCGATATCGGCGAATATGCATTTAGAAACTGTAGTGGTTTTAATCGCATTGTAATACCGGACAATATCATTCGCATTGGCAGCAATTCTTTTAGTGACTGTGCAAATGCAGAGGAAATCGTAATCGGCTCAGCGGTCACCAGTATTGGGGGGAACGCCTTTTATGGTATTCCAAATCTGAAGCGTGTTGTAGTTCCGAAGAATGTAACGGAAATCAGAGCACAGGCATTCGGTTATTATGGCGCATCTACAATTACAAAAATCATCGGATTTACAATCTGCGGAGAAAAAGGAACCGCAGCCGAGACCTACGCCCAAAATAATGGGTTTACTTTTGAAGAAGTAACACAGGCAGATTATTCAGCCGTTGAAGCTGCGCTTGCAAAGATTCCGGAAGATCTGAGCATCTATACTGAGGACAGTGTAGCGGTGCTGCAGGAAGCCATCGACAGCGTGGACTATTCAAAGATGTCTTATCAGCAGGAAGCTGTCGACCTCATGGCAGCAACTATCGAAGAGGCGATTGCGAGTCTGGAAATAAAACACGTCCATAGCCTTGTAAAGACAGAGGCAGTGCCGGCGAAGGAGAAAACGGCAGGCAATACAGAATACTGGTACTGTGAAGGATGTGGGAAGTACTTTGCGGACGCGGCAGCAGAGCAGGAGATCGAGGAAGGTTCCTGGGTAATCCCGGCGACGGGAATCCATGAGCATGTAATGGTTCATGTGGCAGCCGTTCCTGCCGCAGAAGGGGTAGAAGGTAATACGGAATACTGGTACTGTGAAGATTGTGGAAAATATTATTCCGATGCTTTAGCAGAAAATGAGATCGCAGAAGGCTCCTGGGTGATTCCTGCACTTCCGGTCCATGTCCATGCGCTGACCCATATCGCAGCTACGCCGGCGAAGGAGAAAACGGCGGGCAATACGGAATACTGGTATTGCGAAGGCTGTGGGAAGTACTTTGCAGATGCGGCAGCAGAGCAGGAGATCGAGGAAGGCTCCTGGGTGATCCCGGCGACGGGAATCCATGAGCATGTGCTGAGGCATGTAGCGGCAAAAGCGGAAACAGCTGGCGCTGACGGAAACACCGAATACTGGTACTGCGCAGACTGCGGGAAATACTATGCTGATGCCGAGGCGAAGACAGAGATCGCAGAAGGCTCCTGGGTCATCCCTGCGTATGGGTATTCCACAGTCACCCTGCCGCAGAGCCGTTCGATCATGACGACCGAACAGGTCATCGAGCTGAAACCGGAGGTGAGCGGCCATTCGACCCAGCTGACCTGGAAGAGCAGCAAGCCGTCCGTCGCGACCGTCGATAAAAACGGCGTGGTCAAAGCGATCGAACCGGGAACGGCTAAAATCTCTGTCACTGTCAAAGACGGCAATACCGCAACCTTTACCGTGACGGTCAAAGACTACTCCTATAAAGCGGAAGCCGATATGCGCGCGATCAAACGCGAGTACCCGCATGCGCAGGGGACCCTCGGGTATGTTTATGCGTATACCAACCTCGACGGGGAAGATATCGTCCTCACCCATGTCGGCTACAAGATCAAAAGCCTCTTCCACGCGGACTATATGCACAACATGACGACGGGACGCACCTATCAGGATAGCGGGATCGCATCCTACTTCCAGACCAATATCGATCGTTCCTTCGGCGTGACGAAGCTGCACTGGATGGAACTGCAGAATGAGGAACTCAAGGCATCGGCCCGGATGCTCGCGGGCAAAGGCTATGTCTTCCGTTATAATAAGTATGAGAACCCTATGACGGTCAAGGCGAAAGCCGTAACGGTCAAGTATTCGGCAGTCAAGAAAAAGGCGGTGACCATCGCCAAGAAGAAGGCGTTTACGATCAAGAAAGCCCAGGGCAAGGTCACCTTTAAGAAGGCAAAGGGTAATAAGAAGATCACAATCTCGAAAACCGGCGTGATCACGGTCAAGAAAGGCCTGAAGAAAGGAACCTATAAGGTCAAGATCAAGGTCACGGCAGCAGGGAATGGAAATTATAAGAGTAAGTCCAAGACGGTGACGGTAACGATTAAGGTCAAATAGGAGGTTATGCCCAGGCAGGGCGTTATAAGAACATATGAGAAGGGCAGTCCGAACGGGCTGCCTTTTCGATTCATGAAGTAAAATATGTATCACAGTTTCCAAATATGACTTGATATACTAGTAACCATCCTCTATAATATACAAAATTTGCACATAAGGTATTAATACAAGGGTGGTTCCGGACGTTTCGGGCACATAGGGGAGATGCGGCGAAACGACTTGTTTTAGAGACTGGAAAACAGCCGTCAGACAGGAATTCCACCCAATTAAAAAAGGGATTGTAAATAACAGTGAATTCGGGAAAGAAACAGAAAATCGAACACTGGCACATTATCACGGGGTTAATGGTTTGCGAAAGTTGTATTATTGGGACAACTCAGAAAAACGCCTTAAATTCAACGTTTATTGGATCCAATGACATAAGCAAAAGTCTTAAAAAGTCTATTCAAGGCATTTTTTTGAGTCACCTATGTGTCACCACGGCTAATATATTAGACCTATATAGAAATAGATCAGAAAGAATCCCTTACAGTTTTATTTAGTTGGATTCTTTTTGGTCTATTTTGTGCTGCGAAATCAAATGAGATTTAGAGTATAAAACAAGAAAGAACGCACAAGGGGAGTGCGGGTTCCAGAAATATTTAAGGGTTAAGTGAAACGTTGTGAAAGAGAAAAAGAGATTTAGAATTGAACATTGGAAGATGATTTCAATCCTTATGGTTCTATTTGATATAGTTGCTATAGGCGGATCATTCTTCGTTGGTTTGTTACTTCGCGAAAGTTGTATTATTGGGACAACTCAGGAAAACGCCTTAAACTCAACGTTTATTGGATCCAGTGACAATAGCAAAAGTCTTAAAAAGTCTATTCAAGGCATTTTTTTGAGTCACCTATGTGTCACCACGGCTAATATATTAGACCTATATAGAAATAGATCAGAAAGAATCCCTTACAGTTTTATTTAGTTGGATTCTTTTTGGTCTATTTTGTGCTGCGAAATCAAATGAGATTTAGAGTATAAAACAAGAAAGAACGCACAAGGGGAGTGCGGGTTCCAGAAATATTTAAGGGTTAAGTGAAACGTTGTGAAAGAGAAAAAGAGATTTAGAATTGAACATTGGAAGATGATTTCAATCCTTATGGTCCTATTTGATATAGTTGCTATAGCAGGAAGTTTTTTTGCTGGACTTCTTTTACGCTTCGATTTTAGATATTCAAATATTGGCCCTCAATATTTACAGGGGTATTTTTATACTATCGTTCCCTATATTGTTTTCTGTATCATATTGTTTTTCATATTTAAACTATATTCAGCAATCTGGCGTTTCGCTTCCTATCGAGAGCTTAGAAATTTGATTCTTGCTACAGCGATTGAAATTGTTGTCTATTTCCTGATTACAATCCTTTTTGTTACGCGCATGCCGATCTCGTATTTCATCTTCGGTGTTGTGCTCCAATTTGTCCTGACCCTTGGAGTGCGGTTTTCATATCGCTTTGTCTTGCTGATGCGAGGCAGGAACAAAGGGGAAGGTGGTTATATGGCTAACGTTATGGTAATCGGTGCCGGGGCAGCTGGACAGATGCTGATGCGGGATATCAAGTCTTCTGAGAAATCAACAGAAAAGACTGTCTGTATCATTGATGATAATAAGAATAAATGGAACCGCTATATCGACGGTGTACCTATTGTCGGTGGAAGGGATTCCATCCTGGAAGCGGTAGAAAAATATCAGGTCGATAAGATTTATATGGCAATCCCGAGTGCGACAGCCGAGGAACGACGCGATATCTTAAATGTCTGTAAAGAGACCAACTGTGAACTGAAGATCCTGCCTGGCGTTTATCAGCTGTTAACTGGAGAAATTACGGTCAGCCGTCTGCAGGACGTTTCTGTTGATGATCTTTTAGGGAGAGAGCCGATCAAGCCGAATCTCGAAGAGGTTTTCGCGTTTATTAACGGAAAGACCGTTCTCGTAACTGGAGGCGGCGGATCGATTGGATCCGAGCTCTGCCGGCAGATTGCTGCACATTCTCCGAAACAGCTCATTATCTTCGATGTATATGAGAACAATGCTTACGATATTCAGAATGAACTGAAGGAGAAATATCCGGAGCTGAATCTTGTTACTTTGATCGGATCCGTTCGAGACAGCCGGCGCATGT
>CAZOHB010000129.1:0-5525 GCA_964579345.1 uncultured Parasporobacterium sp.
ATATCCGAGGGCGGCCTGAATCTGGACAAATCGGAAATTTCGATCACGCTGGATACGGAGCGGATCGGAAAATCCTTTACCAGTAATGTGAACGGCTTTGTCGCAACCGGAGAAGCTTCTCTGCTTCTCGAGAACGGTTCAAAGCTTGCTGTCACGATTGACGATGAAGAGATCTTCGGCGCTTCAGGTGTTTCCGGAGATAAACGGATCCTTGCAGATACCGGCTCGGAGATCAAAGTTCAGGTAACATCCACCGGTAAAGCCAGCGGCATCTGGATCGATGACGCTCTGTCTGTTGAAGATTCGACCTTAGATATTACGGCGGCCGTGCCCGGCGGCAATGAGCTGAGTGTGATCCGCGGCATCCAGTGCGGAAGCGCAAATATCAAACTTACGGATCCGAAATATAAGGTCAGCAGCAAGACCAAAGGATTCCTTACCGAATCCGGTGAATACAAGAAGGGAGTTGCCTTCTACGCCAGCGATCTGATGCCGGTGATGAAGGAACGGGGCTATGATCCTTCCTATGTTCCGGAGCTGATCAAACTGGAAGGCACGGCTATGATCACACGTCCTGTCAACGCCGCAATCAGCAGCTACAGCTATCCGCTTGAAGACTGGCAGATTGGTGCGGAAGCCGTTTATGATCTGAACGACACCTCCGCTCCGGCGGAAGAAGTCTATATTGCGGCTCCGACCGCAATTACAGAATCCATCAGCTATGTGCTGGATGACGAAGGCAATCTTACGATTAACGGCGAGGGCGATATGCCGGATTACCGTTACAGCAACTACAGTCCGTTTTATAATAAAGGAATCAAGACGGCGAAGATTGGTGAAGGAATCACACGAATCGGCAATAATACGTTTTCTTATCAGCGAAATCTTGAGAGCGCCGTTCTTCCCGATGGTCTGGTTTCGATTGGTGCATCTGCCTTTAGCGAATGCAGCAGTCTGCATTCTGTCAATCTTCCTACCAGTCTGAAAAAGATTGAGACATCCGCGTTCAATTACTGCGAGAAACTGAGTTCTGTTACTTTTCCAGATGGTCTTGAGACGATTGATAATGATGCCTTTCTGAATAGCGGACTGACAGCGATCGTACTGCCGGACAGCGTAACCGAATTAGGCGCTGAAGCGTTCTCTCGCTGCTCAAAAGCAAAAACGATAAGACTTTCAAGTAATTTAAAAGAGATTCCTGTCTATGCGTTTTCCACTTTAATTAACCTCAGAAAACTGGAGATACCGGACGGCGTTGAAATAATTCGGGAAGGAGCGTTTGGTGAGTGTACAAATCTGAAGTCGGTGATTGTACCGGTTTCCGTAAAAGAACTTGGCGACTGGGTCTTTGCCGGATGCTACGGACTGAAAGAGATCACGTTTGAAGGCGACTGCCCGATCAAGGATGCACCGGCATTATTCTATGCATGTAACCTTACGGCTTACTACCCTCTCTCGAATCTAACGTGGACAGAAGAGATCTTTGAGATCGGATACAGCGGAAGAGTTGAATGGGTCGGTGTTTGTGAACATCAGGCAGGCGAGCCTGTGGTGGAGAATAAAAAGGATGCGACCGCGCTGAAGGCAGGCTCGTATGATGAAGTCATCTACTGCTCTGTCTGCGGCGAAGAGCTCAGCCGTGAGACGAAGACGATTCCGAAACTCAAAGCAACGATCAAACTTTCTGCAAAGAAAAAGACTCTCAAAAAGGGCAAAACTTATACGCTGAAAGTGACAGGACTGGCCAAGGGAGACGCGGTTAAGAGCTTTAAGTCTTCTAAGAAGTCCATTGCGACTGTTACGAAAAAAGGAAAGATCAAAGCCTTAAAGAAAGGCGCGGCAACGATCACCGTAACTCTGAAGTCCGGCAAAACAGCGAAATGTAAGATTACGGTGAAGAAATAAGAAGAAGCATAAATCGATTATCAACTGACACAAACAAAAAACAAGTGTGACTTCCTATTCGATATTGAAAGAGGCAGGGACTGATTCCCTGCCTCCGTTTTTCATTCCTGGCTGCGTTTAATTTCATAGCTGGTTCTAAGTCAATAAAATATTGCGTTTGTCTGTTGTCTGCTTGCTGCCTTGTCTTAAAAGTTCGTTTGTGACTGTATCTCGTTTAGATTCCGCAGTCACAAACGCACGATCCGGGCAGCCATCGCCTCAAATGTTCGTTTGTGACTGTATCTCGTTCAGATTCCGCAGTCACAAACGCACGATCCGGGCAGCCGGCCTGCGTAAACTCTTTTACTCATAGGATTTGCTAAGTAATTAAAGAAGCCTGCCGGAGATCGTCCCGCAGGCTTCAAGCATTTCTAAATATTATTTAACTTTTACTGTGAACGTCACAGTCTTCCATGCGGAAGCCTTGTAATTGGCATTTCCGGCTGCTTTGACTTTGACCTTGACTTTGTATGTGCCTTTCTTCAGGCCTTTTTTGATCGTGACTTTTCCGGTTTTCTGGTTGATCGTAATCTTCTTATTGCCGCTGACCTTTTTATAAGAAAGGGTTCCTTTCCCCTTATTCGTGAACTGGATCACCTGTGTGGCTTTCAGCGTCTGTGCTTTTTTCTTCACCTTACTGTACTTGACCGTCGCAGTCTTTGCCTGGATCTTCAGCGGGTTCGCTGCTGTGACAACGACAGGCTCCGGAGCGGTATACGTACTATAGAAATCGCCCTGCCCCATGCAGCCCTGATCAGATGCGTTTACTACAAGACAGATGTCACTTTTGGAATTCCAGGTATCCGGAATGGTACCTTTCAGCGTCAAAGACACCGTTTGTCCGGCCTCAAGCGTAAGGGAATATCCAATCGAATTCTCTAGAATCTCCAGACCATCTCCTGATAACGTTCCAAACTCAACACCCGGATAGGTCTGGCTGTTTCCTTGCTCCCGATAATACCATGGGTAAATTTTGGCAGTCACTGTTTCACTGACTGTACTTGTGATCTGAATAGCAAATGTCACTTCATTTCCCGGGGCATCCGTATCAGTCGTTGTAATGCTCACCTGAAACGCACCCCAGTTCAGATCATCTGCATATACATTTTTTGTCTGTGTAAAAATACCGATGCAAAGTGTCAGAAGAACCAGTGCAAGAATTGCCCCTCTCCATTTTTTCAAAACGTTTTTCATCTCAACTCCCTTTCTGCATACAAGGTTTTTTAAGTACTGTATTCTTTGCAACGCCTCAGGACGACTCTGCAAACCGGAAACGTTTGCAGGTCTTGTATTTGAGGTTCATCGGATGAAAAACTTTTGCCTTTTCTCGTTGTTTTCGGCGTTTTCTGTTATACTGAATAAATATTAAAAAAATAAATCCTGTCCGCCTTTTTCTGCGTCTATTGATTAGAACAAGAGAAAGGAGACGGGATATGGATAACATAAATATCAGACAGCTGCTCTGTCTGCTGGCAGATTGGCGCAAGCTGGATCCTGAATTGTCCGAACGAATCCTACAGGAAATCCTCCGAAAGCTCCGGCCGCCGGACAGAGATACCGGCACAAATAACGGATCCGAGAGCTTTGCTTTACAGCAAGACCATCGACACGAACCCGAAGGCCCTAAAAAGAAACAGGTCTGAAAACCCGATACTTGAATAAATACTGTAATAAAGAATAGAAAAGGTTGAATATAATGAAATGCAATAATTGTAATACAACGATTCCCGACAGCTCGAACATCTGCCCGATCTGCGGAGAGCCGCAGGTGATCCGTCAGACGATCATCGATGCTGCAAAAGCAGGCGATGAAAACGCGCTGACCGATCTGTATTACCGGACTTCGAACGAGGTCTATAATACGGTAAAGTTCCTGGTCAAAGATGAGGACGCTGCGCAGGATCTTTTGCAGGACAGCTATATCAAGGCGTTCAGAAGTCTGGATCAGTTGGAGGATGCTGCAAAGTTTCCGGCATGGATCAAGCGGATCGCCCATAACAAGGCAATCGACTATCTGCGGAAATCCCGTGATGTCAATTTCTCCAGTATGAGCATGGATGATGACGATGCGGAAATCGAATTCGAGGACGAACGGCCGGAGAGTCTGCCGGAGGTCGTAATCGACCGCGGAGAGACCGCGCGGCTGATTGGCGAAATCCTGGACGCTCTGCCGGATGACCAGAGAGCCTGCATTACTCTGTTTTATTATGACCAGCTCTCCGTCAAAGAGATTGCGGACGAGCTGGAAATTCCGGAGGCAACGGTCAAGAGCCGGCTCCAGTATGGCCGTCGTAAGATTGAAGCTAAAGTACGTGATCTAGAGAAAAAAGGAACGAAACTTTACGGCCTTGCTCCACTTCCTTTCCTGTTGCTCCTTTTCCGTCTGGTGCAGAAAGGGTTATCTGCTCCACGAACCGAGCTGCTGCCTGAGATTCTTGAGGGGACAGCGGCAGGCATGCAGGCTGCTGCAGGGTCAGAAGAAGCTGCTGTAAATGCGGGGAAGAATGCCATCGAAAGTACTGTGAACGCCGGCAGCAAAGCCACAGGTTCTTCTGCTGCTAAGGCGGCCGGTTCAGCTGCGACGAAGGCGGCAGGCTCTTCGGCTGCTAAGGCCGCTGGTTCAGCCGCTGCAAAAGCTGCTGGCATCGCAACAGCCAAAGCCGCTGGCACCGTCATATCCGGTAAAATTATTGCCATCATCGTTGCTGCAGCTGTTGTCGTTGGAGCTGCTGTTGCTGTACCCTTAGCAATTCAGTCGGCGAACCGCGCGAACCGGCCTGCTCCTCAAGAGGCTGTTGAACAGGCCCCGCAGGATCTGCCCCCAGCTCCGGAAGAGCCGCCTGTACCATCTGAGCCTGCGACACCTTCCGAAGAACCCGGAACATCCCGGGAAGCAGAAGAAGATCCGAGTGCATCCGAAGCTTCCGACTACGCCTCTGTTTTCGAGTCAGTCCGCGCGCAATATGAAGATGCCATGACAGGGAACGCGAGCAACCCGCTGCTGAGCGAATATTGGGTAGTCCAATGGACGGCAGACAATAAAGATCAATACGGCGGCGTGCGCTATGCTCTCCATGATCTGAACGGAGACGGCACCCCGGAGATGATCATGGGCTATCCGGAGTTCTACATCCCGGATGTGGATACAAACTATACGATCTTTGAGATTTATGCCTTTGACAGAGATCATGCAGTGCCTCTCACCCCTTATTTCGAGACGAAATATGACTACATCAATATTGATGAGGACGGGACGATCGCAACCCATGTCGGAAACGGCGGTGATCCGAATGAAGAACTTTATATGCTGCCTCCGTATGAAAACTCCTCCTATCTGGAGCATACCGGAACCCGTAACATTCGCGAAGATGTTCGCCCGAAGTCGCTGGTATTGCACTTTGCGAGCATCCTGACGCCAATCAACTGACCAGCTTCGACAAGTCAAAAAATACGTCCCTTTTGATTCACGAGCATCCTGACTCTTATTAATTGACACACGAATCAAAATGAGTCAAAAGAACCGTCCCTTTTGACTCAGCATAAAGCATTGTGATTTATTTAAAACTTTTATACAAATAATT
>CAZOHB010000129.1:5543-7135 GCA_964579345.1 uncultured Parasporobacterium sp.
AGAATCATATAGTCACAGAAAGGAACTTGAAATGAAAAAGAACTTTTTACTCACTTTGGTTGTTACACTTGCATACTGCCTGCTGTTTGCAATTCCGGCATTCGCAAAGCCGGATACCCTGAATCCGGGTGAAACCGTGACCGGAACCTTCATCGACGATGCCACCGCCTTCGAATACACGATGGTTCTTCCGTCCAGCGGTACACTGGAATTAAATATACATAACGAGAATACACAATTGTTCAATTTTTCTATCAGTAATGATTCCGTCAGCAAAAGTGAATATCTGGATAACGGAGACCATCAATATTCATACGACCTGGCCGCAGGCGAATACACGATTAAGCTCGACGCATACAACAGCGGTACGTTCCGTATGAGTACCTCATTTACTTCTGCAAATGAGACTTATGCCAATGTGAATAATGAGGTCAGTGATATCAAAGAAGGCGCAGCTCTTCCGTTTAATAAAACGGTGACCGGCTTTATCGCGCTCAATGATTCGGCGGACTGCTTCAAGATCGAACTTCCGACATCCGGAAGTTTCACCCTTCCGAATCCATAACGAAATAAACAACTTATTTGTTTCTATGCAGGATGCCGAAGGAAACAGTACTGTCATCAGCGAATACATGAAATCCGGAGATATCACATTAACGAGGGACCTTGCTGCAGGCACCTATTATCTCCAGTTCAGACACTTTGACGGAACCGGCGTTTTCTCCTTCAAGACGACCTTTAAAGATGCAAAGGAGACCTATACGTTTGCAAACAATTCCGCAAATGAAGTCCGCAGCAAAGCTCCGGTTCCTTTCAGTAAAGTGATCAACGGTCAGATCGCAGTCAATGATGACGCTGACTATTTCAAGGTCACGATTCCGAAAAAAGGTTCCTATACGATCAAACTTTCCAGCGCGGTTGACCAGATCATCCTTGGGATTCGCGATAAGAACGACAACTACATCGAAGATTATTATCACTATAAGGGAACCGCACTTTACAGAGTCACATTATCCAAAGGCGTCCACTATTTCCATTGCAAGAAATGGAGCGGAACCGGCACCTATAATTTCAAGATCTACCCTACCGGCAACAAAATTTCAAAACTGAAAAAAGGCTCCAAGTCCATGACCGTTAAATGGACCAAAGGCACCGGCGACGGATATGAGATTCAGTACAGCCTGAAGAAGAATTTCAGCAAGGCAAAGACCGTCACGATAAAAAATGCCACTACCCTTTCCAAGACGATCAAAAAGCTCAAAGCGAAAAAGACGTACTATGTCAGAGTCCGCACATTTGTGAAATCTGATGGCGGAAAGATCTATTCGAACTGGAGTCAGGCGAAGAAAGTGACGACCGGGAAATAGAAAGTGCCGTGCCTCAAAAGTTCGTTTGTGACTGTATTTCATCTGGATTCTGCAGTCACAAACGAACGATTTGGCCTGAAATCGCCCTGATAGTTCGTTTGTGACTGTCTCTCACACAGATTTCGTAGTCACAAACGCACGATCCGGGCAACCGGCCTGCGTATACTCTTTTAATCATAGGATTGGATGCTTCGTAAGTTAAAGAAGCCTGCAGGATCGTCCCGC
>CAZOHB010000130.1:0-7110 GCA_964579345.1 uncultured Parasporobacterium sp.
GGCCCGGTGCCCCGGAACGCGCTCGGCTTTGCCCTTGCCGCTGAAGATCGCCATCATAGCTTCTCTTGCTGGTTGCATAGGTTTTTCCTCCTGTGGGTGTGACTTCAACATCATTATATAAATACAGGTCAGGTTCTTCCTTGTGCAGGCGCATCATATTTACATACACATGGTACAGGAAGGGTGTTTTTCTGACACAGTGAGATCGAAATTGTAATGAAAGTGGAAGGCTTGAAAAGAAGAGTCTTGATTTTTTGAAACCGAGTCATTTTTCTGCACAAAATGCGGAAAATGTTTTTTTCAGAATGCCCCAGTCTGCACAATGCGGAAGCAGGGGCATTCCTGTTAGAATTGTGCTAAAGAAATGGAAAGGAGAATCATCTTGGACGTACAAAGAACAACGAAAAAAATATCTTATGGTGATACAGAAGTTGATGTCATCTTCCGGCAGGGAACACCGGGACATACCAAAGAAGAAATGGTGGAAGCCATGGAAAAAGGAGAGCGGGTGCACTTCTTTAATTTCTGCCCGAAGCTGAATCAGAGAACCTATGAAGCAGAGCCCGGAATCATCTGTGAGCAGGATGTTCCGGTAAAACTCCGGGACGGTGTTACGATCTATTGCGATATTTTCCGGCCGGTAACAGAAGAGAAGGTCCCGGTCCTGATTTCGTGGAGCCCATTCGGAAAACGCCAAAGTGAGGGACTTGGTGACTGGCAGCTCATGGGCGTTCCGCCAAAGACGGTTTCCAAGATGGCCAAATTCGAATCCCCGGATCCGGGCTACTGGTGTCGCAAGGGATATGCAGTTGCCAATGTGGATCCGAGAGGCGTCGGAAACTCGGAAGGCGATGCACCGAATTTTGACTCTCAGGAAGGCCGTGATGGTTACGACTTTATTGAATATATCACCAGTCTTGACTGGTGCAACGGAAAAGCAGGGCTTACCGGAAATTCCGGTGTTGCCATGAGCAACTGGAGGATTGCCGGGGAGCAGCCGCCGCATCTGGCATGCATTGCGCCGTGGGAAGCAACTGGCGATATGTACAGAGAGTCGCTTGCACCGGGCGGAATTCCGTGTCCGTCCTTTAACCGCGAGATCATCAATGGTGTAGCCTGCAAAAATCTGATCGATGATGCACCGGCAAACCTTGAAAAATATCCGTTGATCAATGAATACTGGGAGGATAAGATCCCGAAGTGGAAAAATATCAAGGTTCCGGCCTATGTCTGCGCCGGCTGGTGTCATATCCATCTGCGTGGCTCAATTGAAGGCTTCCGCAGGATCAAGAGCCCGAAAAAATGGCTCCGGATTCACAGAGAGTATGAGTGGCCGGATGCATATAATCCATACAATCTGCAGGAACTGACCATGTTCTTTGACCGTTATCTGAAAGACATTCATAACGGCTGGGAGCTGATGCCGAAGGTGCGTCTTGATGTTATGGATGCGTATGACTTTGATTTCCGTCCGAAGAGAGAAGAAAGGGAGTTTCCGATCGCGCGGACAGAATACAGAAAGATCTATCTGAATGCGAAAGATGGAAGCGCTTCTTATGAGAAACCGGAGGAAGTTTGCGAAGCGTCCTACGACAGTGAGACCGGATTTACCACGTTTGATTTTAAAGTTCCGGAAGAGACGGAAGTTTCCGGCTATATGAAGCTGAAACTCTGGGTGGAATGCCGCGGCTATGATAACATGGATCTCTTTGTATGGATCAAGAAACTGGGACAGGACGGCGAGTTCCTTCCAATCTGGTCCATCCGTGAGCCGTATCGCGGTGCATGGGGCTATTGCCGCGCGACACACCGCGATCTGGATGAAAAGTATGCAACGGACTTCCAGCCGGTGCAGGGACACAAAACCTGCGAAAATTTTAAACCGGGAGACATTGTTCCGATTGAGATTGAGATCTGGCCGCACAGCCGTATCTGGCATCCGGGCGAGACGCTTCGTGTGGAAGTAGAAGGAAAGTACTTTAAGACAGAATGGTTTGAAGATCCGAAGATGGATTTCCTTGATGATAACGGAGGAGCTACTCATGTGATCCATACAGGAGGAGAATATGATTCCTTCCTGCAGATCCCCTTTATTCCGCCTAAGTATAAGAGCGGAAACTATGAACTTCGATAATCTTTTCCTTTCTCCTTCTTTAATATAAACCTCTTCAATTCAGACAGAAAACAAAGAGCTGCCGCTTACGGAAAGCGGCAGTTTCTTTGTGCTTAGAAAGCGGATGTCGAAACGGAAGAATCTCTCTTTTCATCTTTTTGTATGAAGTAATCCTTTCGGGAAAACGTTTTAATAGGTGCAGAGATTAGAAGGGAGGCGCAGCAAATATGGAAAAACGAAAGGCGGATTTTGTCGTGATCGGTTCCGGCCCCGCAGGGCTTGCAGCAGCGATCGAGGCAGCGGATGCAGGATGTTCTGTAATCGTTCTTGAAAAGCTGGGGACAGCCGGGGGTGCTGCCAATATGGGTATGGGACCGTTCGCTGCCGGGACGAAACTGCAGAGGCGGAGCATGGTGGATCTGACTCCGGAAAAAGCCTATAAGATCTTCATGGAATGTACGCATTACCGCGTGGATGCCAGACTGGTGAAAGCCTATATCGATAAATCGGCAGACACGATTGAATGGCTCGAGGACATGGGCGTTGAATTTGCAGGAGTCATGAAATATTTTCCGGGAAGTGAGGCCAGCTGGCATGTGGTAAAGCCGGAAGGTGGCGGAATGCCGGGCCCTAGATGCGCCGGCGCGATGATGAAAAAAATGACGGAGAGGGCAACAGAGCTCGGAGTTACATTCCTTTTTGAAACTCCGGCAAAGGAGATTCTGGTGGAGAATGGAAGCGTTCAGGGCGTCGTTGCCGGGGAAGATGGCCAGCTTCAGATCGACTGCAAGGCGTGTCTGGTGGCAACCGGCGGATACGGAGATAATCCGGCTATGGGTGTTCCCGGAGATGATGCTTTTGAGGATGCATGGCAGAGCTGGATGCCGGAGGCAAACCCGAAATATACCTTTGAGTTCTTTACGAACTACCATGCATACTGGAATGCGGTGGATGAAGGCCTGATCGAGCTGGGAGATGATTATACATATAATCCGGCGATCACGATGATCCTTTCCGGTGCCGAATATCCGGAAGGGGCGGATGCCAATGTTGACGCATCCACACCGGAAGGCGCAGCGTTCATCTCCAATTACACCCTGTACAGACAGGCAGTGGAAATGGGAATTATCCAGGACGGAGAAGACCTGACCGTTGCAACAGAGGCGATCGTAGCGGAACCGGCGGATGACGGTGGAAGTACTGACGGCTCTATGACCTTTGAGCATCAGGCGGAACTTCGAACACCGACATTTATTATTGTTCTTGTTATTATCATTGCGATCATTGCGGCCTGCATCATCTGGTTGATAACCGGCTACAAAAAACGAATCAAGAATCCGGAAAAATATAAAGATGAATATAAGATGGATCCGATTCCGATGGGATTTGCCGGTATGGGAGGACCTCCGGCAGGAGCGCCACCGATTGGAGCAGGCGGACTGCCATTCGGAACCGGAGAAGTACCTGCTGGTGCATCTGTGCCTGGAGCCGATGATGAGAAAGTAGGCGGAGTTATTCCGGACGGCATCCCCCTCTTCGATGAAAACGGTAATCCGGTCGGACCACCACCGTTTACTGATGGTTCGATCCCGGAAGGAATCCCGGGACTTGCAAACCGGGACGTTGCGGAAGACTTTCGCGAAGCAAAAAAACTGGAAAAGGCAGACAGCCATAACAATAAATAGACTCTTTGGGCTTATAGAAGAATTCGTATGAAATAGTGCCCAATAATCTTTATAAAATAATGCTTCAATCAGGCACTTTGGCCTTATAGCAGCCCTCACGATTTTTCGTGCCATGTTTTTCTGAAAAAACAATGGTGCGAGATTTCGCGAGATGCTCTATAAGGCCAATCGCCATGTTTGCGGTCTTATTTCTGTCCTTTGCATTGGCTCGGAATATCCTGAGTATTGTCAGGAGCCCAAAGTGAGATAAGCTTTGTTGATTAATGCGGTAATCTCATCTGCACGGGCATTGACTTCGTCGTTGCCGATCCATTCTTCCCCGGTGTTTGTTCCGGATGAAAAACTGGAATTTGTCCATGTTCCGTTATCGTTAATGATTCCGCTGGCTAACGTATCTCCGATCACTTCATCTCCGAAGAGCGTAAACGTATAGCTGTCGCTATAATCATACACAAGCACATCATAGGTGCGTCCGTCGATAGAGACCTGGAACTGCACAGAGTTTTGCGCTATGGCGCCTCCGGTCCGATCCGTTTCCACTGTAACAGGCTGCCATGCAGCTTCGTCAATATATGGCAGGATTTCTTCCAGAGTCAGAGAAGCAAAATCGCTGTTCGATTCAGAAACGTTCCACTCGTTTCCCTCTACCGTTCCAAGCGCATAAACGTCATTTCCTAAAAACATATAACGTAGATAAAAATCTCTTCCGTCTTTCTCCAGATAGAAGGTTGTCAGGTTTCCTAAAAGATCCACCTGCAAAGTTTGATATACGGTGTTTTCGGTAATCTCCGGAAGCGTTATATCTACGCTGGACTCGAGCGATGACTGCGAAGGCACTTCCTGAACAGGATAAGAAGTTTCCGGGGGCTTAGCATCCTGTTTTGTCCCGCAGGAAGCCAATAGTAAACATGAAATCAATGCTAATAAGAGGAATCGTTTGCGAAACATGATTACCTTCCTTTCTCCGCTTTTGAACGCGGATATTCGATGGATTCTTTTGTCATCATCTGCAGAAGTTCAAAGGAACACGGATCGTCCATCATGAGAAATCCCCAGAAAACAAAGCCGTCATATTTTCCATAAACGTCAAAGCAGCGGTGCACTTCTTCTATGATTCCTTCCTCATCCTTTGTCATAGCCGCTTTCCCATTGGAGTCGAAGCCTCCGACGAGAACGATCTTATTTCCATATTTTTCCAGAATCCCTTCGATGTCATTCATGGGCTGTACACTTTGCCAGACATCCACGCCCATCTCCACGATATCATCGATGATCGCTTCCGCGTGGCCGCATAAATGATGCTCGACGATGAGTCCCTCTTCCCTGATTGCTTTAAAGACACGTGCGTGGTTGGGCTTGATCAGATCCCGGTAAACTTCCGGTGACATGAACAGACTCTTCTGGGTCGCCATGTCATCAGCCAGATCAAAAGTGTCGATGTTCAGATATTTTTTAGCAGCCTTGATCATTTCGATGTTATAGTCAGCAACTGCAGACATGAAGTCAAAGGTTGCTTCCGGTTCTTCATACATCGCCATCAGACAATTTTCAAAGCCCATAATGGCCTCCATTCTCTGGAAAGGTCCGGACACGGAAAATCCTTTCACCATCGTATCTGCGTTAAAAAATGGCGGATAGGCCCGCTGTGCATAGGATGCCCAGTCAAAGCTCCAGACATCCGGGAAGGAAAGCTCCTTCCATCGGGTGATGTCATCCAAAACGATTTTCTGCGGATCCGGGATCAGGGCTCCACCGGTTGAATCTGAGCCGATCCACTTTACGCCAAAGGCATCGACTCCAACGCCCGGAGCACCGTTTTCCAGATCCATCCCCGAAAGGCCGGCATTGAAACAGCTTCCGAGATAGGATGGCGTCCACTCCGGTTTTTTATGATCTCTTATCACAGTTAACAGATTTTCTTTAGGTGTCATAGCTTTCTCCGTTTCTTGAATTGAATGAGCACTTTACTTTTTTATGATAATCAGCCGGAGAGTATCGCTCAACAGTGGTGCGCACAGAATGGAGACTTCCGGAGGAGGTGCATTTGTAGCCCGGAAACAGTTATCCGACAGATTAAAAAAAATGTCGGATGGATGAAAAATGCTGTCAAAGGCGTGGGAGGAATAGTATGATATAGAAAAGTTTTACAAGCGATACCGGGAGGAAATTATGGATTGGGAGAATGTAAAAAAAGCCACGAGGCAGAGAATTGTAGACGTGTTCTGGAAGATCAACGAAGAGAAACTGTTTTCTGATATAAGCGTAAAAGAAATCTGTTTTGCGGCTAAGATCAGCCGGAGCACGTTTTATGAATACTTTAAAAGCGTCAATGAGCTTCTAGAGACAGAAGAGAACAGAATTCTCAGTGAAGTTGGAGCAAACCCCAGAATTCAGACGTTTAACCCGGAAGAGTTTAAAGGAGATACCATCAAGGATTCTTTTATTGAGATTTATCGGCGGAATCAATGCTGCTTTGACGCGCTTTTTTCCCAATATGGTGATCCGCGTTTTATGGTTCAGTACAAAAATGTGCTGAAGGAAGGTTTGATCAAAAATATCCGCAAGGCGGGATATGATCATGAAAATCTGGATCTGATTATTGAATATGAGATCTCCGGGATGATCGGCATGGTGCAGCGCTGGTTTCAGACGGGAAGGCAGCAGCCGTTTGGCGAAATCGTAAAGCTCTATGGAAACCTTTCCCTGCATGGACCGGTATCTTTTATCATTACAAAATAACAGGGACGCCGCTTCCCATTCTTCTTCTGTCGCATCTTCCCGGTCTGAGGCTCCCTGTATCCGCGGGAGTAGTGGTCGTGAAGCATCTGATAAAAAAGGACAGAATACCGGATGAGATTCTTGTGAAATGAATTTTACATACGAAGATTATCTGGTAATGTTTATATTTATTGACTAATAGTAGAGCATTATATATAATTATAAACATTGAATAGGAGCAAGAATAATGGGAAAGAAAGCAGTTGTCGTCTTACCACAGACAGAGAGAATATTGGAACAAATGGGTGAACAGATAAAACTGGCACGCCTTAGAAGAAAACTTACCGTAGAACTTGTGGCGGAAAGGGCAGGAATCAGCAGAGCAACGCTATGGTCTGTTGAAAAGGGTTCCCCATCTGTCGCAATAGGAATTTATGCAGCAGTTTTGCACGCGCTTAACAATATGGATAAAGATTTTTTATTAGTTGCAAAAGATGATGAACTGGGAAGGAAGCTGCAGGACCTCGAATTGATAACAGGTAAACGTGCGCCAAGGAGATCATAGCCTATGGCTCAGAATGATAAAAAAATATA
>CAZOHB010000131.1:0-7098 GCA_964579345.1 uncultured Parasporobacterium sp.
ATGAGGTTAAAAAACATCTGACCGAGTTCAAAGAAGAAGAGGAGATCACAGACCGAGACCTGGTCAGCTGGGTGATGTGGATGAAGAAGGATACCGCACTGTTCACTTCGAACTGAACGGATCCCTTCGTGATGTGAAGGTTCTGGACAAGACCGTTTCTTCGACCGTTGTTCAGGTTGAGATGGCAGACCCGAATGACAAGAGCCATGTTGGCGCTTCGATCCCGGGTGCTGTATCCAAGGTCAATGTCAAAGTCGGCGATAAAGTCAAAGAGAATGATGTCCTTGCAATTGTTGAAGCAATGAAGATGGAAACCTCTGTTACCGCTCGTATGGACGGTGAAGTTGAGGAAGTACTCGTTAAGGCAAACGACACAGTAAAAGCAGGACAGCTTCTGATCAGACTGAAATCCTGATCTTTTCAAACGTGATTCTATCAGAGGGGCTGGCGCGCAGGCGCCGGCCCCTTTTCATATGCCTTCCTACACATTTTTTTCTGTGTCTGTGACTTTAGATGTGATTGGATTTCCTCTATATTAATGGTAGAATTAATATAATATATCAATATGATAATTAGAATAGCCCGTACTATGTCGAGACAGAACCGTATGAGAAGAACAAAACATCAAAGGGTATTAGAAAAATACAACGGACTCAAAAGAGGATGGCTGCATGATTCCATTTTCTTTATCGTGTTGTTCGTTGTTATTTTTTGCGTCTTCCGTTTCTGTATCGGAATTGCCACGGTGGGCGGCGATTCGATGAACCCGACGCTGACAGATGGCGAGATGGTTATTTATAACCGTATGGTCCGGCAGTACCAGCCGGGAGATATCATATCGATGCGGGTGCCCTCCGGCGACTATTATGTGAAACGTGTGATCGCCACAGGCGGGGATGTAGTGGATCTGCGAGATGGAGTGGTCTATGTCAACGGAAGCGCAGTGGATCCGGATTACGGCTACGGCGTCACAGAGGAAGAGACCGGTGCCGTGATTTATCCCTATACAGTCAGGGAGGGGAATGTTTTTGTGATGGGTGATAACCGTATGTCATCCATGGATTCCCGGACATTCGGCGAGGTGAATCTCCGACAGATCCGGGGAAGGCTTTGGCTTGAAATCAGTATTACCAAAGAAAAAGGGCTTCAGATAAGGAAGGTGGCGGATGAATAGATTTCATGTAATAAAAACCATTCAGTTGATTATTTTCATTGCTTTGACCGTAGCGCTGCTTCTGGTTGTATTTCTGAATGAAGATATCTATGCGATGATCGCTTCGAACGGAAAAGTCCGGTTTCTCGCGATTTCCCTCTGGGTCATTCTGGGACTTTCGTTTGTCTTTCTTTACTATGATTTTCGTTCCTATTCCGGACTGAAGAGGGAAAATGCGGAACTGGATCATGCGATCTATTCGGATGCGCTGACCGGTATTGCAAACCGCTACAGTGTGGACGTATATATTGGACAGTTTTTAAATCAGCCGCTGCCACAGGATATGGGCTGCGTCACAATTGACATTGCAAATCTGAGCGAGATCAATCAGAAAAAAGGGCATACGGGCGGCGATGCTGCGATCCAGGATTTTTCGGAGCTTTTGACGAAGTCCGCCAATGGTGTCTGCTTTATCGGACGCAATGGCGGTAATAAGTTTTTGGCAATCTTCCGGGAATGTTCCGAAAAACGGCTGGATACGTTTTTGGATGCACTCCGTGGTAATGTAGAAGCATATAATCAGATGCATAGTGATGTGCCGATTTCCTACACCACAGGAAAAGCATTTAACGAAGGCGAGGCAGTACATACACTGACAGAGCTGGTTGCGCTTTCCGACCGCAGGGCATGGAAGGCAATCGGAGAGCAGTCTGAGAAATAAAAGTTAGAACAGGGGACCGATGGAAAAGCTGAATCAGAAATACATATCGAATCTGGTGCTGGAGGCGCAGGCTGGAGACAGCAATGCGTTTGCAGAGCTTTATGCTGCGCTGTATGAGCGGCATTTTCATTATCTGTCCTATATGCTGGAAGACGTCAAAGAGATCGAAGCGACCTTAGAAGAGGGATATATTCAGATCCTGCACGGTCTTTCCACGCTCGCTCCGGCAGATCTTTATCTGCCGTGGAGCTGCCGTCTTTTTTACCGCCATCTGTCTGCTGCAAAAGATGAGCATTTTGCAGACCGGATCGTTGCGACCCCTGAGGGAAATTACTCGATATCACAGCTGCTGAGTCTTCCGCTGACGGAGTCGCAGCTGATGATCATGCACTATGTACAGAAGCTGCCGGTCAAAGAGATCGGAGAGATTTTTAATTTTGATAACGGACAGGTAAAACTGGCCCTGAAATCCGGAATCCGCCATCTGCAGAGAACGAACGGGAAAAACAGCGGAAAAGAAAAAGGCCATGTAACAGAAACTGCTCCTTTAAAAAGGCTTTGCAGGGAACGTCCGGATGCGGTTCGGAAAACGGAGATCCTCGCCGAGGTCTTTGAGGCGTGCGGAAGAAAGGCAAATACAATTCCATTATCTGCGCTTTCTGAGTATGCCGTGTACCGGAAGGAACGTTTCTCGCTCCAGCGGGGAATCCTGATCGCGGCGATGATCCTGTTCCTGCTTCTGCCGTTGCTGTTCCTTCTTCCGAAATATGAAGTCGGACATGCGGCAAGCGGAGTGCGGTCTCTTCCGGTCTATGCGATTCATGTGGATTCGCTGCTTCCGGTCCACCGGGTTCTCGCACAGATCAATCGGCATAATCTTCCGGTCTACGAGGCCGGCGCAAAAGATTTTACCGTTGAGCCGACCCGGAACGGAACCCTTCAGATCAAGGTGGAACTGATCAACCGTCAGAGCGTTACACAGGATGTGGACGTGACCGAAGTGGATGCGGAGAGTCCGAAACTGATCGGAAGTGAAGTCCGGGACGGCAAGGTTTATCTGAATGTGAACGATTCCGGCATTGGAGTGGATTATCACGATATCTATGCGCAGGGAAAATCAGGGGAGGTCGTCTATCCGGAATCCTTTGATGCAGAAAGCGGTGAGATCGTATTTATATACCCGAAGGAAGAATGGGATGTCTATATCCCGGACTATATTGGAAATATCATGCATTTACAGTTTACATTTCGATCGTAAAGAGGGATGAATATGAAAAAAGAAAAACATAGACAATGGAATCCTGCAGGTCTGTTATTACTGCTTGTTATGGTCTGTTTTCTGGTTCTGCTGATTCAGCCGCGGCAATTTGTTCATGCGGATCCGGCAGAACAGACAACCGAATCGCAATTGGATACAGAGAAGAAAAAAGATGGTCAGAACCAGGAGCTGGTCATAACCGTTTTAGATGACATCCAGGCGGCAGATATTGAAGAAAGCCCGATCCCGATGTCCGCAGGTCCGGTTTCTGAAAAAAGCAGTAATATCCGCCATTTCGTTTTATATGGTGTCATGCTTTTATGTGTCCTTTTATATGTACTGTATCTGGTCTCGCGGAAACGAAAGCTGTCCATGCTGAAGACACAGGCAGTGGATGCAGAGGCGGAATACATGAAGTTATACTCCGAAAAGAGAAACAACCAAAATTCCTGAAATGTGAGGGGTAGGAGCAGATGAACAGTTATTGGCCGGATCTTTTTCCGGTGGTCGTTATCATAATTATGATCATAGCGTTTCTGGTGTTTCGTCATCGTTCCCGTGATGAGGAACGAAGTCTGAAAAGTCAGATTCATGCTTTTCAAGAGAAAACGGAAGAGCTTTCGAAAGGGGAAGATACATGAGTCAGAAGAGCAAAAAGATTATGCGAAGGTTAATCGCCGTTTTTATTGCAATTATTATTGTTGCGGCGATTGCGCTTTCCCGTTCCTCGGATCGCGTTCTCCATGCGACGTCAGTTTCTGAAAATGAAAACGCCGCGGTCTCGGAGGAAACAGTTCCGGAAGAATCATTGGATCAGGAAGATGTGGTTGTGGAAATTCCGAGTGAGGAGGAACCTTCTTCGGAGGATGTGGAGCCGGAGACGGTAACGGAACCAACGGAGCCTTCCGGTGAGATCGTGATACCGGAACCTTCCTCGGAAGAGGTGAGCAGTGAAGAGCCGTCTTCGCAAAAACCGGAAGAGCCGGCATCTCAGGAATCGGAATCTCAGAAAGAGGAAGAGCCGGAGTCTCAGGAACCGGATTCTCAGAAAGAGGAAGAGCCGGAATCTCAGAAACCGGATTCGGATAAGCCAAAACAGAAGATCAGGGTAGCAGCAGCGGATGGTGCTGTTGTTACAGTGTCTGCGCCGGAAGGGGCTCTCCCTGCGGGCGCTTATGTTGTTGTAAATACAGTTTCTCCGGTACGGGCAGCTGGTCTGATCGAGCAGATGCTGGAATCCGGCGAGGAGCTGGTTGGTGTTGCAGTTTATGATATTACGATTTTTGATGCGGAAGGAAATGAGATCCAGCCGGATGAGCGGGTGCGGGTTTCCATTACCGGAGCGAATGTGGAAGCCGGAGATAATGCGTCCGTTTATCATGTGACAGACAGCGGATATGCGGAAAAGGTTGCGGATATTCCGGATGTATCACAGGCCGTGTTCTCAGCGGATTCCTTCTCGGAATATGTCGTGGCATCCACGAGTTCTTCCTATTCAGGCAATGAGGAGGATGGATATACGCTGACGGTGGGAGGAACTCTTCAGCTTCCAAAACCGAGCGGCTACAGCAGCTACAGTTACAGCAGCAGCAATACATCGGTTGCATCAGTATCTTCCGGCGGTCTTGTGACGGCAAAGAAGGAAGGCGTTGCAACGATTACGCTGACGGCCAAAACGGGCGGATGGTTTAGTTCAACAAAAAAATTCTATTACACAGTCACTGTCGGGCCGGTGGTCCGGGAACCCGGTATAACAGTAACTCCGACGACCGCTTCCCTGACAGAGCTCGGACAGACAGCCTCCTTCCTTGCGAAGCTTTCTTTAATCGATTCCGAGAATACGATCGTATGGACGTCTTCGGATGAAACGGTTGCGACGGTAGAGAACGGTGTGGTAACGGCAAAAGGAGCCGGCACAGCGACGATCACGGCAAGCGTCAGTCCGGAAGAGGACGAGCTTTATGGAAATACCTACTCAGATTCCGCAACTGTGAATGTCAGGTTTACAGACTATGATCTGTACCACTATGCCCTGATACCGGGAATGGATGCGAATGTGACAGATGGCAGCGCGAATGAGCGGTGGTTTGGTATCGGTACCTCGAAAATATCTGGTGTGAAGAGTGCCGCGTCTTATTCGACCGGCAAGGTGATCAATGATTATATTGTAGGTGCAGAAACCAAAGCGTTATATCCGAATCTGACATACGGCGGCGTAACCTATAAATATGCTCCTGCGGGATCTGCGAATGCGGGCGAGTATGGATACTATACGCTCCAGCCGTTCCGTGTCACAGTTTCAAACGGCGCGAACGCCGGATACAACGGATACAACCCGGTGGTAGAAAGAGGAAATACCTTCCATCTGGATTACATCTGTATACTGAATGAAAAAAACAATTTCAGTGTAAACTTTGCAGTGCAGTATCCGGGCGGCGGTCTGGAAGGACTTACGGATTATGCACAGCGTGTGAAAGAGGGCACGGCTTTTTCTGCGGTGAGACAGCCGACGGCATCCGTGGTTCCGCAGACCATGAAACGCAACAATATCACCTATCAGTTTGATGGATGGTATACGGATTCCGGTTTTACGCAGCCTGCGGACTTTTCCGGAAATGTAACTGCCAATACGACATTCTATGCACGCTATGTAGCTACGGATGCTTTTTATAAAGTGGAATATTATTACGACGGCGTTCTGGATGCTTCCCTGACAGACCGCCTTGGTCCTGTTGTATTCGGAACCACGATTTCCACATATACCAATAAACCAAAGACCGGCTTCAATTTCAGCGAGATCAGCCCTGTACGTCTTACTGTCGGACAGGATGAAAACGCGAATGTTATGCGTGTATACTACACGAAGCGTCTAGTCAATTATAAAGTCGGATATTATCTGAACGGTACGGATGAACAGATCGCTCCGTCTGTTACAAAGTCGGCACGTTATGGAGAAATCGGAACGGGAAATCTTCTTGCGATCGAAGGTTATACACCGGTCTCCTCCGAAAAGACCAAATCGCAGACGATCGAATCATCCGGTACGGAAATCCGTTTTGAATATTATAAAAACACAACACTTACCACCAATTCCGGTACGTTTACGTACGATGCGGCAGAGCACTCTGTCAGCGGCTTCCTTTCTTCGGAGCCGCAGGCGGATTTTTCCGCATACTCTGCGACAGTAACAAAGAAAGATGCGGGAACTTATCCGGTCTCCTTTGAGAGAGACATGAATGGTCGTGTCGATGCGACCGGAAGATACATTGTAACAGATATCACAGAAGGAACACTGGTGATCGAACGCGCTGCTGTTACGGTAAAAGCGGCGGATGCAGGAAAGACTTACGGGGCACAAGATCCGGAACTGTCCGCACAGATCACAGGTCTGCCTGAGGCGGATAAAGACGTTCTTACTTATGAGATTACCCGTGATCCCGGAGAGAATGTGGGCTCTTACACAATCCATGTCAGCGGAAATGCACAGCAGGGAAATTATGATGTTTCTTACGAAGACGGTGTGTTTGCGATAACGCCTTCGGACAGCCTTGCGCTATCCGTTACCGGATATGAAGGTGTTTACGACGGAGCTTCGCACAGTCTGATCGCTTCTGCAAATATTGCGGAAGGCACGACGCTCTCATACAGCGTCGACGGCGGTACCACCTTCAGCGGGGAACTTCCTTCGATCAAAGATGCGGGTGAGCAGACTGTCCTTGTACGGGCAGAAAATGCCAACTTTGAAACCGTAACGGCAGAGGCCGTGTTAAAGGTGACACCAAGACCGGTTACGATCTCCGCAGATCCGCAAAGCAAGATCTACGGACATTCGGATCCTGCATTTACCGCTTCGGTCAGCGGCCTGATCGAAGGGGATACGATTTCCTATCAGGTGCAGCGCCAGCTCGGAGATGATCCTCGCGACTGGTCTTATCGACCATTTGTCCTGTCACGGAATTACATTCG
>CAZOHB010000132.1:0-7080 GCA_964579345.1 uncultured Parasporobacterium sp.
CAGGGCCTCCGCCAATAACCGCGATTTTTTTCGGTGTATCTGTCTTTACGATCTTCGGGCATTCGTATTTATAAAGTGTTGGATTGACTGCACAGTGGATCACGGTATTGGCGAGCAAACCATAATCATTACAGCCGATCATGCAGCGGATACACGGAACAATATCCTCTGCCCTTCCCTCTTTTGCTTTCTTTACAAAGAACGGATCTGCCAGCTGGGTTCTTGCAAGACCGATAAAGTCTGCTTTTCCTTCAGCAAGAAGCTGTTCTGCAAACTCAGGGGTCTGGATATTGCCGGTAACCAGTACCGGAACGTGAACTGCCGCCTTTACTGCCTCTGCATACGGAACATATATTCCTTCCGGATAAAATCCGGTCTGTGTCCAGGTCGTAGCGTGCGTTCCGCCTACAATATTAAACAGATCAACACCCTCTTTTTCCAGGGCCTTACAGACTTCCACGGTCTCCTCAATATGGATACCGCCTTCTCTGTCATCACCGGAAAGCTTAAAGCTCAACGGAAAATCTGCGCCGCATTTTTTGCGGATATTTCTTGCGACTTCGATGCAAAAGCGCATCCTGTTATGCAGGTCGCCGCCGTACATATCCCTTCTCTGATTATCTTTCGATGAAAGAAAGTTGCATGGGAGGCAGCCTGCAGCCGCCATGACTTCCACAAGGTCAAACCCTGCCCGCTTCACGCGAAGCGCTGCATCTCCATACTGTTCGATGACCTCTTTGATCTCTTCGATCGACATTTCCCGTGGTGCCGGCATTCCCATCTCAAACCAGGATTCTGCGGTTATTCGGGATGCTGCAACGCAGTCGTCACCTCCTACAAAACCGCCATCACGTCCCGGATGGGAAAGCTGCATACCCGCCGCCGCTCCATGCTGCTTGATTGCATCCGCCATGAGCGAAAGTCCCGGAATCTGCTTATCATCTGCAGCATTCAGACCCATATGATAGGAATGGTTGATCAGAACATTGTCCATAAACACAAGGCCGACTCCGCCATCTGCTGCCTCTGCGGCAGCTTTGATATTGTTTAAAGTAACGGAATTGTCAGTGGGATTACTGAGATAGGTTCCCATACTGTTTCGTATCGTTCGGTTCTTTAAAGTCAGCTTGCCGATCTTCCCTTTTTTAAAAAGATTCGGATAATATTTGTTTTCCATAAATACTCCTTTCCCAAACAACCTATTTCTACAATTACAATAATATCGGTTGTCGCAATTCATTTTTTAGGTATATAATCCACGAAAGGGCATCTTCATTTTATGCGTAATTGACCACTGTTCGGGCTTGACTTTTTCCAGTATCCTATTGGCACTGAAGTTATGGAGGTTTCACATGTACATACAATTGGACAATATTCGTGATTTGTTTCAGGACTACCCCTGTATCTACCGCGCGACCGACAGGGCATATAATCTGAGCAGTTTTGTCTATATTCATGACAATGTTCTTCCGCCATACTATTCCCTTCATACTCTTCATGTATTGGAAAACAAAGAGGTTGCCAAAAAGTTACATCCACCAAAGGATGCATTCTTTTTGATTGTGGTCAAAGATTTATCGGAAGAGATTGAATTCAAAGAATGTCCGGCTGAGGATCTTTCGATCATTAAAATTCAGGGTGCAGATATCGTGACAATATGTCAACGTCTTTTGGAATTCTTTGATGACATCAGTGCGCGCGGCATGTTTGCGGACTCCATGCTGGAGATCCTTTTTTCTGAAGGCGGAATCCAGTACATGCTTGATAAGACCAGACCGGCATTCCATAATCCGATCTTTGTGTTTGATACAGACTTTCGTCTGCTGGCCTCTACCTGGGATGAAAACAGCGATGACGAACATGGACGTAATATCATTGAATCCGGCGGCTTTACTCAGGCAGAATACGATATCCTGAATAAACACCATATACATAAAAAAGTAACTTCCAGCGAGTATCCGGTGAAAGTAAAACATCCGGAACTCGGTTTTGAACAGCTGATCTGTGCCATTGATACAAAAAAAGACATGGGGCATATTGTTCTTAACGCAACAAACCGGCCGCTGGTGGAAGAAGATGCAAAACTTCTTTATATTTTAAAAGAGTCCATCGACCAGCAGATGAAAAAGGACGAATTTGTTCGGAACAACCGCGGCTTTAATTACGAATATTTCTTAAGGGATATTTTAGATGGGAAAATGACGGTCGAAGCGCCAAATGCTGACCGCATGAATTACGTGGAATCCGAGTTCTACGGAAATATGTATTGCATGGTCATTGAAACGGCACGCAGTCTTGGAACGATCAACATAATGCATGTGCGATCTGTTTTTGAAACTTCCTTCCCAAATGCTGTCAGCATCACTTACGGCGGCGGAATCATTCTGATCTTTAATTATGCAAAGAATTCTTTTATGCCGAAAAAAGATCAGGAAATGCTTCGTTCTATGTGTCAGCAATATGGGCTGTATGCCGGAATGGGCAACTGCTTTTCCAATATTTTAGAGCTGACGGAATATTATAATCAGGCGCTCCGCTCCATTGAACTTGGTGCGCTAACGGATCCTGCACCGAATCTTTTCCTTTACAAAGATAATTATATGCAGCATCTCTCCAGTGTCTTCCGCCAGAAAGAATCTCTGGATGCATTCTGCAACACAAAACTGAAACTTCTTTTAGAACACGACAAAAAGAACAATACTTCTTATGCAGATACTCTTTATGCATATCTGACCAATGAGCGAAACGTTGCTGCAACCGCAAAAGCTCTGTTTATGCACCGGAACACCTTAGTTTACCGGCTGAAAAAGATCAATGAACTGGTCGATATCGATTTCGATGATTTCAGCGAACGACAGCATATCATCTTATCGTACGAGCTTTATAGAGAATAGCAGTCTCTACCTATCCGAATCTCGTATGATACTTTTCCCTAAACTATGATATAATCAATTGTGCACTGATACACAATCGATGCAAAGGGAGAGGTATTATGTTTATTGGTTTAGATTCCATTCAAAAACTGTTTGAGGGCAAAGAATCCCGGGTTTCAATTGAAGCGCCGGACTATTGTCTGACCAGCTTCGACTATCTGAAGCGGACAACGGCTCCGCTGACAGAGCATGTCCTGTATGTCGTAAAGTCACCGTCCGAACTGAAAGGCCATGCACTGATCGAAGCCATGAATCTTCTGATTTTTAATGAGGAAAGAAAAGATGTAGCCAAAGCATTGGCGAAATATCCTGTCACGGTCAATTACCTCGAAGTATTTGAGCCATACACAGATCAGGTTTTTACCGATCTCCGGGATTATTTCAACACGGTTGTAGGCTCAGGTCTTATGGCGGAAACGATCCTGAACATTCTATTTTATGAAAACGGCATCCAGTCCCTAGTCGATGCTTTTACAAGAGCCTTCAATAATCCGGTCTTTGTTTTTGACGCGGGTTATCACCTGATCGCCTGCAACTGGGAGATGGCAGAAGCAGACCCGAGCAGCAAACGTATCTGCGATAACATGGGTTTTACCGAAGAAGAATTTAATATTATCAATAAAGCAAATCACATTCACGAAAAAGTCAAAAAAAGCGATAAACCGATCAAGGTTTATCACAAAGAGCAGGGCTTTGAGCAATTGATCTGCGCGATCGATACCAGAAAAGACTTGGGACACATCGTGATCAACGCCGTCAACCGGCCTTTCAACGATACCGATTACGAGCTCCTTACCATGCTGAAAGAAGGGGTCTACCAGCAGCTGCGTAAAGAAGAGTTCGTAAATGACAACAGCGGCTATCCATACGAGTATTTCTTAAAAGATCTGCTGGATGGAAAGATTGCGACGCCAAAGCGCTACCAGAAACGTTTAGGTTATGTCAATACGACCTTCTCTGACAACATGTACTGCCTGGTTGTTGAAACAGCAAGAAGCTCCAGCACACTGAATGTATTCCTGATCCGGAACCGCTTAGAAGGTTTATTCCCGGATACAAAAACCCTGATGTATAACGGAGAGATCATCGTGCTTTTCTGTCTTCCGAAAAACCAGGAACTTACAGAAAAAGATTACAAGCGGATCCAAAAGCTCTGTTCCGAGCTTGATATCTTTGCCGGACTCAGCAATAATTTTTCCGATCTTATGGATCTGTCAGAGTATTATAAACAGGCTCTCCGGGCTATTGAGATCGGCATCACAGAAAAGCAGGATCCGGGCTTATTTATTTACAGCGATTATTTCATGCATCATATTGCGAATATCTTCTTCCAGAAAGAATCGGCAAAGACCTACTGCCATCCGATCATGGAAAAACTTTTACAGCAGGATGTGGAAAACGAAACGGAGCTGGCCGAAACCCTGTATGCTTATCTGATCTGCGAACGCAATATTTCCGCAGCGGCAGACTATTTATTTATCCATAGAAATACGATGACCTATCGTTTAAAGAAGATCGACTCGCTTGTGAATATCAATTATGACGATCCGAAAGAACGCCAGTATCTGATCATCTCCTACGAGATGCACAAGATCAGTCATTCGTGACATATTCTCAGGATATACAAAAACAGGCTTCATTTTTATGAAGCCTGCATGTTACAAAGGGGAGAAACCACAGATCACCCCCGGTTATCTTCCCTTATTCCATCAGATCCCTGCTCTGACAGCCCAGCGTTTTTGCCAGGCTAAGGATAGCCTCTGCCTGTGCTTTGTTGATGTTTTTTTGTCTCTGCTCATATTGCTGAATCGTTCGAAGCGGAACTCCGGACCTGAGCGCCAGCATACTCTGTGAATAACCGGCAAGCCTTCGGATGGTTTTCATCTTTGTTTCAAGCTGCTTTTCTGCTTTTATTTTGTTTAAATGGTCACAAAAGTGTCTGATATCCAGTTCATGATATTTTTGATACATCATTACAAGTTCCTGAAAACTGATCAATTGTCCAATCACTGCAAAGCGCTCATCCTCCTGCCATTGATAATAGCCGAGTGCCCAGCCTGCCCAATATTCCGGAGAGCGCTGAAAGCTTTGATAATCTTTTACTTCCTTTCTTAAGCCAACCTCACCCAGCACCGTGTGGGTAAGTTCAATTCCAGACAAACCGGCCACATAGGAAGGATTCCCACACTCAAACTGTCTGCAGACAGAAGAACCTGCAAACATCTGATAATAACTGTCCCCCTCAATGTTCAAATAATTGACCACATAATCAAACATGACCGCGAGCACATCTCTGGCGCGCTCAAGATAGATTTCATCGTATGCGCAGATCATCTGTTGCCATCTCCTCATCTATAATCCGGCTGATAAACAAATCACCCTTTTGCCTTCTGCTGTTTCGGCCGTCAAAATATGTCCTTCTGGCAGCGTCATCCCGTTCTTTCTTTTTCGGATACCAGATTTCACTTTCCGCCAGTTCGAACCCGGTAAAATGAATTCTGCTAAAAGCCTTTTTGCTTTTCAACACAATCTGTTCGCCAAGATTTCCTAAATGCATGGCCCGATTCAGCTGTCTGTAGGAAATCGCATTATTCAAAAAATCCTGTGCAAAAGAGAAATAGCTGTCGTCTGCCCGATAGCCGATGATGATGTCTTTGGTTTTATAAGCGAAGGAGAAATGCTCAAGTATGTAGTCCCGGGCCTCTTTAGCGATCGGGACACGTATGTCAAAATAACGATTTTCAAGAAGGATCGAAAGCCAATGGAGGATGCAATATTGTTCATCATTTTTCTATTTCCTCCCGCTTTCCAACCATACTCCTGTAGGAGTATGGTTGTCAAATGTTGAAGGCCGTTTTCATTTATGCTATCTGGTCTTTACGAACACCCCTCCGGGAGAGATTGTTTATGAAGATCATTACCAAATCGCTGTAAAAGTTTCCGGCGAACTGCAGATCGAGAAGCTGCAGGAAAGCTGGAGCCCGAAAGATTAGGTGATGGAAGTCACATGCAAAAGCCGGATCCAAACGGACCCGGCTTTTTTGATGGAGAGGTTTATTTTATGAATTTACTGCTATGATTTTTAATCTAAAGAGCAGCTTATGGGTATATTCGGGACATCCGATCAGCCTTCGCCGACGATCTCCTGCCATCCTTCCGGCTTGAACGGATAACGCTCGATCGGAATACGCTCTGTAAAGATGTGCGGTTTTCCGTCTTCGCTCTTGTTGTCAACGATGACCCATTTCAGCCAGTTCTTGTCATCACGCTCCGGATAATCCAGACGGCTGAAGCATCCACGGCTTTCTTTTCTCGTCTTGAATACCATGAACATCATTTCAAGCATATCGATCATTGTACGAAGCTCGATTGCCTTTGCAAGGTAATGACCATTGACCTTCGGAAGGTGAATTAAGTCTTTGTACTGTCCGCGGATCTCGTTCAGTTCTGCAAGTAATTCGTCCATGGTCTCTTCTGTCTTGTTGAAGCTGTATTCCGGCTTCTTGATCAGACGGGAGATGTAACGGATGATATGGCCCGGAGTAAATTCTCCAGAGTAGTCTGCAGACTCATAGATTCTCTTGCGGAAGAACTCAACCTGCTCTTCATCGATCTCGCCAAGTTCGCTGTCATCAATATACTTAGCAAGTGCTTTTGCTGTCATAAGACCTGTCTTGGAAGCAACTCCAAGTCCGTCGCCGTGTACCCAGCTGCCGTGTGCGGAACCTGCTGTGGTCATCTGGCCAAGTCCCCAAAGATGAGGTACAGTGGTCTTTCCTTCAACATCGATTCTTAAGGAACGGATGCTGACACGATAGGAAACAGATACTTCCGGCTTCGGATTGCTGAGGTCGATGTTCTGGAAGTTACGGATGAACTCATCCAGCTCAACTCTCTGCTTCATTTCGATACCGTGGAAGAATCCGTCAGCACCTTCGTTAACCTTCGGAAGCTGTGTAAAGTCAGCAACCAGCGGTCCGTTGCCCATTTCGAGCTCTTTTGCCATACCACGGATCAAAGTTACATCGAGCTCTTCCATGGACTGGGAATTGTATTTTTTGAAGATGTTTTCGCCCTTGCTGTTAGATACAACCCAGTGAACACCATAGAGGAAGTTACCGGTATTTCTGTAAACAAGGTCCCACTC
>CAZOHB010000133.1:0-7061 GCA_964579345.1 uncultured Parasporobacterium sp.
GTAGCGCTCACCATGCACACCATTTTCCACGGCACCGATCATGGCTTCGCCGACATGCTCCACGGCGATCATCGATGTGCCGCCTTTCGGGAAGAAGATGGCAGGGTAGTGGAAGAAACGTTCAATATAGACATCTTTCCAGATTGGCATACGTTCCGGCATTGCACCGAAAATATAAGGCAGCTCCAGCACGCAGACATCCATACCGCCGTTTGCGGCGCCGCCGCCGGATTCTTCAAATAAGGTTGCTGCCTGTTCCACACGGCTTCGCACGTAAGGATGATATTTGGCAAGACCGAGCTGCGGATAGAGCCGGTCAAAATAAGCAAAATAGGAATTGTTGACTGCGCTGCGCTTCACACCGGCGCGCCTTGCAGCACGGAAGACTTTGGATGCGTCGGTCACCAGATGGCGATGGAAGAAATCGTAGGACGGTGCCTTCGGAGTGATCCTGTCATCCGGTCCGACAGAATAGATCATCGCATCGAAACCTTCAAAAACCGGGACGAGTTCGTCTTCTGTCATTTCAAAGACATCGCCAAAGCCGGTCGGAACATTTTCCGGCCACCATCCTTCCAGATTGACATCGTCCAGAGAGAAGGAAGCGACTTCATGTCCCTTCTTTAACGCGGCCTGCGTTGCATAGTATCCGAGGAATCCGGTTCCTCCCACGATCATGATCTTCATAAGTAATTGGTCCTTTCCTGGTCCTTTTGCACTCGAAATTTAAAGTACTTAGCGTCTGCAGGATATGTCAGATCACTGCATAATAAGGCATTATAACATAGCAGAGCCGGAAAAACTCTAAAAATCTTGTAGTGTGGTCAGGTTTTTCTTCGCTCTTTTCAAAAAGAATTAACAATATTGCAAATTATTTTTTATTGCACGAGCCACCATTCAGGTGTAAAATAACTCAGTTATTTTATTTTAGCAAATTAAAGTGCTGAAGGAGTTAATAATATGGGAAAATATTTTGGAACAGACGGTTTTCGTGGTAAAGCAGGAGCAGACCTGACAAGCGCGCATGCCTTTAAGATCGGAAGATACTTAGGCTGGTATTACGGTAAGCTCCATACTGACGGGGAGAGAGCGAGAATCGTCATTGGAAAGGATACCAGAAGATCTTCATACACGCTGGAAAACGCGCTGGCAGCGGGTATTACAGCAAGCGGAGCAGATGCTTTCCTTTTGCATGTCACAACGACACCGAGCGTCAGCTTTATTACCAGAGATGAGAAGTTTGACTGCGGTATCATGGTCTCTGCCAGCCACAATCCGTTCTATGATAACGGCATCAAGCTGATGAACGGAGAGGGCGAAAAGATGGATGAAGCCCTCGAGATGGAGATCGAGAACTATATTGACAGCGCGGAAGATTCTATTCCGTACGCGCAGGATGACAAGATCGGCAAGACAGAAGATTACTATTTCGGCCGTAACCGCTATATCGGATATCTTTCTGAGCAGGCGGAGAAATCCTTTGAAAACTGCCGCGTGGCGCTGGACTGCTCCAACGGTTCTGCCTGGATGATCGCGAGAGCCGTGTTTGATGCACTCGGAGCAAAGAGCCAGGTGATCAACAACCAGCCGAATGGCCTGAATGTCAACTTAAATTGTGGATCAACACATATTGAAGGATTACAGAAATATGTTGTCGACAATATGATGGATGTCGGCTTTGCGTTTGACGGTGATGCTGACAGATGTCTTGCAGTGGATGAGAAAGGAAATGTCGTAAACGGCGATAAGATCATCTACATCTGCGGTAAATACCTGAAAGAGCATAACCGCCTTCCGGGAAATAAAGTCGTTGTGACGGTTATGTCCAATTTCGGTCTGTTCAAGGCCCTTGATGTTGCCGGTATCGGTTATGAAAAGACGAAAGTCGGCGACAAATATGTTTATGAAAACATGAAAGCAAACGGATATGTTCTCGGCGGCGAGCAGTCCGGACACATTATCTTCAGTAAAAGAGCACATACCGGTGACGGAATCCTGACCGCGATCATGCTGATGAACGTTATGATCAAGACCCAGCTTCCGCTTTCCATCCTTGCGCAGAATTGCGAGATGTATCCGCAGGTACTGAAGAATGTTGTAGTAGATGATAAGGAAGCGACGCTTGCAGATCCGAAGGTTCAGGAAGCGGTTGATGCCTGCACAGAAAGACTTGGTGAGACCGGCCGTGTGCTCCTTAGAGCAAGCGGAACAGAGCCGGTACTTCGCGTTATGGCAGAAGCAGGAACCGATGAGGAAGCAGGCGAGAATGTAGACTTTATCATTGCAGCGATGGCACAGTCCGGCCATTTAGTAGAAATAAGGAAATAGGTGAAACAGATGGGTATTACAGTTAAGGATCTTTATGATCTCGAACATACAAGAGCAGCAAAATATCTGGAAGGGTTTACTTACCCGTGGGAAGCACTGGCAGGAATCTCTGATTTTATCAAAGAACTCGGACCGACGCTTCCGGAAGAGGAATTCGATCATCCGGATGAAGATGTCTGGATCGCGAAAGATGTTGTTTTTTACAACCGCGTAACGAACTACATCAAAGGACCTGCGATCATCGGCCACGGCACAGAGATCCGTCCGGGCGCTTTTGTCCGCGGTTCTGTCATTGTCGGTGACAACTGTGTGATCGGAAATTCCACGGAATTAAAGAACGTGATCCTTTTTGATAATGTTCAGGTTCCGCATTACAACTATGTAGGAGATTCGATCCTCGGATACAAGGCTCACATGGGTGCAGGCTCCATTACTTCCAACGTTAAGAGCGACAAATTAAATGTTGTGATCAAAAACGGAGATGAGCAGATCGAGACCGGCAGAAAGAAAGTCGGCGCGATGCTCGGTGACCGCGTGGAAGTCGGCTGCAATTCCGTGCTGAATCCGGGAACGGTCGTCGGAAGAGATTCCAACGTTTATCCGACTTCCGGTGTCCGCGGTGTTATTCCGGCAAACAGTATCTATAAGACCGGCGGAAAGATCGTCAGCAAAAAATAGTATTTATTTTTGGGGAGCATAATAAATACTGAAATAATATGAATTCAGATGAAGTAGAAAGGATTAAAGCAATGAAAGTCATCGTAGCAAAAGATTATGAAGATGCGAGCAGAAAAGCAGCAGATATTATCGAGAAGATCGTAAGAGAAGAGCCGGAGTGCACACTCGGCCTTGCAACCGGATCATCACCGGTCGGCATGTATCAGGAACTGGCAAGAAGATGCAGTGAAGAAGGTCTTGATTTCTCAAAGATCCACTCGGTCAATCTGGACGAGTATGTTGGTCTGGAAGGAACCCATGACCAGAGCTACCGTTATTTCATGAACGACAATCTTTTTGATCATATTAACATTGATAAAGCAAATACGTATGTTGCAAAAGGAACCGGAGATGTTGAGGCAAACCTGAAGGAATTCAACGAGATCCTGGACAAGACGGATATTCGTATTCAGGTCTTAGGTGTTGGTCCGGACGGACATCTCGGATTCAATGAGCCTGGCGCAACCCTTTATGACGGAGCTCATGAGGAAGTGCTGGATGATTCCACGATCGAAGCAAACAAGCGTTTCTTCGCTTCCAAGGAAGATGTTCCGACTCACGCTGTTACGATGGGCATGGGAAATATCATGCGTGCACAGGCTCTGTTAATGATCATCAGCGGAAGCAAGGAAGAAGCAGCTACCAAGCTTCTGATCGAAGATAAGATCGATCCGATGTGCCCGGCTACCTTTATGAGAATGCACAGAGACGCGACCGTCGTACTGACACAGGAACTTGCTGACAAGATCGGATACAAAGCTTAATGAAAGAAAACAGTCACTTTTTTGCCATCCTTTCCAGGATGAAATATATTGACCGCTGGAATCTGATGCGGAATGCGCGCCGGGAATCCCTTGCGGACCATACGCTGGATGTGATTTTTATCACCCACGCGCTGGTTGTCATTGCAAATACCTATTATGGCGCGGATCTGGATGAGGGAAGAGCCGTATTGCTTGCCGCTTTCCATGATTCACCGGAGATCCTGACGGGAGACCTTCCTACGCCGGTCAAGTACTTTGATCCGGATATCAAACAGGCTTACGACCATGTGGAAGATGCCGCAAAAAAGAAAATGATCGCACAGCTTCCGGACGAGATGCAGGATACTTACCGGGGCATCATGAATGCGGATGCGGAAACGGATGAAGTCCTTCACCGCTATGTCAAAGCCGCGGATAAGATCTCGGCACTGATCAAGTGCATTGAAGAGGAACAGTCCGGAAATCAGGATTTTGCGCAGGCAAAGGTTACGACGGAAAAGAAGCTCCGGGAATTCGATATGCCGGAAGTTCAGTTCTTCCTGGAACATTTCCTGCCGGGTTACTACCTGACACTGGACGATCAGACAAAATAATCTTGCTTGTAAGCGCCGCAGACCGCGGCGCTTTTTCTATGCATTTTTCTTCTCCAAACCCTGTTTTCTGTAAACCTTATTAAGTTTTTATTAATAATTCGGTATACGCTTGAGTAAACATTTTCGCTTGTTATAATCAGTTTGTAAGCTTTTTTCTAAACGTTTCGGGTTAAATTTTTCACTAAACAAACAATCAGAAAGAGGAGGCATGTATACGGCTCCGCGCAGCCGCATACGCAAAATTATGACGATCGATATTAAAAATCAAACGGATCTGATTATTTTTACCGAAGATCTGACAAAACCGGAAACGCATATTTTTATGTATAAACTGACGCCTCTGCAAGGGGTATTGGAAGAAACGCGCGCCGAGGATCTATATGTTGCAGTTCCGAACGGAAAAAATCTGACGCTGCACGATCTTCCCAAAGGGCGTTATGAAGTAAAACAGCTTTCTACGGAGTATTAGACAGAAAGAAGGTGGTCGAATGAAAAGAAGGAAAAGCGGATGGCTGTCTGTTACCGTACTGTTTCTTTCCCTTGCGCTGCTGATCCTTTTGCTTTTGCTGCTGCCGGCGCTGAAAGAAATGCAAGAGATGAAGCCGGAAGAGCCGGTGCGTTTCGACCGCATGAGAGAAACAGCTTATATCTGAAATAAGATATTTCCCGTGGTATGGCGGAACATATAGTAATTCCGAAAGGAGTGGGAGTGCGATGAAATAAGAGATACCGAAAATAAGGCCGCATACCCGGCCTTATTCGTATAGAAATCTTTCGGTTTTCAGCAGAAACGTGGTATACTGTCTGAAAAAATGAGGCGGTAACAGGAGTATGAATATTCTGGTCACAGGAGCAAAGGGTTTTGCGGGACGCAATCTTGTGGAAAATCTGAAAGCGATTCGGGATGGAAAGAACAGAACGCGCCCCGGGATTACGATTGATCAGATCTTTGAATATGATGTTGACAGTACGTCAGAAGATTTGCGCAAATTCTGTAAAGAAGCGGATTTTGTCTTTCATTTTGCGGGAGTCAACCGGCCGAAGGATCCGAAAGATTTTCAAAAAGGAAACTTTGGTTTTTCTGATGTGCTTTTAAATACGCTGAAAGAGTTCCGGAATCTTTGTCCGGTCATGCTTTCCAGCTCAATCCAGGCCTCCCTTTCCGGACGCTTCGGCACGAGTGAATACGGGCTCAGCAAAAAGGCAGGAGAAGACCTGTTCTTTTCGTATGCGGAAGAGACCGGGGCAAAGGTTTATGTATACCGCTTTCCGAATCTTGCAGGAAAGTGGGTCAGACCGAATTATAATTCCGCGGTCGGAACATTCTGCCATAATATTGCGCATGATCTTCCGATCACGGTCAATGATCCGGCTGTAGAACTGGAATTGCTGTTTATTGATGATCTGATGGAGGAAATGTACGATTGCCTCGAAGGCAGGCCGCACCGGGCAGAGTATCCGGCAGCCGGAGAAACGATAGACGGCGTTCTGTATGACGGATTAACTCCGATGCCCAGTGAAAACGGCCGCTATTGCTATGCGCCTGTGTCCCACAAAGCGTCTCTGGGACAGATCGTTGATCTCCTTCATACCTTCCATGATCAGCCTGCTTCTTTACTGATGCCGGCTATCCCTGCCGGATCTTTCGAGAAAAAGCTGTATTCCATGTATCTGAGCTATCTTCCGAAAGAAAAGGTCGCTTTTGATCTGAAAATGAATACAGATGAGAGAGGGTCGTTTACCGAACTCCTGAAAACGGCCGATCACGGCCAGTTCTCGGTCAACATCAGCAAACCGGGAATTACAAAAGGGCAGCACTGGCATAACAGCAAATGGGAATTCTTTATTGTGGTAAGCGGACGTGCGCTGATCCGGGAACGCCGCCTTGGAACGGATCCGGAGACCGGACAGCCGTTCGAGCCGATTGAATTCGAAGTAAGCGGAGAAAAGATCCGGGCGGTCCATATGCTTCCGGGGTATACCCACAGCATTACCAACCTTTCCGATACGGAGGATCTCGTGACTCTGATGTGGGCAAATGAGATCTTTGATCCGGAGCATCCGGACACGTTCTTTGAGCCGGTTTGATACTGTTTACATTTGACATATTCTATAAAAAAGTTTAAAATTCTAATGTTGTACACATGGACAGATTCTGTTCATGTGCTCGCTCAATGAAAACTATATAAGGAGGTGCTCCTCGTATGCCAACTTTTGTTGCAATTATTATTGCTGTAGTTGCATTCTGCGTCGGAGCTGTTGTTTTCTGGTTTGCATCCAAATCACATCAGAAAAAGGTATATGACGGTAAGGTCGGAAGCGCGGAAGAAAAAGCGCGGTCCATTATCGACGAAGCCGTATTAACAGCTGAGAGCAAAAAGCGGGAAGCTCTTTTAGAGGTTAAGGAAGAATCCATCCGGGTGAAGAATGACCTTGATAAAGAGACAAAGGAACGCAGAAATGAGCTGCAGAAATACGAGAGACGAGTTCTTCAGAAAGAAGAAGCCGTGGAAAAGAAAAGCGAGCAGATTGAGCGTATGCAGCAATCGCTGAATGATAAAACGGCAGATCTGGAAAGACAAAGAGAAGAACTGAAACTTGTTAATGCACAGCGTACAAAGGAACTGGAACGAATCTCTGGTCTCACCTCCGAACAGGC
>CAZOHB010000134.1:0-7053 GCA_964579345.1 uncultured Parasporobacterium sp.
TTGGTGATTTTGATGGTTTTCCCGGGCGGCGCGGATATTTATCCGGCGCCGCTTTCATTTTACGTATTACGATCAGGCTGCGGGCAGCATCTGTATTCGGAAGTGTAAACGTTTCAATGTCTACAACTTTCCCGCCAAGAACAGCAATCGCATTCTCGGCATTCTTCAGTTCTTCTTCATAATTTCCTGATTTATAGAGAATACAGAAACCGCCGACACGAACGAAGGGCAGACAGTATTCCGCCAGAACTGCCGTATCAGCCACCGCGCGTGTAACACAGAAATCAAATGTTTCACGTGAAACACTTCCGACCTTTGCCAGATCTTCGGCGCGTCCTGCAACGGCATGGACGTTGTCGAGCTTCAGTTCATTAATTGTATCGTTTACAAAACGAATTCTTTTTTCTAGAGAATCCAAAAGCAGAAACTCCGCTTTCGGAAAAACGATCTTCAGAGGAAGTCCCGGAAAGCCGGCACCGGTTCCGATATCGATCAGTCGGAATCCGGCATCTTCACACAGAATCTGATTTTTTCTTTCAAATAATATCTGGGACCAGAGATTGATCAAAAGCGGAGCAGAGGAGATGGAATCAAGAAAATGTTTGATCTCAATTTCTTTTGGATCCGTAATTGCCGTCAGATTCATCTGGCGGTTGGTTTCTACAAGAAGGGAGCAGAGGAGTGCAAATTTTTCCTCTTCTTCTTTTCCAAAACGGATTCCATTATTATCGGCAAACTTTTTCAGTTCCTCAAATTGTTTCACGTGAAACACTCCTTTAATGATTCTTTCATATTTATCTGTTGATCAGACACACGCTGCTTACTTTTTCGAAAGATGGATCAGCAGAACAGAGATATCCGCAGGTGTAACACCGGAGATACGGGAAGCCTGTCCAATCGAGCGTGGTTTAAACTGATCCAGTTTTTGTCCGGCCTCCAGACGCAGTCCCTGAATCTTCTGATATTCAAGATCTTCCGGAAGAAGTCTTCCTTCCACGCGACGGAAATTTTCGACCTGTTTTTGCTGCCGAGCGATATAGCCCGCATACTTAATTTCAATATTGATCTGTTCGATGACGTCCTTCGGAAGTTCGACATAATCCGGATCCAGTTCTTTCACCTTTTCATAATCAAGCTCCGGACGGCGGATCAGCTCATCCAGGGTCATTCCAGTGTTTAGAGGAGAACTTCCATACTGCACAACAATATCTTGTGTTTTCTTGTTCGCACCGATCGGGATCGTCTTAATACGCTCAACCGTCTCCTCGATCAGTCTTCGTTTTTCATTGACCTTGTTTCGGCGTTCTTCGCTGACCAGACCGATCTCGTATCCGATTTCCGTAAGACGCAGATCCGCATTGTCCTGACGGAGGAGCAGACGATATTCTGCTCGGGAGGTCATCATCCGGTACGGCTCCATATTTTCTTTCGTCACAAGGTCGTCGATCAGAACTCCGATATATGCCTGGCTTCGATCGAGTACGACCGGCTCCTGCCCGCGGATCTTCCGGACCGCATTGACTCCGGCCATAAATCCCTGGACGGCTGCCTCTTCATAACCGGAGCTTCCGTTGAGCTGTCCGGCGCTGAAAAGTCCTTCGATTTTTTTGAACTCCAGACTGGATTTGATATCGTTTGCGTTGATGCAGTCATATTCGATTGCATACGCGTTACGAACGATCTTGACATTTTCAAGACCGATCATCGTTTTATACATCGCATACTGTACATCTTCCGGAAGCGAAGAGCTCATACCGGAAAGATACATCTCATTGGTATAAAGTCCTTCCGGCTCGACAAAAATCTGATGTCTTGTTTTCTCCGGAAATTTCACGACCTTATCTTCGATGGACGGGCAATAGCGCGGACCCGTTCCTTCGATCTCTCCGGAGAAGAGAGGAGAACGGTCGATATTTGCGCGAATGATCTCGTGCGTTTCTTCCGTTGTATACGTCAGCCAGCAGGAGACCTGTTCTTTCTGGATGCTGTCCGGATCGGTCGAAAAAGAGAAGGGCACGATCGGGTCATCTCCCTTTTGTTCTTTCATCTTGGAAAAGTCCAGACTGCGTTTGTCGACTCTGGCCGGCGTTCCGGTCTTAAACCGACGCAGCGGGATCCCGTTTTCTCTCAGCGAGTCGCTCAGATGATTGGCCGCCTGCAGACCATTCGGGCCCGTCGCGTTGCTGACCTCACCATAAATGCAGCGTGCCTTCAGATATGTACCTGTTGCAAGTACAACGGCTTTCGCTTTATATACGGCATTTGAATAAGTCTTTACGCCGCAGATCTTTCCGTCTTCTACGATCAACTCTGCAACCTCGGCTTGACGCAGTGTCAAATTGTCGGTGTTTTCCAGAGTTCTTCGCATTTCCCGCGAATAGTCCTGTTTGTCCGCCTGCGCGCGCAGGGAATGGACCGCCGGTCCCTTGGACGTATTCAGCATCCGGGACTGGATAAAGGTCTTATCAATATTCTTTCCCATCTCACCGCCGAGCGCATCCAGCTCACGGACGAGATGTCCTTTCGAGCTTCCTCCGATATTCGGATTGCAGGGCATCAGCGCAATACTGTCAATGCTGACCGTAAACATGATTGTCTGCATACCCAGTCTTGCCGCTGCAAGAGCCGCTTCGCATCCCGCATGTCCCGCGCCTACCACGATCACATCATATGTTTCTGTTACAACTGCCATCTATTTTCCTGCCTCTCTTATTTTCCCATACAGAACTTGGAAAAGATCTCGTCCGCGAGATCATCTTCCAGCGACTCTCCGATGACAGAGCCTAAGGATGTATAGGCATCCATCATATCGATCGTGTAAAAATCTTCCGGCATTCCGGCTTCGATACTGCCGATCGCCTTTTTCAAACTATCCGCTGCTTCGACCAGCGCATTCTTCTGCCGGATATTGGTAATATAAACCTGATCATTAAAATTGATTTCCTGACGGTAGAACATGTCGCGCACCGTATCCGCAAACTCGTTCAGTCCGCGATTCTCCTTGATCGAGGTTTCGATCACCGGTACGCCTTCCAGTGTTTTCATCAATTCTTCAATATCCGCTTCTTTTGTCAAGTCCTGTTTATTCAAAAGTACGATGACTTTTTTTCCTTTTATAATATCTAAGATTTCGTAATCATTACTGTCCAATTTATTGGACACATCAACAACAAAGACGATCAGGTCCGCTTCTTTCGCATATTCACGGGCTTTGTCGACGCCGATCTTTTCGATCACATCCTCCGTATTGCGGATGCCCGCGGTATCGATGATGTTCAATGTTACATCCTGAAGCCGGATGCTTTCTTCGATCGCGTCTCTTGTTGTTCCTGCAATATCAGTAACGATTGCTCGCTCCTGTCCCATCAGCGCATTCAAAAGAGAAGACTTTCCGACATTCGGTTTTCCAAGAATGACCGTCTTGACGCCTTCCTTGATAATGCGCCCGTCGTCTGCGCTTGCGATCAGCCGGTCCACTTCCTGCAAAATAGAGGAGAGCACCGGTCGCAGAGTTTCTCCATAGCCTTCCATCTCGATGTGCTCCGGATCATCCAGCGCTGCCTCGATGTAGGCGATCTGCTCCAGAAGGATCGCGCGCTGTGCTTTGATCTTTTCGGAGACGCTTCCCTTCAACTGGGTCAGCGCACTCTTTAATGCAAAATCATTTTCCGCGTTGATCACATCGATGACCGCTTCCGCCTGGCTTAAGTCGATCCGGCCATTCATGAACGCGCGCTTCGTAAATTCTCCGGGTTCCGCCGGCCGCGCGCCATTGCGGATCACCAGCTCAAGCGTTTTTTTCAATACATACATTCCGCCGTGGCAGTCAATCTCGACCGTATTTTCGCGGGTGTAGGTATGCGGCGCTTTCATGATCAGCACCAGAACCTCATCGACGATCCGGTCGCCGTCAACGATCGTTCCGTAATGAACGGTATGGGAGCTGACCGCATCCATATCCTTGTTCTTATACGGACGGAATATTTTTTTAATAATGTCAAATGCGTCGTCGCCGCTGATTCGGACGATTCCGATTCCGGAATTGTTCATCGCAGTCGCGATCGCTGCAATCGTTTCTGTTTTATTCATCTTTTTACCTATTATTAATTGTTGGATTTCTAAACTTTGATTATAACGAAGAATCCCATTATGGAAAAGCCCAATTATCCCGCAAATGAATTCTCGTTAGTTACCCTCTGCCGATAGCAGTAGGGGATATCTTCCGCTAAGCTATAGATAATTTTCTATTATATATTCATCAAACAACGGGAGTGTGAAATGTATATATCCATGGGTACTGCCGTCGATCAGTCCTTTACGCATCAGACGAGCACGATACGGGTTAAACTGGTTGGTCTCCATATTCAGCTGCTTGCGGATGTCACTGATTTTTCCGGTTTTTGTTATCGCTATACTGTATGCGACTTGTTTATCTTTTTCCGATAATTCCGACCAGATTTTTTCATATGCATAATCTTCCAGATATTGTTTAAATTCTTTTCTGACAGATTCCGTGTAAGCCGCTTCCTTCCACGCAAAGTATCCCAGAACCTGAAATGCAAAAGAGTATCCCTGTGTCAGCCTGGCCATCTCAAGTGCTGTTTGTGGATCAACACCAACAACCTTTGCATAATTGTCCGCAATCGATCCGATATTTAACGGCTTTGTTTCAATCTTAGGCGCCCGATACAAAAAAGTCAGTGTTTTTTCGTTTTGCAGAGACGAGATGTTTTCGTACAATCCTGTCATGAGAAGAAAAATCGGAAGATCTTTTCTGAGTAAAATTTGAAATGCAGAAATAAAGACTTTCATATACCGTGTATTAGCGGCCTCATCAATCGTAATGAGAATTCTCTTTTTCCGTTTTTTCAGACTGCTTAACATTTTATCTAAAGCGGTTTCAATATCTGTAACCGGAGCTGTTCCTGTTACTTCCAGACCAAGACCCCAAAACGAAAGATTAATCTTCGCTGATTGGAATATTTTTGCCAAAGTACTGTCACTGCTAAGCTTAGAAGCCAACGATTCCAACATATCCCGTTCCGGGTTCAATTCTAAAGTGATCCAATCTTTCTGCGCCCCAATTCGTTTTGCTGCTTCTGTCATTAAGACAGTCTTTCCTGAACCTCGAACACCTGTAATAATAAAAACCTGCTGCGATGGAGATTCAGCCAGAAAGGCATCGGTGATTGTATTCAATTGAACATTCCTTGAAATCATCTGGTTTGGTTCTTTTCCAAACATTAAGGAATAGGGATTTGTCTTCATGATGAAATGCTCCTTTATAAATCTTTTACTGTTCTTTACTGTTTTTGATTTCTTTTACTGTTCTTTACTGTTTTTACATTATTTTACTGTTCTTTACTGTTTTGTCAACTGTAAATCCGTACGAAGCTGTTTTTAGAGAACGTTCAGAGAAAACAAATCTGCGGATCCGGATTGCTATATTCAATTCAGAAAACAAAATGTTCAATGTTCGAAACAGGGAGAATGCTATGTATCCGGAAAAGAGAAAGAAAAAAATATGGATCCCGTTCGCTGTCATCGGCGGGATTCTGTTTCACATTATTCTGTCCTTCGCAATTCTTGTGCTTGCGATGTCACCAATAATGCATCCCCGCCGCCCGGCATCGGTTCCTTCCGGAACTGCCACCAGCATTTCGGCGGGAGCTTCCGAACCAGACGCATCCGCAGAAAGCGAAGAAGCTGCAGAAAACAAAGCGCAGGAAAAACTGGACGAACTATATCAATACGTTGCAGAGGAAAATCAGGATTTTGCAATTGACACGCGCGTCGACAGCTTCAGCCAGATCCGGCTGTTTCAAAGCAGCGAACTTGATGATGTCCTGGGATATCCGCGGGAAGCAATTACTTATGATGATATTCTGAATGATATTCAAAAAAATCCTTATATGTCTTCTTCGTATAAAGATTTGCTGATCCTTCTGGCGAACAATTTGCGCGCGCAGTATCCGGAAATGGATCTTCGGATCTGGCATGTAAATCTGCAGACGCTGAAAGTCGAAGAAGTGCCGGAATTTGAGATGCACCTCAAAGCGATGAGCGCGGATGCATGTGCCTGCTACCGGCAGGATGAAAATACCATTTATACAGTAGACGAATATGAATATATTCCGGGGACCTGGGAGTATCAGGTGATCATGCATGAATTCGGTCATCCGATCCGCACCCTGTTAACGGAAATCGGAGAATATAAGATCCGATCGCGCTTTGAGTCCTATTCCGGATACGGCACTGTAACGGGGGAGGCCATGAATTCTTTGCTGACCCTTCGCTCCTATGATCCGGATGAACGGGACGTTGCTTATCAGTTCCAGAGCAATATGGTTGAGCTCATGGTAACGGAAATGGATAACTATTCATATCAGGATTTTGTGGAACATGATCTGACCTATTTTGAACAGAAGCTCAACGAATACAACGGCGATGAGGACGCGGTTGAAATGATCGGGCTTTTGGAGCTGCAGTATGATGACTTTCATGATGATGAATATGAAATAGAGGAGACTGAGTTTCATAAATTATATGATTATATTGCAGACATGTATTATGGAAATCATCTGACTCCGGGGATGACGCGGGACGAGGCGCTGCAGGTCCGGGACGAGTTTATTGACCGCCTGACCTTCGATGTGCCGGAAGAATATCATATCAGCGTCGACCACCTGAATGAATATTTTGAAGAGTACTGTACTTCGGCAGGAATGTGATCAATTAGCTATTCCGCCGGTTGGACATAAAGAAAGAATCGTGAACTTCCGTCTTTCCTTGACCCTGCAGGGGACCCCCTTTTATTTAGGTCATGGTTTAGACTTACTTTCCTTGACCCTGCAGAAGACCCCCTTCATTTAGGTCATGGTTTTGACCTGCTTTCCTTGACCCTGTAGGGGACCCCTTTTATTTAGGTCATGGTTTTGACCTTCTTTCCTTGACCCTGTAGGGGACCCCTTTTATTTAGGTCATGGTTTTGACCTTCTTGTACTAGTCAACAAAAAGTAGACACTGTTTTCAATTAAGAGCCATCTGATTTCC
>CAZOHB010000135.1:0-7051 GCA_964579345.1 uncultured Parasporobacterium sp.
TGAGAATACTCCAAAAAGGTTGATTTTTCAACGTTTTTGGAGTTTTTCTTTTGCCTGAAAGCGAAGGTAAAAAAAGTCCCCCGTCTATTGCAACATATTCGTGTCCTGAAATCCTTGATTTTCAAGACTTTTTGACATCAAAGTTTAATAAATCGGTGAAGCACATTTGAAGTATTTGAAGCACTTTTCTTTTATTCCACAGATATAATTCGGACTATATTTCCAAGAGATTGGAACTTCTCCCCCAATAGTGCATCGTTTGGGAAAAAATTGCAAATGGGAGAAAGAGGTTTTAATAAATGCGAAGTTTTGATTCTGCTCAGGATATTATCTTCAACGAGATATTCAAAAACAAAATTGTTGGGAATTGACATCCCTTGAAAAACTAACCTATAATCCATATTTAAGGCAAAAAACATTTTTGGTATGGGAAGTATTAGTCCATAATTAACATCAGTGAACAGGAGAGCAGAATCAGATGACAAAGACAGTAAGAAAATTATTGGCGACCTTTCTGATGCTTGCAATGTTTGTAGCATTCATACCGATACTCGGGGGACAGACAGCATATGCAGAAGGTGAAACAGAAACGACTAATGAAACCTTCGGATGGGGATTTCCCGGAATCAATAATCTTAATACACCATGGGATGACTGGGACTATAACTGGATGAGTCATCTTCCTGACGGAGCGAAACTGAATGAACTGAGCATTCCAGGCGCGCATGATGCTGCCGCGACGTTTTGCGGAGATAGCGCCATAGGCACAGCCCTTGAATACTTTACCGTAACCCAGGATAATTATATCAATGGTCTTCTTGAAAACGGCATCCGATACTTTGATCTCAGAATCAATAAAGAAGGTGATGATCTTGCCATGTGTCATAAAGCCGTTGATCTTTACGGCATCGATAATGAGAGGCTGAAATTGGATTCCGTGATCTACGATATGCAGAGGTTTTTAAAACATTATGGCCCGAATGAGACGTTGATCCTGCAGATCAAGTGTGATAATGACAACTGTGACTACGAGATCTACCAATATTTTCAGAAGCTGATGGAAGAGAATCCTGACTTGATCTATTGTGGGGATCATGTGCCGACGCTTGGAGAAGTGCGTGGAAAACTGGTCATTCTCAGCCGCCTGGAGCTCATCGGAGGTGCAGAGGGCGAGCACGAGACTGTTGCCGAATGGACCAAACGGCGGATGACACCGTTTAAGCTTGATGACGGCACATATTGGGCCTTGGATGTCAGTGCCTTCAACGGTGGTGATGAATCTACCAAGTCCATGACGAAGACTTCCGAATTCGGTTCAACGGTGGTCTGGACAGAAGACATGTACAATGTGCCAAAATGGGAGAAGAATGTATATGTCAACTACTCGCTGTTGGAACATGGCAATCCTCCTGAAAATCATTACGCTGAGCGCAACAAGAATGAAGCGCGGGAAGCGGGAAAGGACGCCTGGTCGATCATCTATTCCAGCATGAGCCATCAGGATGCATGGGGAATAGTCGAGGACTTGCTTATCCCCTGGACCAGTTTCGAAAAACTCCTTACAGAAGACATGGTCTGGCCACGGGAAGGGGCAAATTATATGAACCCTGTCCTGAAAGAACTCATTGGATCCATTCCCGGTTTGTACACCGGTTGTTTGGTTGGAGATTTTTATGACCAGGAACTCATCCGCCAAATCTACAGCACAAATTTCCTGAGGAGGAATGAGGATCCATGGAACTCATATTATGAAGTGCAGTTTGACAGTCAGGGAGGCTCCCCGGTTGATGCACAGCAGATCCTATATGGAGAGAAAGCTGCCCAGCCTGAGGATCCTGTCAAAGAAGGATACTTGTTTGACGGATGGTATGTCAGCAATACTGAAGCTGCCGGCGATTCCTATGCATTTGACAGTACTCCTGTGACTGAGGACTTAGTATTATATGCGAAGTGGGAGGAAATTCCGGAACCAGTGCCTTCGGAAATATCATATCAGGTTCTAAAGGGTGACGGAAGTATCTGGACAAAGGGCAGTAAGTCCTCTGTGGACTTTACTGTGAAGCGCTCAGCTGATGACAACGAGACCTTCAACCGTTTCACAGGTATTCTCGTAGACAACAAGGAAGTAGCTGCTTCAGATTATACTGCTGAAGCCGGCAGTGTAATCATCAAGCTAAAACCTGAATGGCTGGAGACCCTCTCCATCGGCAGTCATTCACTCACGGTACAGTTTGATGATGGCAACGCATCAGCAAGTTTTAAAATCCAAAACAGCTCTTCAGGAACATCGGAAGACAGCCCGAATACAGGGGATGACAGCCATCCATTCGTATGGTTTGGCTTACTGTGTGCAGCGATTCTCGTGTTGCTTGGCTTAGGAATATACAGAGCTGAGCGAAAGCGAAAGTAACAGATTTTTTACAATACATCGGTTTTGAAATCACGCCCGAATGAAACAAAGGAAGGAGCCTATGGGCTTCTTCCTTTTTTATGAGCATCTTATTTTTTTGCCTTATATTTCTTTAACAAAGATTCTCGTGAAAAACCTGATAGAAAATGATGTAAAAAGCACTTTTTTAGTCAGAGAATAGGCCGATTTTGAAGCACACATTTGAAGCACTTTTTGAGCGAGCTTACAGAAGATGACGTTTTTTCCTTTATTTATAGTATTTAGAGGCCTTTTGAAGCATGCGAAGGGTCATCCTTCGAGCCCCGTCTATCGCTCTAAATTCAAGGACTTCCAATCGGAAGTCCTTTTTTTGTTTACTAAATGCGGAGTTTTGATTCTGCTCAGGATATTATCTTCAACGAGATATTTGCCGCTTGCGAGCAGGTAATGCCCGAAAAGTGAGCAGATTGTCTAAAGAACTACTTACACTTGAACCGGATTGGTGAGTAGGGTATGATGCAATCTGACTATAAGATAATACAGGAATAAAAATAAGAAAAAAATTATTAGTTGATAGTAAGGTAAAGGATAGGCGATGGCTATTTTATTTAATGAACAAACAGGTGTATTTTCTTTGACAACGACGAATACGCTTTATCAGATGAAAGCAGATAGCGAAGGTGTTCTACTGCATATCTTCTACGGAAAGAAAACAAATTCGGATATGAGTTATCTGATCCGTTACGCGGATCGGGGATTCTCCGGGAATCCCTATGAAGTAAGTGAGAATCGGGGATATTCTCTGGATACGCTTCCGCAGGAGTATTCCGGCAATGGAGTTGGAGACTATCGTCTGTCCGCGGTACAGGTCGTCAGTGAAAACGGCAGCCGCAGCGTTGACCTTCGTTTTGCTGGATATCAGATCCTGAAAGGGAGAGCAACGCTTCAGGGGCTTCCTTTTGTGCGGGAAAATGCAGAGACCGAAACTTTGATTATTACCCTGAGGGACAGAGTGATCGGACTGGATGTTCAGCTTCTTTATCATCTTTTTCCTGCGCAGGATGTGATCGCTCGTTCCACGCGACTGATCAACACCGGGGATCAAATATTGACACTTGAAAAGGCTGCTTCTGCCTGTGTTGATTTTCTTTATGGAAAATATGATGTTGTCCATTTTCACGGACGGCATTGTATGGAACGCATTCCGGAACGGCTCCCTTTGCCAAGGGGAATTGTCAGCTTCGGTTCGAGGCGGGGCATGAGCAGTCATCACAGCAATCCTTTTGTGATTCTGTGTGACCATAAAGCATCGGAAAACACTGGTGACTGTTACGGATGTATGCTTATGTATTCCGGTAGCCATACGGAGGAGATTGAGGTGGATCAGACAGGCAGCACCAGGCTGGTGTCGGGAATACATACGGAAGGGTTTTCCTGGATGCTGGCACAGGGCGAAACATTTGAAACGCCGGAAGCGATCCTGTCTTTCAGCGCAGAAGGCTTGAATGGATTAAGTCACAATTATCATGATATCATTCGACAGCAGGTGATTCCTCAGCGCTTTCAGCAGAAAAGACGTCCGGTGTTGATCAACAGCTGGGAAGCAACGGGGTTAGCCTTCGATGCAGAGAAGATCCTGCGCTTTGCCGGATCTGCGAAAAAATTAGGCGTGGAGATGATGGTTTTGGATGACGGCTGGTTTGGGAAACGGGATGATGATAAATCCGGACTGGGCGACTGGACCGTAAATGAAAAGAAGCTGGGCTGCAGCATGAAAGAACTTTCTGATCAGATCCATGCTTTGGGCCTTCAATTTGGTTTGTGGTTCGAACCGGAGATGGTAAGCGAGGATTCTGATCTGTTCCGGATGCATCCTGATTGGGCTCTCAAAGACCCGGACCGCAAGCCTATGCTTTCCAGAAATCAGCTGGTATTGGATATGTCCAGACAGGACGTGATAGAGTACCTTTTCGATTCCATTTGTGCCATACTGGATCAAACAAAGATTGAGTACATTAAATGGGATTTCAATCGTGCTCTGGCAAATTGCTATTCCGATCAACTGCCTGCATCCAGACAGGGCGAAGTTCCACATCGATTTATTATGGGCACATATCAGCTGCTTGATCGTCTGTCGAAACGCTATCCTGATCTGCTAATCGAAGGATGTGCCGGAGGAGGCGGTCGTTTCGATGCTGGCATGTTGTTCTATTGCCCACAGATCTGGTGTTCTGATGACACTGATGCGATTGAGCGGCTCGAGATCCAGCGGGGCACTTCTTATGGATACCCTGTCAGCACCATGGGCTCCCATGTAACAACTGTGCCGAATTCTGAGACCGGACGAATCATTCCATTAGAGACAAGGGGCATAGTAGCACAGTCCGGAACATTCGGATATGAGATGGATCCGGATAAACTGAGCGGGGATGAAAAAGAAATGAGCGAGAGGCAGATCTGCGATTACTCCAGATTTGCAGATTTGATTTCGCAGGGTAATTATTACCGCCTTTCTGAGTTGGATGAAACACAGGATTTTTTTGCATGGATGTTCGTCTCAAAGGACGGTTCGGAAGCTCTGGTCAATCTCGTAATGACCCATGTCCGGGCAAATGGCCCCTTCCCGTTTATAAAGTTGCAGGGGCTGATTCCGGAAGCTACATATCGGCTAGAAGATAAAAATCAAACTTATACCGGTGCTGCACTGATGTTTGGTGGTCTCAGCTTTCCGAAAATGAAGAGGGATTATACTGCCTGCCAGATGCACTTTTTGCTGAATCACGAAAGCTCCGAAGGATAGTGGGATCTGAGAGCTTTTTTAGATAGTGAACACAGTGTTGACGTTGATAGTTTGAACATGTATATTATCTCTATGATGTAAAGAAAAAAGTCTAATTTATTGGACTGAACCGAAAGGAGCATTTTAATATTTACCGGTAATCTATTGTAAAAAGAAGATGAAAACCTTTTGAGTTTACCTGAATTAGACTTTTTAATTACAACTCAATTCTACGATATTCTTGAAAGTTATAGTTTTTCTAAGATTCTGATTGCTTGTAAAAATCTTCCGACAGAAGAGAAATGTTTTGTTTTGGCGGATGAAAAATCCCCGCACCCCTTTCAACATTTACATCAAATATGTATTGTTTTGCTATTCCCTGGGGAGGGAAGAGAAGGAAGGAGGTAACGTTTTGAAGAAGGGTGTCAGAATAATGATGGCTCTTCTGACAGTGTTTGTGATGGCTGTCTGTCTGCTTGCAGGCTGCGGTTCCGGTGACGCAGATGCGCCGTCCGGAAATGCCAACGGCATCTCTGTTTTCAATTCCAAAATGGAGATTCAGGATCAGTTGTTACAGATGGCAGAAAAGTATGAGGCCGAGACCGGCGTCCACGTGGAGGTTTACTACTCCGGTGATACGGTTTCCGCTCATCTGGCAACGAGGTATGCGTCCGGTCTGCCATATACGCTGTCAATGGTTGACGCCAAGGATATTTATTCGTTGGCGGAAGAGCATGCACTTGATTTATCAGGTGAAAAATGGATCGATGATACCGAGTATGAAATCGCTATCAACGACAAAGTATATGGTTTCCCTGTCTGCGTAGAGGCAAGAGGAATCATCTACAACAAAGATGCAATCGAAAAGGTGACCGGCAAAGAATTTGATCCGGCACAGTACAAAACGACCAAGGCATTTAAAGGGCTTCTGGATGATCTGGTAAAAGGCGGCATGGAGTCTCCGACCGGTGTCATGAAGGAAGACTGGTCTCTTGGAGCGCATTTCCTTGCGCAGGTCTATGAAGAGCATTCGGATCCGGATGCATTTGTCATGGGACTTTCCGATGGCAGTATCAAAATCCAGGACGATGAGAAATTCAACTCTCTGATGGACACATTCGATGTCCTAATGGAATACAACTATGCCAAAGAAAGCGCAATCTCTGCAGAGCGTGAGATTTCTGAGAAAAAGCTTGCAGAAGGCGAGATCGCTTTCATGTTTGGTGGAAACTGGGATTGGTCCCAGATCAACCAGTTTGATTATACGGAGAACATGGGCATGATGCCTGTGCCGCAGGATCTTTCCGATGGAATGAACGAGATGTTAGTCGGCGGCGGTTCCAAGTATTTCTTCATCGACAATTCCTCTAACACATCCGAAACACAGCAGCAGCAGGCAAAGGATTTCCTGAATTGGCTGATCTACAATGAGAACGGCCAGTCCTTCCTTGTGAATGACTGCGCGCTGGTACCGGCATTCACAAACATCACACTGCCGGTCAGCGATCCGCTTGGCGCATCCGTCAGTGAATACACAGTCGCAGGCAAACTGATCGACAACTACAACTACCTGCCGGACGATCATTTCGCAATTTTAGGCGCAATGTTCCAGAAATATCTGGCAGGCAAGAGTGACCGGAACGGATTTGCAAAAGACATTATGACTTATTGGGGAACCAAGACCCTGACAAGTCATGCACAATAAGAAAGGAGGAAAAACATATGAAGAGAAATACAACATCATATCAGGCAAGACAGTTTCTGATGTTTGCAGGACCTGCTCTGATCCTGTTTTGTATGTCAATTGTAATCCCGTTTGTATATGGACTTTTCCTGACTTTCACCAGTTGGGACGGTGTAAGCGCGGAGAAGCCGCTCGTTGG
>CAZOHB010000136.1:0-7017 GCA_964579345.1 uncultured Parasporobacterium sp.
TGTCCCGTTGGTGCAAGCACGTCATACTCATATTTATAGCTGCCCTTGCGGAATTTCACTTCGTATTTGCCTTCTCTGTCGTCATACTCATATTTGCATTTTCCGCTCTTAATGGTCTTAAGGCTGAAGCCGGAGAATTCCTTAACTATCTTCCGCGCTGCCTTCTTACCGATCTTTTCCCGGGAAGCGGTGTGCTTGTAGGCATATTTCACTGACTTCTCAATTATTTTACCATTAACTGCATCGATGTCATACTCATATTTCGTCTTGTCACTTTTGCTGACAAACTTGATTTCATAGCTGTTTTCTTCCCTGTCAAATTCGGATCTGAGCCGTTTGACATCGGCTTTTTTCAGTCCCGCATCCTTTAATGCAATCTTTACCGCATCCGGTTCTGTCTGCACCTTCTGAGCCGTGGCAGCTGCCGTCTGCGTGTAAACGGCTTTGTTGGTTCCAGCTGCCTCTGCATTTACCTTAGCTGCTAACGCCGTGATCCCAATGGAAAACGTCAATACCATTGCTGCCAAAATCACCAGTATACTCCGTACGTTCTTTTTCATCTGTTTCCCTCCTGTGTTTAATCTGATTTTATTCTATGTTTCCCTCACATAAGTAATACACGCAAAAGAAGCATTTTATTGCAATGCATGAAAAATTTTTTTCGCATCTGGAAATTTCGGAACCCATAAAATAATCCTCATATGCATGAATCTATATGCATATGAGGATTTGGGGATGTATAGTCGGTCTCCCCGGAACTTCATAATCTGAAAAATTACAGGGAGACTCAGCAGTATTTAACGCCACTCAAGCAGGTAACAGAACGAAACGGTACGGCAGATAAAGCTCAGATCGTCACTGACCTTCTTCGGGTCGCCTCCTTTAGATGGGACTACAAAAACATATGCGGAATGGTCGACGCCCGCACTGTTTGTCCTGATGGAAGAAAGAAACGCCACCTGTAATCCATCCGGGGAAGCGACCGGATTATAGTTCCACCGGTCATCTACATCGGGAATGAAATCCTCTTTTGATCCGTCACCATGTACTTTATGAATCGTGTACTTATTGTAAGAATAGTTATCCAGTTCCACAAAACTGTCATCCTTCAGCCAGGTGCCTAAAGGCCAATATGTGTCGAGCCTTTGCGACAGGGAAGCATCCGTATAGTTCTCACCTACAATATCTCCTGCCTGTGCGCAATAAACCGTACCATCCGGGTAAAGCTGGAGATACTGATCCACTTTTTCCACCGCGTCCGGTGTCAGATTGTCGATCGGAACGCGATACGGCTGATTATCTTTTTCGTAATAATAGAAATAGCCATCCGGTCCAAACGTACCCTTCACCTGATACGGCAGCCCGGAAAAGTCGCTTTGCTCTCCCATCGTCAGTTCCGTTACATCCGTATAATTGCCCGCTTCGTCAATCCAGCCCACATGACTGGAGCCGTCACTCGCCGTTGTATCGATCGCGAGCCGTTCATAGTTTTCATCAAATCCCCAGTTGAAGATGATCCAGGGCTGTGCGCCATCCTGAAAATGATCAAAAGGTTCGTAGTTGAACGATCTGACCATTGTAGAAACTCCGGTTTCCGGATCCAGAGAATAAATATTAACACCGCCGACATATTGAATGATATCCTGCGAGTCATACGGATCTTCTACAAAATTATTGTCGCGGTTAATGTACAGAATACCTTTCAATTCCCGCGTATCTTCCGGTTCTTCGTCTGCTGCTTCTTCAGAATCCTCCTCGGATGCGACCTCATTGTTCTCCTCATATGCAGCTTCTTCCTCTGGCGGCTGAGAACTGCTGTTTTGATTTCCGCACGCAGCCAGACAGAAAACAAGCACTGCCACCAACATAACTATAATTCCAGGTTTTAATTGTTTGATTGTTCTCATTCTCACTTCCTCCAAGTACATGTCTTTTATGATTTCTTATCTCCACTCCATTAAATGCCATGAACCTTCCAGATCCTCAAAACAATAGAATGACAGATCTGTGTCCACTTTCTCAGGCTCGTCCCCATCAAAGCCGGTAATAAAAACATAGCCGGTATTATCTGTCGCTGATCGAAGCGAGGACAAAAATGTAACCAGTGAACCATCCGGAGAGACGACCGGATTATAGTTCCAGCGGTCCTTGATATCAGGAACGATCTCTGTTAAGGAAAAGGCTCAGAAAGAGCCCTGCAAGTTTCCGTATATTCTTGTTTGATTTCATTTTCTGAATCATCTGATCGTTCTTTCCAATTTCCCTGATGCGAATTACTCTTCAGGGCAGATTGTTGCTTTTATGATTTTATCGTATAATTCGTAAAAAAACAATGTATAGTGTGATATTCCGATCCTGCTGGTTTCTATAAAACAACACGTTTTCCCGGACTCAAAAAACAGCCGGCTGCTGCCGGCTGTTTTTCCAACGATTCAATTTACTTCGTTTTAATCGATTTCGACTTGCTCCAGGTGGAATAATACGTCTTTCCACCAACTTTCTTATAAGTCCGGATGCGGATATAATAAGTCTTTCGGGATTTCAGTTTCGTAATCTTTTTTGAAAGCGTGCCTGTCTTCTTGATCGTTACAGTCTTCGCCTTCTTGAAATTCTTCTTAAGACTGTACTGAAGCTGATATCCGGTCGTCTGCACCGCCTGTTTCTTCCACTTCGCCGTGAACCCTTTCTTCAAAGCACCCGGCTTTTTCAGAGTCGTCGGTTTCGGATTGATCATAAAGGTCTTTGTAATCGTACCTCGGTACCCGCCGCATCCCTGAATCGTAACGGTCGCTGTACCGACATTCTTATTATTTTTATAAGAGACGGTGTAATCTTTGCCTGCTGCAAGTCTCTTCGTGCCAATCGTCAAAACCGGAGCCGGCGATTTTGCTTTTCCGTTATATACATACGATGTTGGGATTCCCGTTACTTTTGCTTTCAGCCGGATATCCGGAAGCTCTGCAATTGCCGCAGCAACGTACTCTTCCGCAACTTCCAGCATCTTCGGGAAGGTCGGTCCGATCAATTGCTGCTGTTCTTCGGTCAGGCCTGCGTATGCCGCTCTTGCCTCGGCAATGGTTTCCTGATCGCCGACACTTACAGCATCATACTTTGGCAGATTATCAATGGCGTATGCCACATCCGTTGCACGATCCGCAGTCTCACCCAGGCTGTAGTAGTACTCTAACGGCTTCCCGGTTTTGTATTCCCCATAGTCAAGCGAATCTCTGAGCATGCCGTACAAAGCATGCATGTTCTGAAGCAATGCAGCTCTGTCTGCTTCAGAATAAGCCTCTCCTGCGGAATCCGTCTGCGCTCTCCAATTCAGATAACTGTCAAAGAGGTCACAAACATCGCTCCATGCACGGTTCTGTTTTGCGTCTAAAGCTTCGATATCCTTTTCATATCTTTGCGCGTCTGCCTCATCGTGTGCCCGATACAGAGCATCGTCATCAAAGCGCTCTTTTGCGTAGTTGAATGCCTGCGTAATTTTTTCATTGACATTCATCAGTCTTTCGATCCAGTTCATCAGATTATGGTCTCTGAGCAGAATCTCAAGCTGCGGTTCCTGCGCATTCAGAATCCGGCGATACGCTTCAGAAACAGTCCCAACCAGATTCGGGTATTCATCCGAAAGAAAAGCCTGCCTTGGCTCCGGAAATTCTTTGAGTTCGTTTAACCCATCCTCTGTCAGGAAGAAGGAATCTCCCCAATATGCCACAGCATCGAGTTTCTCTAAGGTCACCATCGCTTCATCCTGCGCAAGCCTTCTCTCATAACCGATTCTTGCAAGCGCAACTGCCGCTTCCATTTTACTGATATCCGCTTCGGTAAGATATGCTTTCTGTGCATCTGTCAGGTTATGATATGCATCGTATACAGCCTGATAATCATCCGTGTCCCCGAATTCCGATCTCACGTCCAGATCATAAAGCTCCAGTGCCCGGATCATGCGGGATACACGATCCGCCTTCTGCTGGTCTGAACTCTTCGTCACCGTAACCATACAAGTGTAATCGGAAGATCCGTTCTTATTCTTCGCCCGGATAACGACCTTGTGGGTTCCGACCGGAAGACCCGGCGCGATCATGATTTTGTAAACACCCTCTTCGCTTCCCTCTGAAAGCGTAAAGTTCTCTTTTCCAACGACTTTGCTGACGCCCGGCGCCGGATTGCCGCTGACCATGACTGCAAGCTCTGACTGCTCATATCCTTCTTCCAGCTCAAATCTTGCTCTTCCCGAGATTCTCGGAGGTCCGTCCGGTCTGCACGCATCATATACGATATATCCGTAGAACGGAACTTCAACGCCGTCTTCGGTCAGGACTCTGGTCCATTTGCCGAACTGCCAGGTAAATCCATATGCTTCTACTTCCTCCTCTGTCATTCCGGCTTTCAGAAGAGCCGCCTTGTTCAGGTTCTGTACCTGTCCTGCTGTTCCCTTAGAATAAACGGTTGTTTTCGAAGTGCCTTTGGAATGGCTGTAATCGAGGTTTACATAACCTCCGGCCCAGGCTTCTCCGACGACCAGATCGCCGCCGCCCTGCATGGTGAGGCTGTAATGGAAACCGTGGCTCATTTCATCTGAAACGGTCGTTTCCTCTTCATCCTCTTTTTCGCTGGAGGAGAAACCGCTTACATAGGAGAGCCTAAACTCTTCATCCGAGATCCGCTCGGCTCCCTCACCGGCCTGTGCCCAGTTCTTCCAATAGTTATCCGGTACGCCCTCATGCCCTGCCGGAAGATCCTTATCTTCTTCAATCTTGATCAGCTTATTTCCTGCATTTCCGATCATCTTGTTAAACGTATCAACAAACCGGTTATATTCATCAATGGAAAGCATGAAGTATCTTGGAGAAAGCGGAACCCGGACATTATATCCGTTCACAACCCATTTTCCCTCACCGGTCTCTTCGTTCGTTACGCTGAACAAATCATAGGTATATACCAGCACAGGCACTCTGGACAGCACGACGGTATCATACTCCTGTGCGGCAAATGTTTTTTTCTTGGTTACCGTATATGTTTTCTCATACGTATGGGACCATTCCATCGAATAGCCCATTTCCAGAGAGGTCTGAACGCAGGGGCCTGCGGCATCCAGCGCAACTCCGGCTTCGAAGGAAACCGTGTCACCGCTTGAAGTTCCGGTTCCGTATCCCGTTGATACACAGAAACTCGTTCCGCAGGGATCGGAATACCCGCCCAGCTCATCATCCGCAAGCTCTTCATAATATGGACCTGCCTCCAGAACAGCCAGCAGTGCCGGATCCGTATAAACATAGCCCTTTGAGCTGAATCTGCCCATCAGACCGTCGTTATCAATATCAACCGCAACCGGAACGGCATTCGGATTGCTGCCGGAAGAAGCCCGGGCAAGGACCTGTGTATAGCCTTTGCAGTTATCCCCCTGTGAATGGATCGGATAGTTCCCTTTCGTCATATCCGTAACATTCAGATTGCAGGCATAGCCATTTGGTGCGCCGAAGCTGACGACATCTTTAGAACCGTATGGCGCCTTCTTTCCTGCACTGTCCACATCATCAAAATCAATACCGGTGATCACGCCGAGATTGGCAGAATAGTTTTCCTTGCCGGATTCCTTTCCCCACAGGGTAAAGACGAACTGCTCTCTTCCGGCATCGTTCTGATCAAAGTTTGCAGCAGCGACATTCTTGATCCAGTTGACGGAAGATCCTGCCCCGGATCCGCCCGTGATCTTTTTCATTTCCTGTTTTGTGAAATGCGAAGCATATTTCGCTGTCGGCACAAAGCTGCTGAAGTCATACAGAACACCCGAAATAAAGACATCCTCATTCGCACTGTTTCCGTTTGTCTTGCCGCACGCCATTGCAAGTCTTGCAAAGGCATAGTCCGACTCGCGACATTTTTCCCGATAGTTGTAACCCAGAACCTCCGGCATTTCAAAAGAAGTAAGATCGGTCCTCAGATATTTTTTTGATCCTTCCGAACGGTAGATCACGGAACTGACGAGGCTGTCGGACCAGTTGCAGACCCCGCTGACCTTCAGCAGTTTCTCCTGACTGTTGTAAGTCGCCGCAGCGTATCCGTTACTGACATCGTCCTGCGTCAGAGACATATAACCCACAGCAACGATCTCGTCCATCCCGTCATTATTGACATCACCCGCAGCGATCATGCCTCCATGCATGATCGTCAGCGGATAGGTCTTCTGATTATTGGCCATCGTATACTTGCTGGACTGGTCATAAAGTGAAGTGGTATAGATCCGGCTCCATGCGCCGCTCTTATATTCCATGATCCCGACGGTCGTTGCGAACTGTTCCAGATTATCACAAGCAAAGTTTTGATATCCGTTGGCAGCAGAATCGGAGGTGTTATAGAAGCCCGCGGAAAAGGCAAGCTCTTCCGTGCCGTTTCCATCAAAGTCTCCGGTCGCAAGTCCGACTGTCGGCTTGTATTTCAAATCGGAGGTCGTCTTATAAGTCGTGTTTTTAACCACAGTATCCAGACTCAGGATCGTTTGCTTTTTCCATGCGTTCGATCCTGAATAATAAAACTCGATCAGTTTGACATTATTCCCATCCCCACAGCTGTAAACGATGACCGAATCTTTTCCGTCCCCGTCATAATCGCCTGCGGTAACTGCAAAATAGTTATCCATTAACCAGAAGGCTGCACCTGACATCCAGTTTGCAGAATCGAGCGTATAGATCCTTCCGTTTCCGGTTTTGGCATTCTGCATGATCACCTGAAGCAGTTTCGTATTTTTGTTATATCCAACCGTTGCGATATATTCCCGCCTGCCGGTTCCTTCCGCATCAAAACCGACACTCTGCGCATGTGCAAGACCGTCGTACAGTTCGATCTTTCCAGCAGGCATCGGATCATTCGCTGCGTTTGATACATTGACTCCGTCGACCCAGATCAGGTCTTCACTTTCTTTCAGAGTCATCGCCATATTCAGATCATCGAACCGGAACATCGACTTGTTCATCGACTTGTTTCCTTCATCTGTAACTAGAAAGGCCAGCT
>CAZOHB010000137.1:0-6976 GCA_964579345.1 uncultured Parasporobacterium sp.
CATGTAGGCTTTGTTCCTCCTTATATCGAAGAGGTGGGATTCAAGCCGGAAGGTAAAAAAGTAGTTCTTTGCGGACCGCCTATTATGATCAAATTAGGTTCGGCGAGCCTTTTAAAGCTCGGCTTCGCAAAAGAAGATATTATCACGACCTTAGAGCTTCGTATGAAATGCGGAATCGGAAAATGCGGTCGTTGTAATATAGGAAGTAAATTTGTATGTTTAGACGGTCCGGTGTTTACTTTATCCGAACTGGATGAACTGCCGGATGAAAAATAGGAGGAAAAAAATGGGCTTAGGAAAATCTTTATTAAAATTAGGAGTTTTAGCTGGTGTTGCATACGGCGGATATTATGTCTACAAGAATTATCTCAAGAAAGACGCTGTTCCGCAGAAAGACTTTGACGAGCTTGCAGATGTAAACTTTGATTATGATGAGGACGCTGCAAAAGAAGAGAGCTTCGCTGACAAGATCAAAGCTGCAGCAGAGAAACAGCTGAACAAAATCAAATAAGAACAAATAAAGACATATTGTTCAGAAGGAGGCAGAGGGATTCTCTGTCTCCTTTTTTTGCGGCTTTCCGGATTGCTGACATGTAGCCATACAGATTGTTTATTGGCCAATAAATAATATTTTTCTTACAGCGCATATCTTATGCTATATAATATTTTCAGGTGTTAGGATGGTATTGTATGGAGGGTAGGAATGGATATTAAGCAATTGGAAGTCTTTCTTTCCGTCTCAAAGGTTTCTGAATTTCACAAAGGCTGCAAATGAACTGTATATGACGCAGCCTGCAGTCAGCCATCAGATTACAGAACTGGAACATGAAATCGGGGCAAAGCTGTTTCAACGTTCGAGCCATCACGTGGCACTTACTGCGGAAGGCGAAGAGTTTACCCAGAAAGATGATATGCTTAGTAAGAAGTTTGGAGGAGAAAGGGGAGAAAAATGATCGCTTTAATAAATGGTATACTCATTGACGGAAGCGGAAAAAAGCCTGTTGAAGGAACCACGATCCTTATAGAAAATGGACGGATCCGAAAGGTCGGAAAGGATATCGTTGTACCTGAGGATGCAGATGTGATCAATCTGAAAGGCAAGACCGTTATTCCCGGATTGATTGATGCACATGTTCATCTCAGTGGAACGAGCAGGCTGGACCGGTCCGGCGCCGGCCACCTTATTCCGACCTATAATAATGTGGAAATGCGGGAAGGGTGCCTGAGATGGGGTGTTGTAGCCGTCCGTACCTGCGGTCAGTTCGTTGAAGAAACTTTAGCTTTCAGGGAAGGGGTTGAAAATGGCACGATTGAGCGTTCTCCACGCGTTTGCATGTCCGGACCTATGTTTCAGGCTCCCGGCGGACATCCCTGTTATACGGTCTTTATGTCGGATCCTGATGTAGAACAGCTTGCCTGCGCAATCGTAAGTGATGAGACGGAAATTGAGCCAATCATCAAGAAGTCCAAAGAGCAGGGGGTCGATTTTACCAAAGCTTTCTATGCACATTTGAATAAGATGGATTATCCGAATCCTGTTCCGCGCATTTCGAAAGAGAAATTAAAAGAGATTATTGATATCTCACACCGATACGGACTTTCTGTGACGGTTCATGTAGACAGTCCTGCGGAAATGAGAGATGCCGTAGAGCTTGGAGCTGATGTGATCGAGCATATGATCGGAGCCGGTGAGACAGATAACATTCTTTCTGATGAACTCGTTGAACTGACGAAAAAGAGCGGGGTGGTTGTGGATCCGACCATGATCTCGATCAGACGCTTTGATCCGTTAAATGAGACCGCTCCATCAATCTGGGAGGCGGTAAAAGCAGCTGTCAGAAAATGTTATGATGAAGGGATCCCTATGGCCGTGGGGTGCGATGCGGGTATCCCCTTTGTACCGTTTGGAGAAGCGGTTCATGATGAGATGGCATGTTTGAATGAAGCGGGTATTCCTCCACTTGAAATCATTACTATGGCGACGAGCGGAAATGCGAAATTACTGAACATGGATGACAGGATTGGAACGATCGAAGCCGGAAAAGAGGCAGATCTGATCGTTCTGAAGAAAGATCCTCTTGCGGATATCCGAAATACAAAAACGATCGAGCTTGTTTTTTCGAAAGGACGAATCGTAACAGATTGCAGAAATAACTAATAAAAAAGCACCTGCCTTCAGAAAAGAAGACAGGTGCTTTCGTTTTTGCTTCCTTATGAATACAAAAGACGCTGCTGTGCGCAGACTGAAACACGGAGATATCTTTGAAGTATACAACGACAGAGCAAAAGTTCTCTGTGGTCTGGAGACGACGGAACGTGTTCCGCAAGGCATATGTCATTCCTACGAGTCCTGTGCTGACTATGTCACATTGGAGGATCTTGAGAAATGTGTAGGTTACTTTAACTGTATGCTTGCGTGTAAGGATGAGCATGCAAATCAGCAGGCTCTGGACCACATGGTGCCGAAGGATGCAGAAGCAGCAAGAAGAGCCTTTGATAAATCCTGTCAGAGCCATTTTTCGATTGACGATTAAACGGAAAACGATATACTATTTATATGGTATATGGATTCGCAGGTTCAGATGATCGAATTGCATGAATCCGATGAACTTTCGAAAAACAGGAGGTTTCAAATGAGCTTAGGAAAAACATTAGTGAAATTAGGCGTTTTAGCAGGTGCAGCTTATGGCGGATACTATCTTTACAAAAAATATGTAAAGAAAGACGCTGCTCCGCAGAAAGATTTCGATGATCTTGCAGATGTGACGTTTGATTATGATGATGAAGCTGCAAAAGAAGAAAGTTTCGCTGAAAAGATCAAAGCTGCTGCTGAAAAACAGCTGAATAAGATTAAATAAGACAACGTGAAGAAAATAAAATTCTGGTTTGACAATGCACGGTCGGTATCACTGCCTCAGAGCATGATGCCGGCTCTTGTCGCGGCTTTTCTTGCGACCAAATATTCAGACTTTAAATGGTATCTTGCGCTGCTTTCTATTATTGGAATCGGGCTTGCTCATTTAAGTCTGAATTTGTTTGATGATTATTTTGATTTTAAAAATGCAGAGCAGGGTGACCGCAGTGCACTCGTGCGTGAAGGCTTCCGTGCGATGACGGCAAAATGTCCCCCTCTTCAGGACGGTACCGTCAGTCCTAAAAAGTGGCTGCTGGTAAGCTGTCTGTTTGGCTTCGCTGCCTGCTGCTTCGGCCTTCCGGTTCTGATCATCCGCGGCCTTCCCGTTTTGTGGGTCGTTTTAGGCGTTGCGGTGCTCGGACTTTTTTATTCCGCCCCTCCGCTGAAACTCGGTTATCACGGACTCGGAGAGCTTATCATCGGTCTGATCTTCGGACCGGCTGTTTTTATTGGAATGAATCTGGGCGCGTCGGGAGAATTCCATGCATCAGAGGTTTTGCTTTCCTGCGCGATGGGGCTGATCGTTGTGAACATTCTTTATGTTCATTCTATCATGGACTATGCGGCGGACACGAAGGCAGAAAAACGTACACTTGCCTGGCTGGTAGGATGCCATGCGACGATCCCGAAAAAAGAAGGAACCCCTGCACCTACGGAAAAACAGATTCGGGCAGGGCAGAACAGACAGTATGTGACACTCGCACTGATCACGTTCATTCCTTATCTTCTTGTGATCGCTGCAGTGGTGTTCGGCTTTGTACGGCCGTATTATATTGTCTCTCTTCTGGCTCTTCCGTGGTCGATCGATCTGTTCCGTTCCATGCTTGCATTTAAAAAGGATCCGTTCTCTCCGGTGAAGAAGAAGTGGTGGTACGGACGCTTCCAGATGTGGGAGGCGATCGAAGAGAATCATCTCGACTGGTTTATGCTTCGCTGGCTTCTTGCACAGAAAATCAGCGTTTATTTTGGAATTCTTTGTATCTTTGCTTCCCTTGCAGAGATGTTTATCAAATTTATAGGTATATATTAAAACGATGAAATTTAATCAGTTATGTTATCTTCCGATATGGTTTCTGAGAAACGTGATCTTCAGAAAACACGGACCGCTTCAGACGGTTCTGTTTATTACGGACTACTGTAATCTGAAATGCAAGCACTGCTTCGAGATGGGGCATGCCTGCACGATGCAGAAATCCTATCAGCAGATTAAAGAGGAACTTGAATACTCCTATCGCATGGGCAGCCGCTTCGTGGATTTTGAGGGTGGTGAGCCTACGCTCTGGAGACAGCCGGTCAGCAGGACAAAAGACTCATGGACTCCGAAACGGGGAATCAGCGGCAGAGTAGATAAAAACGGAACGCCGATCCTTGATATCAACGATCTGATCATTCTTGCAAAGAAAATCGGCTTTTATTCCTGCACGGTAACGACCAATGCACAGACGGATTTTTCCTGGGTGAATGCGGATCTGATCTGGATGAGTCTGGATGGATATAAGGAATACCATGACCGGGTTCGCGGGGAAGGCGCCTTTGATAAACTTGATAAAAATGCACGCATCTTTGCGGAAAAACAGAGAAAGAAAAAGGCGGCCGGCAGGAAGCCTTGCGTCCTTGGATGCAATATGGCGATCAACCGCATTAATAAAGATTCTGTGGGTGATGTACTGAACTATGTAAAGCGGAGCAGCTTTATCGAGAGCGTTGCCCTGAACTTCCATACTCCATACCCCGGAACGGAAGAGCTGATGCTGGATGAGAAGACAAAAGCAAAAGTGATTGATAAGATCATTGCATATAAGAAAGCAGGCTATCCGATCCAGAACAGTGTCAGCGGACTTAAGATCATGAAAAAACGCGGCTTTAAGAAAAACTGCTGGGTCAGCAATTTTATCATTACCGATGGAACACGCTTTAAGACCTGCCCCGGAGAAACCCTCGGAATCTGCGATGACTGCGGTTTCTGCATGGCGGGAGAGATGTACTGCGTGATGCATTTAAAGCCGGATACACTGATGGCCGGCATGACACTCAGACTTTAGGAAAATTACGATGCTTCTTACGATTTTACATTATATTTCCGGACCGGTCATTGGCGCGGTTATCGGAGCATTTACAAATTATATTGCGATCAAGATGCTGTTCCGGCCACTGAAGCCGGTAAAGATCGGAAAGTTCACACTTCCGTTTACACCGGGCGTGATCCCGCGCCATCAGGAAGCGCTCGCGGAGGCTCTTTCCAATACGGTGTATCAGAATTTCTTCACGAACACGGATATTGAAGGCATCTTCATGTCAGAGGAAATGACGGAGCGCTTTTCGGAAGGCATCTACAATATGGCGTCACAGACAAAGATCGCAGATCTGTCTGAAAATGTCAGTGAAGAGTCGAAATTGAAGATCAAGGAAGCAGTTTATCACAAAATGCATGCCGCGATCGTGCGGACGGATATCGAGGGCCTTGTTGCGGGGGAAGCGGAAAAGATCATCCGTGAAAAAGTGAAAGGCAAACTGGTTACGAACCTGATCCTGAATGAGGACATTGCCGGACGTCTTTCGCATTATGTGGGAAGACAGGTAGAGGATTATGTCGTAAAAAATGATCTTGAGCTGCTGTACCCGATCCTGACAGAGCAGAGCGACGAGCTGAAAGACAAGGACCTCGGAACGATCCTGAGCGACGTCGGTGTGGAAAAACAGGTCGTTATGGACGCGATCCGAAAAGGCTATGTCCGTTTTATGAGTGGAGCAAAAGAGAAAATCGCGGAAACGTTCCACATTAAGCAGTTTATCTACGATAAGATCATGGAGCTTGATCCGGGTGAGATCGAGCGGCTGGTGAATGAAGCAATCAAAAGAGAGATGAATTATCTGGTTTATCTCGGAGGACTGCTCGGCCTGATCATCGGTATTTTGAATATCTTTATCTGATCTTTTTTAGAACAAATCCGGAAATTATGCTATAATAGCGAACAGGATAATATATTGCATTTAAGACGAGAAACAGAGGTGATTTTATGAACAGAGTGATCACGATCGGCAGAGAGTTTGGTTCGGGCGGAAGAGAACTGGGTGTTCGCCTTGCAAATGCGCTTGGGTTTGAGTACTACGATAAAGAAGTCGTTACCGCCATCGTAAACCATACGGAATTTGCGGAAGGTTTTGTAAAAGAAATCGTGGAAGGCAAATCACACCGCTTTTTCCCGATCAATATCGGACAGACGATGAACCTGAACGTTGATTATCAGATTCACCAGATGCAGACGATCATCAAAGCACAGACAGAAGTGATCAAGGAAATGGCTTTGAAATCCAACTGCGTGATCGTCGGCCGCTGCGCAGACTATATTTTAAAGGATCTGCGGGATGCGGGAGAAATCGAACTGTTCCGTCTGTTTATATATGCGGATCCGGATAGCCGGCTGAAACGCTGCATGGACCGTGCTCCGGAAGGCGAGAATCTTTCTCAGAAAGAGATGGAAAAACAGATCAAACGGGTCAATAAAGAACGAGCTGCGTATTATGAAGATTATACGCTGCAGAAGTGGGGCGATAAGAGCAACTACGATATCTGCCTGAACACTTCATTTATGAATATCGAAGAGATGGTGCCGCATCTGGCAAAACTCTTCTAGCAAGACGATCGTTCGGACCTTTGTTTGAAAATAAAATATTGAAATCCTTCCTGCTATGCTGACAAATAGCAGCAGGAAGCAACACAGCTGACAAGGACTGAATTCTGCGAGGAACAGAGTTCAGTCCTTAATAATTGTCTTGATGTCGAAGGAACGTGCTGTCTTGGATTGGGATTGCCGGCTTCGAAGGAACGTGCTGCCTTGGATTGGGAGTGTTGGCTTCGAAGGAACGTGTTGCCTTGGATTGGGATTGCTAGCTTCGAAGGAACGTGCTGCCGCAGGGGCGTGGCGAAGGGCGTAAATAGATACACCAAGGCCGTAATCGACATGCCAAAGCTGTAAACGGCCGGGTTTCGGCAGAAAAATATCCCCGCCAGAGGAACCCCTCATTGCAGGGATACTCGGAATGTCCCCACAGAGGGAGGTT
>CAZOHB010000138.1:0-6933 GCA_964579345.1 uncultured Parasporobacterium sp.
TTGGATAGATCTGCCGGTAGGCTATAACTTCTTAAAACAACAATGGAAAGAAAAACCTTATTAAAATAACTAATAATAAATACAAGGAGTAATTATGAGTGATTATATTTTACGCGCGACAGCCGCAGGAGACCATATAAGAGCCTTTGCCATTCGTTCAACGGATATGGTAGAAGAGGCGAGACAGCGCCACAACAGCAGCCCGGTCGTAACGGCTGCTTTGGGAAGACTGCTTTCTGCAGGCGCCATGATGGGCGTCATGATGAAAGGGGATCAGGATGTCCTTACGATCAAGATGCAGGGAGACGGACCGATCGGTTCCCTGACGGTTACGGCGGATTCCAAAGGAAATGTCAAAGGTTTTGCAGATAATCCGCTGGTTCTGATTCCGGCAAACTATGCAGGCAAGCTGGACGTCGGAGCAGCGATCGGATACGGAACTCTGACAGTAATTAAAGATCTGGGCCTGAAGGAGCCGTATGTCAGCCAGGTCCCGCTGGGAACCAGCGAGGTCGCGGAAGATCTGACCTACTATTTTGCGCGTTCGGAGCAGACACCGAGTGCAGTCGCGCTGGGCGTACTGATGAGTCTGGAAAATACTGTTGCACAGTCCGGCGGTTTTATCATTCAGATGATGCCGAATGCAAGTGATGAAATCGTAAGCCGCCTCGAGGAAAAACTCGGCAGCCTTCGCCCTGTGACGGATATGATGGAAGACGGCATGGGCCCGGAAGAAATCCTGGAGGAGATCCTCGGAGAGTTTGATCTGAAGATCAATGAAAGAATCGAAACCGGTTTTCACTGCAATTGTTCCAAGGAACATGTGGCAAGAGCTCTGATCAGCATGGGAAAAGCAGAACTGCAGAAAATCATTGATGACAATGAGCCGATCACGGTAAACTGCCATTTCTGCAATACCGATTACACGTACAGCATCGATGAGATCAAGGAACTTCTGGAATTCGCACGGATCAAATCGGCAGCAAAAAAGATCGGAATTATCGGTGACACAGAGTAAGGAATTGTGTATAAGAAAAGGACACGACAATGTGTTGACACCCTTATGCAGTTGTGCTAAATTCTATCGTAAGGGCTGATTTTGGCTTTGATGACTTGAATATTTTACTTACGGAGGAGAACAATGGCAAAAGGAACAGTGAAATGGTTTAACAACCAAAAAGGATACGGTTTTATCTGTAACGAAGAAGGTAACGATATATTCGTTCATTATACGGGACTCAATATGGAAGGCTTTAAAACAGTCAGTGAAGGTGATGTCGTAGAATACGAAGTCATAGACGGCGAAAAAGGGCCGCAGGCCATAAATGTAACAAAACTCTGAAACAAAAAAACAGGTTCGTGAGAACCTGCTCTTTTTTATCTTTTTTAGTCTTCGCTGGTCATCGAGGCGTCGAAATACTGCACGCCCGGTTTCGGCGGTCGATTGGTTTTTGCCTGGATCAGCTGAGCAACGGTAACCAGCTGGTAGCCTTGTTCCGCAAGCCACGGGATGATCCTTACAGAGGCTTCTGCCGAGGAATCGTAGATATTGTGCATTAGTATGATATCTCCGTCCTCCGTCTGTTCTTTAATAATGCTGACGACAGAATCTGCGTCCCTGCTGGACCAGTCCCTCGTATCGACACTCCAATGGAAGATCGCCTGTCCTTCGGATTTGCAGGTGGAGTAGATCAGGTCGGTCGTTGAGCCGCCCGGAGAACGGAACACATCAGGACGGACTCCGCATGCTTTTTCAATCGCATCATTTGCACGGACGATATCTTCTGTTGTAACGGCATCTCCCATATGTTCATGGTCGTAGGTATGGCATCCGATCTCGCTGCCTTCGTCTACGATCCGCTGAACGACTTCCGGATAGGCTTCCGCGAGATAGCCGAGCTGGAAGAATGTTGCATGACCGCCAACTTCTTTCAGTGCATCTAAGATCTTGTTGGTGATCGGGCCTTTGTCCGGACCGTCATCATAAGTCAGTGCGACCATCGGCTTGTTCGGGTCGATTCCCGTCATATCAATTGCCTGTGTAACTCTTCCCTGGAAGACATCGCTCCATTCGGAGTAGATATGGTCGCCTACAAAGCAGCGCACTTTAATAAAATAGGAAGAGCCTGTCGGCAGATTCGGGATGGTCACCATCGTGGTGCCTGCCGCTTCGTTTGTCTGGGCATCTGCAGCCGTATAGCTCAGCACAGTTGCATCTTTCATATCCTCGCTTGCCGCAAGCTGCAGTTCATAGCCGTCTTTTTTCTGCTTTTCCGGCCAGCTGATCGTAAGAGAATCTTTGGACATCGTAAGGGCAGAGCATTCGGTCAGTGTTTCCGGAAGGGTATAGGCGCTGATCGTAACACCTTTGCTTTCTCTTGCTTTGTCGCCTTCTCCTTTTACGGCAACGATTTTATATTCATATAAAGAAGCACTCTGCAGATCGGAGGAAACAAATGAGGGATCTCCGCCTGCAGGGATCGTATGTACCAGTTCGAAATCGGAATCGGTACTTTTGCGGTAAATCTGGTAGGAAATGTTTTTCGGCTTTCCCTTCCAGGTCAGGATCTGGGTCGAGGAAGAAGACTCCACATTCAGTTTGTCGGCTTCCGGAACGACCAGAGAAGAGACGACGATCAGAACGATCACAGCCAGCACAACGATAAGAGCGGCACCGCCTCCAAACAGCAGTCTCCTTTTCCTGCGAGTCTCCTCGGCACGTCTTCGCTTTTTCCAGTTGCGGGCCGGGATATTGCGTGATCCGGAGGAAGCACGTCTTGCGGAAGAGGCTCCGGAAGAGGCGGCTCTTCCCGAAGAAGCGCGTCTCGAAGAGCCTGCAGAGCTTCGCTGAGCGGAGCGGGTTCCGGCAGAAGTCCGTCCGGCGGAGGTTCGTCTTTCTCCGGCAGAGGATCTTTCTGACGCTGTGTGCCTTTCTGCGGATGAGTGATGCTCCGACGCTCTTCTGCGAAGTTCGCCGGAGGAAGACCGTATCGTTCCTGTATGATGATTGATAGTTGCGTTTCTTGGTTTTCTTTCCATGTTTATAAGCTGAAATATAATGTAAGATACATGTTAAGTTATATATGTAAAATTGCGATTGCCATATTTACGTACAAGAGCAGTGACAGTGCGTCTACAATTGTCGTGATAAACGGGCTGGACATGACAGCAGGGTCAAAGCCGATCTTGGCCGCAAGCATCGGAAGTACGCATCCGATAAACTTCGCCACAATAACGGCACAGAAGAGTGCCATGGAGATGACTGTGATGATCAGGACGGTACCCTGATGCAGGATCAGCATTTTTACAAAGTTTACAATTGCAAGCGAGACTCCGCACAGAAGTCCGACTCTGAGTTCTTTCCAGATGACCCGGAAAATATCCTTGAATTCCACATCGTCCAGAGAGAGCGCACGGATGATCGTGACAGAAGCCTGTCCGCCGCAGTTTCCGCCGGTGTCCATCAGCATTGGGATCGCCGCGGAAAGGACGATGGAAACATCCAGTACACTTTCGAATTTGGTGATGATCAGGGAAGTGAAAGTAGCGGAGACCATCAGGATCAGCAGCCATGGGATGCGGGCTTTGTATGTCTGCCAGACACTGGTCTGGAAGTACGGCTTATCACCCGGACGGATAGCTGCCATCTTTTCGATATCCTCGGTTGCCTCTTCTTCCATGACGTCCATAGCGTCGTCGATGGTAACGATACCGACGAGGCGTTCCTCGTCATCTACCACAGGCATTGCCAGAAGGTTGTATTTGCTGAATCTCTGAGCAACCTCTTCCTTATCAGTATGGGTGTGAACAAAGATCATGTTGGTTTCCATAATGTCGCTGATGAGCTCATCTTCTTCGGAGAGGAGCAGATCCTTTGCCGTTACCAGTCCAAGCAGTTTCCGGTTGTAATCGGTCACATAACAGGTGTAGATCGTTTCCTTATCCACACCGGTCCTGCGGATTCGCGTAAGCGCCTCGGAAACAGTCATGTTTTTCCGGAGACTGACATATTCGATCGTCATCAGACTTCCGGCAGAGTCGTCCGGATACTGAAGGATCTTGTTGATCGCAGCGCGAGTATCAGCATCGGTATTGGAAAGGATACGTTTCACGACGTTCGCAGGCATCTCTTCGACAATATCAACGGCATCATCGACGAACATCTCATCAAGTACGTCACGCAGCTCGGTATCGGAAAAGCCCTTGATCAGGAGCTCCTGGATATCGCTGTCCATTTCAACGAAAGTATCTGCAGCCAGTTCTTTGGGCAGCAGACGGAAAAGGATGGGACTCCGTACCTCTGGATAATCGTTCATCAGAGCTGCGATATCCGCAGGGTTCATTTCGATAAAAATGTCCCGGATCGCAGCATATTTTTTCTCGGTCAGAAGGTTGAGTATTTCTTCTTCTGCAGGGATCGTAACAATGTCCATATCTTCCTCCTTTCCGTCAAAAAAATTACAACAAAATAAAAGTGAAATGCACTCAAATCACGGATTAATAATAGCTCAATGAGGTTGAAAAGACAAGTCGGAAATGGTATCATAATCACACACTAATTCGTTAAAGTGCGAGTGTTGAAGTGGATTTTTTTTGAAAGGAGAAACAATAGTTATGGGACTTTTAAGAGCAGCTTTGGGGGCAGTCGGCGGAGCACTTGCCGACACATGGAAGGAGTTCTTTTATTGTGAGGCACTTGATAAAGAAACATTAATGGTCAAAGGCCAGAAACAGATCGGAAGCCGTTCCTCGAATACACGCGGAAATGACAACATCATCAGCAGCGGATCCGGAATCGTAGTTGCTGACGGACAGTGCATGATCATTGTTGATCAGGGCAAGGTCGTGGAAGTCTGCGCGGAACCGGGTGAGTTTACGTATGATGCTTCGACAGAGCCGAGCCTTTTCTCCGGCAATCTCGGAGAGGCAATCCTTGAAACCTTTAAGATCATGGGAAAACGTATCGGCTACGGCGGCGACACCGGACATGACCAGAGAGTTTACTATTTTAATACGAAGGAACTTCTGGATAACAAATTCGGAACCCCGAACCCGATCCCGTTCCGTATCGTTGACAGAAATATCGGACTGGATCTGGATGTATCCGTAAGATGCTCGGGCGTATATTCCTACAAGATCGCAGACCCGATCAAATTCTATACCAATGTCTGCGGAAACGTATCAGATGAATATAAACGCAGCGAGATCGAAGATCAGTTAAAGACAGAGTTTATCGCAGCTCTTCAGCCGGCATTTGCGCAGCTTTCTTCTCTCGGCTTACGTCCGAACGAGATCATCGCGCATAATACCGAGCTTGAGCAGGCAATGAACCAGCAGCTTTCCGCTAAATGGAATGACACCAGAGGACTCGTGGTTGTCAGTGTTGCTCTCGGCAGCGTAACGCTTCCGGAAGAGGATCAGGAACTGATCAAACAGACCCAGCGTGGCGCAGCTCTTTCCAATCCGGCTCTGGCAGCAGGCGTTATGGCTGGTGCAACTGCTACAGCGATGGAAAATGCAGCGAAGAATGAAGGCGGAGCGATGAACGGCTTTGTCGGCATGGGTATGGCAATGAATGCAGGCGGCGGAACGATCAACGGACTGTTCCAGCAGGCAGCAGCTCAGCAGCAGGCAGCGCCTCAGGGCATGCCGCAGCAGGCACCTCCGGCTCCGGCGATGGATCAGGCAGCTCAGGCTGTTCAGGCTGATGCAGCCGCTCCTTCCAGCGGACCGAAATTCTGCTCACAGTGCGGCAAACCGGTAACACCGGGTGCGAAATTCTGTGCCAACTGCGGCGCACAGCTGCAGTAAACTGCACCCGTGCTTGCAGTTAGCACAGGGAATGCGCAGAAAATGCAGAAGGAAGACCGCAAGCGGTCATGCATTTTCGCGCTATGCAGCGACGAAACGCTGCATTATCTGCGGCCCACAGCTTCAGTAAAAAGTTTTTAACGTTTCTGTACGCTCGGGAGGATTCCCGGGCGTACATAAACAATAAACAAAAAAAGGAGACCAACAGAATGGCAGATATACAAGAGTATAAATGCCCCAATTGCGGCGGCAAATTGACATTTGACAGCAATGCCCAGAAAATGGTCTGCCCGTACTGTGATTCGGAAATCGATGTAGCTGCACTGAAGGATTATGATAACGGTCTTGATCAGTTTACCCAGCAGGATGTTATGGACTGGGAAACTGCCGGTCATGTCTGGCAGGAAGGCGAGACCGAAGGAATGCGTGTCTACGTATGCAAATCCTGCGGCGGTCAGATCATCGGCGATGCAAACCTCGGAGCTACCAGCTGCCCGTACTGCGGCAATCCCGTTGTACTGATGGGACAGTTTTCCGGCGATCTGAAACCGGATCTGGTAATTCCGTTTCAATTAGATAAAAAAGCAGCGAAAGAGGCGTATCTGAGACATCTGGAGGGCAAAAAGCTTTTGCCGAAACTCTTCAAAGATCAGAACCATATCGATGAGATCAAAGGTGTCTATGTCCCGTTCTGGCTGTTTGAAGGGGAAGGCGAAGGTGCCGCTCAGTTTGAAGGCACACAGGTCCGCACCTGGTCAGATACCCGGAATATGTATACCGAGACCAGTTATTTCGATGTCCGCCGTGCAGGACATGTCCACTTTTCCGACATCCCTGCAGACGGTTCTTCGAATATGCCGGATGATCTGATGGAATCAATCGAGCCGTTTGATGCCTCAAAGGCCGTGCCTTTCCAGACCGCGTATCTTTCCGGCTATCTGGCTGACCGATATGATGTACAGTCCAATGAAAATCTGGACCGGATCAATGAGCGTGTAAAAACATCGATCATGGACGCACTTGCTTCCACGACGGGCGGATATGCCGGCATCATGCTTAAGAACGGCTCTGTTCGTCTGAATGATGCAAAAGTCAAATATGCGCTGTTTCCGGTATGGCTTC
>CAZOHB010000139.1:0-6932 GCA_964579345.1 uncultured Parasporobacterium sp.
TTCATCAACCAGAACAAGGGAGAATTCCCATTAGGTATTCCCAGTTCGGAAATAGCCGCGGCTGAATCCGGCGATCGTTTTATTAATGTTTTACCGGACGAAAACCGCAGTCCGCATAAGGAGTACCATATTGAGCAGTATCGAAACAACCACAGAGCTTTCGGCTCAGGAAATTAAGGAGATCTTCGGTCAGTTTGACGAGAATATCCGAAAGATCGAGAAAGCTTTGCATGTCACCATTCTTTCCAGGGATTCCGCGATCAAGATCATTGGCGATGAAGTCAGCGCACAGCGCGCAAAGAGTATCCTGGAAGACCTTGCGAATGTTGTCCGCAAAGGCGAGCATGTTACAACACAGAACGTGGAGTATGCGATCTCCCTCGAACAGGAAGGGACGCATTCCCATATTGCAGACCTCGATGAGACGATTGTCTGCCGTACCGTGAACGGACGTCCGATCAAACCAAAGACGTTTAATCAGAAGACCTATGTGGATGCAATCCGGAAAAACATGATCGTATTCGGACTCGGACCTGCCGGAACCGGAAAGACGTATCTGGCAATGGCGATGGCGATCGATGCGTTTAAGAAAGGGGATGTGAACCGTATCATCCTTACCCGCCCGGCCATCGAAGCCGGTGAGAACCTGGGCTTCCTTCCGGGCGATCTGCAGAGAAAGGTGGATCCGTATCTTCGTCCTTTATATGATGCGATCTACCAGATCATGGGAGCGGAAAGCTACCTTTCCAACAGTGAAAAAGGGCTGATCGAAGTGGCACCGCTTGCTTACATGCGCGGCCGGACCCTTGATAATGCTTTCATTATTCTGGATGAGGCGCAGAATACGACCCCGGCACAGATGAAAATGTTCCTGACCCGTATCGGTTTCGGCTCCAAGGTTGTCGTGACCGGTGACCGCACGCAGAAGGATCTTCCTTACGGCCAGATCTCGGGTCTGGATGTGGCGATCAAAGTCCTCGAAGCAGTGAAAGAAGAGATTGAGATCGTTACTCTGACCAGCGTGGACGTGGTTCGTCATCCGGTCGTTCAGAAGATCGTCATGGCTTACGAAGAATACGAGAAGAAACAGAATTCGCGTTCCAGATCCAAGGACAAGTAAAAGAACAGGTGCATCTGAAATGAGAGTATACATCGAAAACGAGACCCGCATCCGGTATGAGTTTGATGATCCGGACCCGATCATCAAAAATGCGGTGAATGCGGTTGCAAAAGATAAAAATCTTCCGAAGGAGCTTGAGGTCAATGTGCTTCTTACGACACCTTCAGTGATCCGGGAGATCAACCGTGACAATAGAAATAATGACAGCGTAACAGACGTTCTTTCTTTCCCGTATTTTGACTATGAAACACCGGGCGTATTTGACGGCGAGCTGGAAGAAGCCGGAGAAAATATCCTCGGAGATATCATCATCTGCGGCAGCAGAATGAAAGAGCAGGCAAAGAAGTACGGACACAGTCAGATCCGCGAACTGTCTTTCTTAATTGTGCACAGTATGTTACACTTAACAGGTTATGACCATATCTTACAGGAAGATGCGGAACTGATGGAAGCAGAGCAGCGCCGGCTGATGGATGAGGTGCTGAAGATCCGCAGATAGATGTCAGCCGCATCCGAACAAGACAGAAACTATTGACACACGAACAGGGAAGGAATGGCAAAAAATAAAAAAGGCAATTTTATGATGCAGGGCGCTATCTTAGGCGTCTCTTCGATCGTTGTCAGAATGATCGGCATCTTATACAGAGTTCCCCTGAACAACATTTTAGGAGAGAAGGGTGTTGCCTACTATGGAATCGCTTTTGAAGTGTATTCCTTTTTGTTGTTGCTTTCTTCTTATAGTATGCCACTTGCGGTTTCCAAAATGGTATCCCGTCGGATGGCGCTGAAAGAGTATAAGAATACCCGCCGGATCTTTGCGTTTGCTCTGTGTTTTGCCCTCTGTATCGGAATCATCGCTTTTGCGATCACCTATTTCGGCGCAGACTTTTTCGCAAATCTTTTGAATTATCCGCAAAGCGCGATCGCGCTCCGGACCCTTTCTTTCGGATTGATCATCATGTCAGTCCTCGGCGTTATGCGAGGCTATTTCCAGGGGCTGGGAACGATGGTGCCTACTGCTGTTTCAAATATCTTTGAACAGATCATCAACGCGATCGTAAGTCTTGTTGCAGCGGCAGCCTTTTATAAGATTGCACTGACTTCTGCAACGGTTCATAAATTTTCATTTGATAACGTGCCGGAGGCGATGGGCGCTTCCGGAGGAACGCTCGGAACCGTCTGCGGCGCAGGCGCGGCTCTGGTCTTTCTGATCCTGCTTTATTTACTGTACCGAAGATCGATCAAAGACATGGTCGCTGCGGATCCGTCAGAGGAAAAAGAACCGTTCAGCAGCATCCTGAAAACATTGGTCCTTACGATCATTCCGGTTATTTTAAGTACGACGATCTATAACCTGACCGGCCTTGTGGATTCCGGACTGTTCAGTAATATTATGGAAGCAAAAGGGATGAACCACGATATGATCGATACCTTTACCGGCATGTTTACCGGTAATTACCGGTTGATCGTCAATGTCCCGATCGCGCTTGCAAGCGCGCTGGCGTCTTCCCTGATCCCGAGTGTCGTCAAATCTCTGACTCAGGGAAACAGGGGAAATGTAATTCGCAAGATCGACTCCTCGATCAAAGTCACGATGATCGTTGCCATGCCTTGTGCCGTTGGTATCGGTGTCCTTGCGAAACCGATCATCAATCTGCTGTTCCCGACCAGTGTGGATCCGGATAAGGTCTCGCTGATGCTGATGATCGGCTGTATCTCGGTTGTGCTGTATTCCCTGTCTACGATCACGAACTCGATCCTTCAGGGAATTGATAAGATGCGTATCCCGGTTATTCATTCCGCGATCGCCCTCGTTCTGCATGCAGTGATCCTGGTCATCATGCTGTACATTTTAAGAATCGATATCTTTGCAGTCGTAATCTGTGACATGATCTTCTCCTTTACGGTCTGCCTTCTGAATGCGAGATCGCTGAAGAAGTATCTTGGTTATAAACAGGAAAAGGTGAAGACCTTTGTCCTGCCTGCGGTATGCTCCGTGATCATGGGTATCTTTGTCTTCTTTATCAATCTCGGCATCCGCTCGCTCCTGCACAGCAATGCGATCGCTGTGATCGTCTCGATTCTGTTCGCGATCGTGATCTATGGAGCATCGCTTCTGCTTCTGAAGGTCATCGATGTGGATGAGCTTTATCTGTTCCCGGGCGGAACAAAGATCATCGCGCTTGCAAGAAAGCTGCATCTTCTGAAGTAAACTGCTGCTGTAATCTCTTTTGGAATCTGCCTGATCGACTTTGCAGAAGAAAAGGGAGCACTGCCTCTTTACACTACCATGATAATGAATTGAAATGTTTTTTGTGGTTATTTGACACAATGTGTGTTAAGATAACACTGTTAAATTGTATTTTTATAAAGGAGGTAACCGATATGGAAGCAAAAGGCGGAACATTACTTAAGGTCATGGGTATCATCATGATCGTTGGTGGTGCACTGAACATTATTTTATCAATTGTTCTGATAGCGGCTGTTGTTGGTTTGATTGCTCTTGGAGCACCGGCTGGAGTCATCGTCGGAATCATCATTACGATCCTTGCTGGTATTGCAGAACTGATTGCAGGTATTATCTGCACTAAGAACGCCAGAAATCCGGAAAAGGCTACAAAATGCATGGTATGGGCCATCATTGTTATTGTTCTTCAGGTTGTTGGCGTTATTATCGTAGCCGCTTCTGCGGGTGCTATTGCAAAAGAAACCGGCCAGAGTTTAAACAACGGCGCTTCAACCGTAGTGTCGATCGTTCTTGGTATCGTTGTACCGGTTCTGGCAATCGTCGGTGCTGTTATGAACAAGAAATCCTATGACGCATCCAAAGGCGTTCAGACATCCTTCGCATCTGTTGTTGGCGATGTTGCAAACGAAGTCAAAGAAATGGATGATGATGTTGTCGGTCTTGCAAAAGAAGCAAAAGAAACAACTGCAAATGTTGTGGATGATGTCAAAGATTTTGCTGACAAAGCTACGGACAAAGTCACAGACGTTGTAGATGATGTTAAAGAAAAAGCAGGCGATGTTGTTGGCGATGTCAAAGAGTTTGCTGATAATGCAAAAGACAAGGCAGCAGACGTCGTGGAAGACGTAAAAGACAAATTTGACGGGGATAAATAATTTCGTCTGACAAGTTTCAAACACACATGAATATTTGGATTTAAAACTCGCAGGGAGACCGAAAGGTCTCCCTGTTATCTGACAGAAGGGGAAGACAGCCGGATCACAGGGCAGAAAGAATCAGTAGCGCTGTGCCCCGGCATTGACCTTGATTCTTTTTGATGAAAAAACGGAAAAAACTGTCGCATAATTAAGTTGGTAAACGATGCGGCTTATGTTATAATTCATTAGTTACTTTTAGATTTTTCTTTCGGAGGAAAAGCATGATGGCAAAAGGCAACGCTGTCTTAAAAATCGCAGGAATCTTATTTATCATTTTCGGCTTACTGAATGTGCTCTGGGCACTGATGTACGGATTCCTCGGAGCAATCGGTTTTGATGAAATGGGCAAAGAGATCCTGACCGGTCTTTTGGTTCTGTTCGGGGTCTATGGAGTCATTTTAGGCCTCTTTCAGATTGGTGTCGGAGCACTTTCTTTTCGGCATTCCAATAATCCGAAGCACTGGCTGCGCTGTGTTGTCTGGGGAATCGTCATGCTGGTACTCGGAGTTTTAGCTACCGTTCTGATGTTTGTAACTTCCGGCCGGATGGTGAAGGGCTCGGAAGCTTACCCTGCATGGTGGGGATTTGTAATCGTCCTCTTTGCCGGAATTGTATTGCCGCTTCTTATGATCCTCGGAGGTTTCTTAAATAGAATCTCAGCGAAGGCACTGAAGGAGACGGAGGCAGAAGCTGTTGAGGATGCCGGTGAGTATTATGCTGATCCGGAGATGGAAGAAGAAGCAGATTTAGAACCGGCAGAAGATAAGGTTGAAGATTCCGCGCCGGAAGAGGTAATGCCGGAAGAGGCAGCGTCAGAAGAAGCTGTTTCAGAACCTGTGGATGAGCCGGAAGTGGGACCTGCTTCTGCTGACGAGGTAATAGAAACAGCGTTTACTGAAGCGGCGAATGATTCTGCTGACGATACAGATGATGTCTCCAAAACAGTGACTGCTAAACAGAAGACTCAGCCGACCAGCCGTCTCGAGTTTCTGAAAAAGCAGCGCCTTACCAGAAACGTTGATCCGCGTTCCGCAAGAAAGTTCGGAAGATAAGCATCGTGTTCTGAAATCATGTACCGGCAAAGTGGCCGTGTTTTGAAAAGAGATACGTTCCATGAAATGGTATAAAGATCTTTATATCGGCGAGGAAGCCGGAAAAAAGAAAAATAAAATCATAAAACAGCTGGAGCAGCGCAAGATTGCTGCGGGAGTCTATGTGATCACCCTTGCTTCAAACGGGAAAGATCTGCTGGATATCCTTCCGGCATTTATGCTTTTGAAAGAGCAGTGCCGTGAGCGGGAGATCCTGGGGCTGGCTGTCACAAAAGAAGAAGCCTTTGAGGTCTGCGAGAAGATCATCCTCGATGTATTTCAAAAAACAGGTGCTTATGCAGTCAGGAGCTTTTTCCAATGATCGTTTTACAAATCCTGAAAATCATAGGAATTGTCCTTGCCTGTATCGTGGGGTTTGTTTTGCTCCTCGTGCTTCTGGTATGTTTTGCACCAATCGCTTACAAAGCCAAAGTGCAGGGCGAAAATGCTGACACCGAAGCAGATGTTTCCGCCTCCTGGATCTTCGGATTTGCAAAAGCGGCAGCAGGTTATCATGAAAAAAAGGTCCGCTACCGCGTCAGTATCTGCGGTTTCCCTCTGATGAAAGGAACGCTTGGAGAGTCTGAGGCAGAGGCTCTTCGGGAGGTGCTGGAAGAGGAAGAAGTACAGGCGGATCCGAAAGAATACGAGAAGATCAGTCAGGCTTTAGAGAAAGCAGAAGAGAAAGAGAAACAGGCCGAAGCGGAAAAAATAGAAAAGGCCACGCAGAAAGAGCAGGAAAAGGCGGCGGAGAAAGCCGAAAAAGAAGCCAAAAAGGCGGAGAAAAAGGAAGCGGACAAGGGCAAGCCTCTCAAAGAAAAAATCCGGGCAGTCTGGCAGTCACTGAAAGAGAAGTATGAAAAGTTCCAGACCGCGAAGCGGATTTTTGAGGCTCGCGCAACGAAACGCGCACTCAAGCATGTAAAGGTCGAGCTGCTTCATATTTTGAATCACCTGAAGCCACGGAAAATTGCAGGAACCCTCGCATTTGGTCTGGAAGACCCGGAAGATACTGCGATCGTATATGGGAATGCGGTTCCTCTTGCGGAAGCAATGAGCAAAGGCGCATTGATCCTGACACCAGAATTCTATAATAAAGGAATTCGATCCGATTTCATAATTAAGGGAAGAATTTTTATCGGATATATGATATTATGTGTATTGAGGCTGTATCTTGACAGAGATATTCAGAAAGTTATGAAAGTCATAAGGAGGTACCTGAATGGCTGAAAAATTTGAGAGCACGGTTTCAAGCCTGATGAACAGTCTGGAAAATTTTGTTTCTACGAAAACCATTATCGGCGAACCGATTCAGTATAAAGACATTGTCGTTTTTCCTATGGCAGATGTTTCTTTTGGTGTCGCTGCCGGGGCTTTTAATAAAGATACCAAAAACAATGGAGCTGGCGGAGCCGGAGCAAAGATCTCCCCGTCTGCTGTGCTTGTGATTCAGAACGGCACATCCAAGATCGTAAATATTAAAGATAAAGATTCTCTGAATAAGCTGATCGAGCTGATCCCGGATATCATTAACAAACTGACCGGGCTCAAGAAAG
>CAZOHB010000140.1:0-6916 GCA_964579345.1 uncultured Parasporobacterium sp.
AGTTATTTCAATTGAGTAACTGAAAGAGATAGTCAGTTATGCTTTTGCATTCATTCTCTTTTCAAAGTCAAGACGGTCAAACAGGACATCGTCAGGCTCTAAACCGGCTTCGATTCTAAGCTTGCGGTCATACTCTGCAACACCTCTCGGTTTAAACAGGCTGATGCAGATGATGCAGACGATTGCCATAATGCCAACGAATGCGAATGCTGCTTTGTAGGTCCATGCGCTTGCGATAGAAGCAACGATGAACGGGAATGCTGCACCGATAACGGTTCCCAGCGGAGGCGCACCGGACATAACAGACGGGAAGTCCTCTGCTCTCCAGTAACGGACGATGGAGCTTAAACCGAAGTTGGAAGCTGCACCCATGAACAGTCCTAAGCACCAGCAAGCTGCAACTGCACACCATACATTGTTGATGAATCCCAGGATACCTGCAACAAGCATGATCCAGGAAGTGATAAAGACTGCTGTCTTGGTTCCATATTTCGTATCCAAAACTCCGAGCAGCCAGCTGCCGAAGCATGCAAAGATGGAAAGTCCAAACAATACTGCGTTTGCACCGCTGCTCATCAGTACGAAACTCGGCACTGCCAGAACATCAAGCTGGTCTCCATAAGAGAACAGGACCGGAATGATCTGAACCATGAATGCCATTGCACAGGCAAGAAGCAGTGAGTTTGGAATTGCTTGCAGCCACCAGTCTTTGCAGCCCCAGATTTTGGAACGTTTCCAGCAGGAATTCTTTCTTGCTTCGAGTTCTCTCATCAGCATTTCCTGAGCCATCTCAGGTGTAAAGCTCTTGTCATTGTCTCTGTAAGCACCACACTGTTCCGGGAAGTCTTTCAGCCAGATTGCACAGATGATGATACCAATAAGAGAAATGATCCAATACGGTGAGAATGCTGTAACTGCTGCGATTGTAATGCTTCCGCTTGTTCCTAAAGTTGCATAGAAGTGTGTCATGAATAAGCTCAGGCAGATACCTGTAACGATCGGAAAGGACATGGTAACAATACCCATAACCGTTCCTTTTCTTCTCGGGAACCAGTTTCCGATCAGCTGTGTAACGAAGAAGCATCCCCAAAGCTGTGTAGAAATCAATACACAGACAAAGCAGATACACCATAATACATTCATTGTCGGCGGGATCAATGTGATGCCGGCGCAGAATGCCAGTGAGATGATACCAAGGATGATACCAACTCTCTTCATGCTCTTGATCTTACCAATGTTCGGTGCAACAATAAAATACGTGATACAGTAACCGATCAAACTTCCGATCAGGTTCATGAGCGTTGTAGTGGTTGTTCCGCCGTAATAATCAGACATAACGTTCTGCGGGAAGTTGGTGAATGCCGTATATCCTGCATACGCCAGCATCTGATAAATCAGCAGAAGAGTTCCCCGTGTTCCAAACCCAATACTTTTCTTCTCCATTGCAATTCCTCCTTACTAGTCTTTTTACGACCAAAATTGAAATTATTGTTTAAAGTCCGACCGTCCAGTCGTCTTTAAATTCGTTATAGACATCCGGAAGTATTTTCGCCAGATGCGTAAACTCTTTCACATTATGCATCAGCATCGCACGTCCCATTCCGTCGATCCGCGGAAACTCCGGAACTCTCACCACTCCATTCGGAGTAGCCATATAACCCATGAAAAATCTGGTTCTGAGTTCTGAGCCTCTTTCTGTCGGGCGAAGGAAATGGATCATAATAGCCGGTCCCGGCGTACAGATGATCGTTCCCTTGAACTCTTTCAGCTTTTCCGGGTCGAATCCTACAACTTCCGGATTCACAAAATGAAGTCTTACCGGAACGGGATCCTGTCCATCCAAAAGAGCTTCTTTGATCTCATGCTCGGTATCCCAGAAACGTTCTCTTAAAGACAGTTTGTCATTTAATGCCTGTTCCACATTCTGTGTCTGGCAATAATAATGGTCATCCTTGTCCCAGATGATATAGCGCATGGTGTCAAGTCCATGCCAAGCAAACCACCAGTCAAACATTTCCGGAGTAACTCCCGGCATATCCGTCAGATTTGCCAGCATACATCCGCCGTCCGGATTTCCAAAAAGACCAAACTCACAATTCAGATACCCATCATCAAACATTTTGTTGATGTCTTCGTAAGCCATTCCGTCTTCATTGTCGTAAGTCATTGTCATGATTTTTTTTGCGACATCTTCCGGTACCGGATCGATCGGGAGCTCATAATACTTGTATAACGGACTCTGTTTCTGTTGTTCAGTTAATGCTACAGCCATAGGCTTCTCCCCTTTCATTTCCTTAAGTTACGGAATCCTCTTAGCCAACATCCACATTACAGCAGCGATCACCATACCTCCTGCAAGAATGAAAATCGAGATATCATATCCAAGATACTGGATCATATATCCGAGCAGGATTCCTGTTATGATCGAGCCTACCTGCATGATCGTACTCTTTACAGAGTTGACGATCGGAATATCTGTCGGCACTTCTGCAATATCTGCAGAGGAAGACTGCACCATAACGGCAATTGATCTCGGCAGGGTTCCCCAAACCAGCACATAAATGATGATCAGGTTGCCCGGAAGTACTGCAAGAAGTACGAACGCGATGGCAGCTGCAAAACAGGACATGACTGCAATCTTACGTTTGGTTTTCAGCTTATCGGACAGGATACCGAAGATGATCATTGATACCAGTCCGATGATCGTCGTAAGGCTGTAATAATTCGCTGCCGAATGCTGTGACAATCCTTTCGTCATCAGATATTTGATGATGTAGGCAGTAAAAGTAATGGAAACCAGGTTAAAGAAAACATTTGCAATTGCCACACACCAGTTGGACTTGTTCTTTATGACCCTCAGTGTCTGCTCTCTGGTCGGCTTCACGCTGCTTCCAACTCCGTGAATCTTCAAAGAGAAAGGAACCAGGATCAGCCAGATGATGATCGCACCCAGATACACAAACGCTATGATCCGGAAGATCTGCTGAAACGTAAGTCCGCTGTTTATCATCAGGGCTGTCCCGCCCTTGGCCATTATGACCTGCGGCAGGATCGTTGCCACGACAAACACGCTGCTCCAAAAAGAAAGTCTCTTCGGATTGACCAGATTCAGCGTCAGCGCCGCTGTTACAAGTCCGGCGAAACTGCTGCCTGCGCCTTCAACCACTCTTCCGAGCACCATGACCACAAAGCTCGTGGTCGTTGCCTGAATGAATACACCCAGCGCCGCAACAGAAATTCCAATTATGATACTGATGTTGCATCGCAGCTTCCGAACGAGAAAGCCGAAAGGAATTGCGAACAGTACAGATGCCCATCCGGATGCGGTGTTCAGATAGCCGTAGGAACTTTCCTGAATGTGGAAAAACTCCATAATGGAATTCTGCATCGGCACAAATTTGAAATTACCGAAGCCGGAAATGACGACGATCATCATCACCGCGGCCAGCATCAGACCTATCCTTGTTTTACTATACTGTTGTTCCTGTCCCGTGACTTCACTCATCTAAGCTTTTCTTTCTACCCCTTAGTCATACTTTTTCTGCTGCATGCACAACTCAGTTTCCAATTAAAACAGAGAATACTGTTTCTTTAATAATTCTTCCCACTCTGCACAGAATTTCACGATTCTGTCAGCAACCGGCGGGATGTCATGGATCAGACCTGCAACCTGTCCTGCAAGTACAGCGCCTTTTTCACGATCACCTTCGAGAGAAGCGATTCTAAGTGATCCCATCGACATCTCACGGATCTTGTCTGCTGCCTCGCTCCACGGAAGATCTGCCTCGATCTGCAGCATTTCATCTGCAAGTCCGTTACGGATCTGCCAGCTCGGCTCGCCGGTGGACTGTCCGCAGGCAACGATATCTCTGTCGATCGCATCCACAACTGCCTCTTTGCAGTTCGGGTGAATCGGGCATTCCTGTGTTGCCATAAATGCGGTACCCATCTCAATGCCGTCTGCGCCCTGTACGGTAAGACCTGCTGCCTGACGCGGGGTTGCGATACCGCCGGAAGCTACGACCGGTATATCCGGAAGATTTTCAACAACCTCAGCCAGAAGTACACGCGCGCTTACTTTTGTTACATGTCCGCCGCCTTCAAAACCTTTTGTAATGATCACGTCCGCGCCTGCTTTTGCTGCAACGATCGCATCTTCTAAATAATTGACCTTTGCAACGACCTTGATTCCTGCCTCGTGGAACATATCGTAATGTTTCTTGGTAAAGTCATAATCCAGAAGGTTCAGGCTGTCGATATAAGCAACGGCCGGCTTGCCTTCCAGGATTGCGGAAACACCTACTTCCAGCATTGGCGTCGGATCAATAAACAAGTTAGCAGCAAACGGTTTATCCGTCATTTTCCGGACTTCTGCCATCTGACCGAGAATGATCTCTTTCGGCATAAACCCGCTTCCTAAAACGCCGAGTCCGCCGGCTGCGGAAACTGCGCCTACAAGCGGTGCCATGGAGGTCCATGCCATTGCGCCCTGGATGACCGGATATTCAATTCCCAATGCATCACATACTCTGTTTCCCATTTTTCCTTTTCCTTTCTTTTTTTAAGTTGGCGGGAAGTCAGAGGGGCTGAACTCCCCGCCGGGAAATGAACGTTAAATATTTCAGAATTTCAGCGGCTGCACATCATAGCTTTCGATCGGTACATCTTCGGTATGAAGTGTCATCTCGCCGTCTTCCTGTTTTACAATGATCCATTTCAGCCAGTTTTCATTATCCATAAGCGGATAATCTTCTCTTAAGAACCAGCCTCTGGATTCTTTTCTCATCATGGATGCTCTCATCTGCATCTCGCAGCAAAGAACCATCGCTTCCGCTTCGTGGCAGGACAGCAGTCCGTGAAAGTCGTCCGCCTTCAGCTCTTTCACCATTTCTTTTGCCTTCGCGATCTTTCTCATGCAGATATCGAGACGATGCTGTGACATGATGATGCTGTTTTCCACCGGACACATAACATCCTGGATCAGATCGATCACGTCTTCTGCACTGACACCGCTCTCACGATGCATCGGAGCGTATGCATCCTCTTTCAACTGATTGACCTGCTCTTCGTTCAGGCTGCGCGCCTCAGCGCTCTTCACATATTCTGCAGCGCTCTCGCCGCCAACGATTCCGTTAAATACCGCATTCAGAATACCGGATCCTCTGTTTCTTCCCGGAGGTGCAGGAACTGCTCCCGGTCCGCCACTTCCGCAGTAGCAGACATCGCCTGCTGCATAAAGACCTTCGATCGAGGTAGCCATATTGATATCGACACGTACCGGAGACTGCTCGCCTACAAGACCCGGAATGACTTCCATATCTTTATCCTTGCCTTCTTCCTCACGGCGCTGCTCTTTCCAGAACGGTCCGCCATACGGACGCGGCCAGATCTTGTCGAATCCGCCGTCATCCGGTCTCGGAGGCTGATGCAGATAGATCGGTCCCTTGCCCTGTGACATCTGGTCGTACCACTCACGGAGCGCCGTTGCACTGATATCTGCTTCCGGGAATCTGCGGAAGTTCTTGGTAACATTTTCGCCGAGACGGTTGTACATATTGTTCTCGCCGAATACGACTTCATGGAGGCTTTCCTTCCGGAAAAGCTGTCCGAAGTTACCGAACTCCGCATTTCTCATCTCCGCGCCTGCACGGTATGCAGCTGCAATTCCGTCGCCTCGTCCGCAGCTCCACATCTCAGAAACACGGTAGTTCTGGGAGCCGGTTGCAAGGATCACAGCCTTTGCTTCAAATACATAGAATGTTCCGTCAAGCAGACTGTATCCAACCGCTCCGGCGATCTTTCCGTTATCGGTAAGAAGATCGGAGATCGGAACCTTATCAAAGATCTTTACGCCCAGCTTTCTCGCTTTTGCTGCCATTTTCAGCGTACTGTCGAGGTCGATACCAAACATATAGGTCATCGGTCCTGTCGGGATCTTAACCTTCGGAACGGTAACGCCCCAGCCGGACAGACGGTCGATCATTTCATTATTCATTGCTACATATTTCTTCATCACATCCTGGTCGCCCAGATAGCAGCCGACTGCATGAACGTGATACTGAAGAAATTCTTCCGGTTTCATATGCTCCAGGTCAAAGTACTGAAGCACACCGCCGCCTTTATTCGCTTTACCGCCGTATCCGGCAGTCTGTTTTTCAACAACGATGATCTGTGCATCCGGATTTTTTTCTTTCGCAGCAACTGCTGCCGTTAAACCTGCAATACCTCCGCCAACGATGAGGATATCAGCAGACTCTCTTACTTCTTCGAAATTGTGTCCCATAATTTCCTCCTTTCCTCAGCGGTACATGTCAAAGCTCTGTCTGTAGCTCTGGCTGGAATAATCCGGTACTACGGTGATGCAGCCTTTCTTGCAGGATGCCATGCAGTAATTGCAGTGTGCGCACTCGCTTACATATTTGAAGATCGGCTGTTTTTTCTCTTCGTCCCAGCGAATCACGTCGATGAAGCAAGCCTTGTAGCATAACTTACAGCCAACACAATTCGTAGGATCATACTCTATTTTGTGTCTTGTATGTAACATCTCACTTCACCTCCTATAAGTTATCTTTTTCTGCCGCATACAGTTCCGGAAGGATCGCAGCAAGATTTGCCCATTCGGTTGCGTTCTGGATCATCAGTGCCATCGGAACCATCGGCTGCATAAAGAATTCATCCGGAAGTGCTTTATAACTTCTGCCGTAACGAACCGTCCAGCCGTACCAGATTCTTGAGGTGACGTTGATTCCGCCCTCCGCATCCTTTACCTGGTGGCAGACAAAGTAATCAGGAGCTGCCATCGGAGGCTGGCCGTCTGCAAAGTTTCTTGCGCAGACAAGTGTCTTCGTTTCTTTGTCCGGTCCAATCTTTTCCATGTCAAAACCGACGCTTGACGGACATTTGAAATTCAGATAGT
>CAZOHB010000141.1:0-6825 GCA_964579345.1 uncultured Parasporobacterium sp.
CTTTGATTTCTTTTATGATAACGACCCGCGCACAACCGCGCATGCGATCGCATCCGAGAAGTGGACAAAGCAGCTTTTTTCCGACATCTCCGCGAATAACCAGCGCCATTACGAGCAGGCGGGAACGCTGAAAGGTCAGCTCTGCATCGACAGCGAAGTGAAAGATCTGGATATGGTCTGCGGACGCGACCATTCCTTCGGACCGCGCTATTGGTCCTATATGAACCGCCACTTCTGGATCCTCGGAATCGACGAAAACGGCTGCGTCCTGAACATCAGCATGGTCAGCTATCCGGCCGTTGATGAGATCTGGACGGGATACACCACACTGTTCGGTCAGGTGGACAGTATCGCTTCGATCACCAATCACTCCAACATGGATAAGGCAGGTCACTCCGACGGCCATATGGTGCTGGATGTGACGCTCACAAACGGAAGAAGCTTTAAGCTGGAAACCTTCCGCGACGACGAAGCAGTATATCATTTTGATGACGGCAGCTATTATTTCTCCGAGGGATTCGGACACATGAAAGTAAATGAAAAAACAATCCGCGGAACCATTGAATTCAGTTTCAATGGAGATAAAAGCCGCTGGGAAGGAAGATAAATGGAACTTTATAACTTATATGATATACCGGAAGACAAACTTCCTTTTTGCGGCGGAAAGGCTGCAAGACTGAGCGTGCTGGGCAAAGCAGGTTTCCCGGTCCCTCCGGGATTTGTACTGCTCTGGCCGAAAACAGAAGCAGACCTGGACGAAGCTGCAGAAGCATTTCGCTCCAGCGGCCTCTCGAATGTTGCCGTCCGTTCCTCTGCGACAACGGAAGACGGCAGTGTTCTTTCGTCCGCCGGCCAATATGAAACCGTTCTGAATATTCATACCGCTGACGAATTCCGCAAAGCGGTACAGACCTGTCTCGATTCTCTGCACAGTGAAACGGCAGAGAGTTATCAGGCGTTCATGAACCCGGATGCGCAGGAAGGCGCAATGTCTGTGCTTGTGCAGGAGATGGTTGATGCACGCTGTGCAGGTGTTGCTTTCTCTAAAGATCCGCTGGATCCGACACAGGCGCTGATCGAAGCAGTGCCCGGTCTCGGCGAAAGTCTTGTTTCCGGAAAGAAGCAGGCGGCACAGTTTCACGTCGACGAAAAACTGTCCGTTAAAACGGACAGCAAACTTTTGAGTGAAGAAGAGGCTCTTTCTGTTCATGAAATGACGCAAAAAATCGCTGCTCTTTTTGAATTCACAGCGGATGTGGAATGGGCGATCGGCCGCGACGGAAAGCTTTATCTTCTCCAGGTGAGGCCGGTTACAACAGAAGACATGCCGACGATCGATGAGTTTGACCCGAAAACAGATTTCACGGATCACGTCGTCACCAACAGCAATATTTCCGAAATGATGCCCGGCGCGATCACTCCGCTGGCTCTTACAACAAGTGCAAACGGACTGGATTACGGACTGCGCAAGCTTCTGATCCACTCCGGCGTTTATAAATCCGAAAAGGAGATTCCACCGTACAGTTGCTACTTTACCCTGAGCGGCCATCTGTTCGGTGATCTCACGCCGGTCTATGCGATCGGCAGGACCATGGTTATGGCGTCAAAAGAATCCATCGACCTTTCCATCTGCGGAAGAGTTCTGGATTCCAAAGTGCCGGAGAACATTCCTTCCCCCAACCTGCTTAAGCGCGTATTCAATTTCTCGCGCTATATCTCGTCGGTTATGGGCAAGGGAAAAGCCTGCAAAGAAGCGGACCGTATTGCTTCGAAACTTGTGATCGCGCGCGGCAGCGACCCGCGCTCTTCCTATCAGGCGATCGATTCCCACCTGCAGGAATATCTGGATATCATGTACTACCATTATCTCACATCCGCGTTTTCCGGAATGATGAGCAGCGCGCTGAATCTGCAGCTCGCGCCGTATTTCCAGGATGAAACCGAGCAGCACGCGGCCGTTGCTGCCTGCCTCGTGGACATCCCCGGCATCGAAAGTGCGGACATTTTAAAAAGACTGTATGAGCTTGCGAACGAGATTCGAAAAGAAGCAAGAAAACATTCTGCGGTTTCCGGCTCTGTCCGTTTAAATGCGGAGTCTGTACGGTCTGCGGTTGAGAACGGCAGCGATAAGATTCGTTCGCTATATGATTCTTTCATGGAAAAACACGGTCACCGTTCCATCAATGAATGCGAGATGCGGCAGAAATCCCTGCGCGATGACCCTGATACGTTTTTCACTCAGCTTGCCATCGTCTGCAATTCGCCGTCAAGAAAAGAAACGGCTGCCAACTGGGAAGAAAACCGCGACGCACTGCTTTCGAAAGTTCCGTCATCAAAGCGCTCGACACTGAAGATGCTGGTCAAATTTGCGAGAGAAGGCGTTCGCGTCAGAGAGTATACAAAATCGCGAATTGTCAAACTGACTTATACGTTTAAGAAAGCATACGAGGCACTCGCGGAACAGATGGTCGACCGCGGTATGCTTTCCGATGCCGACTGCATCTATTTCCTGACGCATGAAGAGATCGGCCGTCTGATCAAAGAGAAAGAAGAAGGCCTGAACCTGAAGGCGATCCGCCGCCGCCGGTTGTATCCGCAGCAGCAAAGCCTGAAGTTCCCGGACCTGACCTATGGAAAACCGCAGCCGATCGTTTATCAGAACGAAGCGCTAAACGAAGCCGCAGTTCTTAAGGGCACGCCCGTCAGCCGCGGGATCATCGAGGGCCCTGCCCACATCGTAAAAAGCGTGGCAGATGCAAACGCGCTTACACCGGGCGATATCATGGTGTCCGAATATACGGACACCGGCTGGACGCCGTATTATTCACAGATCGGCGGGCTGATCACAGAGATCGGTGCCGCAATTTCCCACGGCGCTGTTGTAGCGAGAGAATACGGGCTTCCACTCGTTTCCAATATCCCGCATGCCACAGACCGGATCCATAACGGGGATATCATCCGCATTGACGGAAGCGCCGGCACGGTCACACTGATCCGCCGCAGCGAGAAAGATTAATTAAAAATGGGGGACGGTACTTTCTGTGCGATTTTTTAACAGGAAGGACCGTCCCCTTGTCTGCGATCCCTCCCCTTGTCTGAGAACCGTCCCAAATAAAAAACCGGCACAGATCAATGATCTGCGCCGGTATCTTTTCATCCTATTAATCTCAGTCTACGACCTCGACTAACTCAATCATAAAGTTCAGTTCCTTGCCTGCCATCTCATGGTTCGCGTCAAATGTGATCGTCTTCTCATCTTTTGCGACAACCATGACCGGTACCGGCTGGCCGTACATATTCCGCAGGAATACCTGCTGGCCAACCTCAACGTCTTCCGCACCTTTCATCTTCTCGATCTCTGTGGTGAAGATTGCGTTCGGATCCTTCTCGCCATATGCTTCGGACGGCATCAGGTGAACATTCACCGTCTCGCCAACTTCCATATTTGCAACCGCCTCGTCAAAGCCGCGGATCATCATGCCCATTCCGCAGACAAACTCGAGCGGCTCGCCGCGATCATAAGAAGAGTCGAACTGTGTACCGTCGTTGAACGTTCCTCTGTAATGCGCACGGACGGTTTTTCCGACGTTCTTTCCCTCGAACAGCGGCTCATTGTGGCATCCGCCGCAGCTTCCGCAATCATGCGCACATCCTTCTTCACCATGATCATGATGATCACAGTTCGCGCCTGTGTTGACCAGTTCACCGCGCAGATATGCTGCAACTGCTTCATCCGCATTTCCCGAAGCTCCTGCGCAAAGTTCGATGCCCGCTTCTTCGAGCGCTGCCTGTGCACCGTCTCCGATGCCGCCGCAGATCAGAACATCGATTGCCTTATTTGCAAGAAGTGTCGCCAGCGCTTCATGACCGCTTCCGTTCGTGCCGATCACTTCCGAAGACTTGACCACGCCATCTTCCACTTCATATACTTTAAACTCCTCAGAATGTCCGAAATGCTGAAACACTTCGCCATTGTCATGTGTAACTGCGATTCTCATAGTATTACTCCTTCTAGTTCAAAATCATCCCTTGCATTATAAGGTATTTCCGCGGAAAGGCAAACAAAAATGTTCTGAAAGCGTATGCTCTTTGCCCCTTTGCGCGCGCTTTCAATGATTGCTCCGCCTACCTGCTCTGTCAATCCTTCACAGCATTCTCTTGCGGCTCCGGATTGCTGCCAATATCAACTAAAACATCGTTCCTGTGAACGGGGTTTGCGGTTTCGTTTCAAAGTCATAAGCTTCAAGTTCTTCCAGGCTGTAAAGATTGGTGTGGGAGCCTTCGTGGATCATGAGGTTTGAGGACTCACCAAGCTGTACAACAATGACAGGTTTGCCGGTCGCATACGCGTAGCCGCACTCCCAGGCCGTTCCGGAATCGCTGTAGTTTCCCCAGTAAAGCATCACAAGAAAATCGCACCAGTCGATGCCTGCCTTGTCGTTTAAAAAGGTCTGTTTGCTCCAGATCGGATCGCCTACGTTGCCCTCGCGCACCTCATGCTCACGCGGCGAAAAAACATCAAAGCCGCGTCCTTTCAGGATTTTTTCTACGCGTCCTAAAACATCGGTTTCTTTATCATTAAAAAACGGTGACGCGATATATATTTTATACATAAAATTTCTCCTTTTAACCCAGAGGATGGTTCGTTTGTCCTGAAACTATCAGGTTAGCGAAAGGCTCTCAGGACAAAAGAACCGTCCCCCTGTCTGCCCCTGGTCTGCTTACAGTATCGGTTCACCGGAGCGGACATACTCCAGCTGGTCTCCCATGATTTCTTTCATGATCTCAAACGCCGGCAGCCCGGTGCAGTGGCATGTGATAAACCGGGTTTTACGTTTCTTTAATGCTTCCGCGGTTTCCCGGATCTCGCGAACCTGTTCTTCCTTGTACTCCGTCTTTTTCATAAGGTGGAATCCGCTGATCGCAATGTCCGGATCCGCGCCATACAGCCGCTCATACTCGTCCAGAATACTCAGCATTCCGTTGTGCGCGCAGCCGGAAAGTAGGACATTCTTTCCGCCTTCGGAAACGACCAAATACTGCTCATGTTCAAAATTGTCGTGAACGAAGGCATCTCCTTGTTTCACCAGAATACTGCGGTTCGCAAACGGCACCGGATGGCTTCGTTTCGGGATCGTGTACAAACTCAGCTCATCATCGATCACATAATTGCCGCTGATCATCTTCACCTGCGGAAGTTCCGGAATCTTCGGATCGATCCCGATATACCTGTAGCGCTCCTCCGCATTCGGTCCCTCGTCAGCATAATAATTTCCAACCGCCGCTTTCTGCATATAGATTGCCGCATGGTCATTGATTTTCGTAAAAGGCAGGATGCCGCCGGAATGGTCATAATGTCCATGACTTAAAACGACTGTATCAATACTGTCCAATTTAACACCCAGTATTTCTGCATTCGTAATCGTATCTGCAGACGGCCCCAGGTCAAGAAGCAGTTTATGTCGTTCCGTTTCGATATAAAAGGAAAGTCCGTGCGCCGCTTTGCAGCCTTCCGTGCCTTCCACATTTTCAATCAGATTTAAAATTTTCATAGCACCCTCACCCTAATACATCTTTATATACGCGCAGCACATTTTTATAAAAAACTTTCTCAATTTCATCTGCAGAAAATCCGGCCATGCTCATCGCATCCGCGATTCGCTGCATCCCTGCCGCATCCTTGACTTCCACTTCATTTCCAATACCGTCGAAATCCGATCCAAGACCGATGGTATCGATGCCCGCAATATTTCGAATATATTTCATATGGGCGATCATTCCGTCAATGCGTGTAAGGCTCTTTGGATCCGGAACGTCCGTGATAAAATCATACGCAAAATTGATCCCGCAGACGCCGCCGTGATCGGCGATCATGCGCAGCATCTCATCACTTAAGTTGCGCGGATGCGAAGCGATCGCCCGTGCATTCGAATGGCTTGCAACGACCGGCGTTTCTTTCTTAACGGTTCGGAACACATCGTAAATTCCGGCATCGTTCAGATGGGAAATATCAATGATCACCCCCATCGTTTCCATCGCCTCGACCATTTCAAATCCGGCTTTTTTCAATCCGTTCTCGGTATCGCAGGAAGCATCACATTTGGTTGGATCTTCGGGGTCGATAACAAACTTATTCGGAAATCCCAGTTCGTTTTCAAAGTTCCAGGTAAGCGTCGACATCCGAACGCCCTTGTCATAAAACCGTTTCAGGTTATCCACGCTGCCTTTATAAACCGCACCTTCTTCGATCGTTTTTAATCCCGAAAGAAATCCGGCCCGGAAATTTTCTTCTATCTCCGTTCCCGAAAGAGCCGGCCGGACAAGGTCAGAATTCTCTTCAAATTCACTGTCCATTAAATCGGACAGTTTGCTAGCGTGGTCAAAAACATCCTCGCCTGCTTTACGAACTCCATCCAGATATGTAAACAGCGCAAAGTTCTGGCAAAGATATCCGCCTTCTCTCAGCCTCTTCAAATCCACGCTGAGTCCGTTCTCCCGCAGGCCGATCTCTTCTCCATTCTTTCTGCGTCTCAATATTTCTGAAATTGTGTCACAATGCATGTCAATAATTGGAATCATGTAATCTCTCCAAGTCCTTCTTATGAAAGTTTCCAGAATCCCGTTCCGGTTTCCGGATCAAATTTCCGACGGATCACACCACCCTGTACCGGACGCAGCTCGATCTCCGCCGTATAAAGCACCGTCGTGGATTTCAGATGTCCGGAAACGCTTTTATGCGCGCCGTTTTCCAGATACGTCAGCAATGCATGCGTATGATGGAAAAGCTGATCGTCGTCATCCGAAACGATATTGCCCATGATGGAA